>NZ_FNJS01000001.1:0-157439 GCF_900104405.1 Arthrobacter sp. ok909 | reverse complement strand
GGGTGGGCCCAGAGGCGTTCGGAGCGGGAGATGTCCGGGGTGGCCTCGTCGGTGACGCGCTCGGTGCCGAACTCGAAGAACCCGGCGTCGGCGTAGTGCACGAACGGGATGTCCAGGCCGTCGATCCAGGCCATCGGCTCATCGGTGTCGTTGTGGTGCCCGTGGAAGTTCCAGCCCGGGGTCAGCAGGAAATCGCCGCGGGACATCCGGACCGGGTCCCCGTTCACCACCGTCCAGACCCCTTCGCCCTCGACGACGAAGCGGAACGCGTTCTGCGAGTGGCGGTGCTCGGGCGCGGTCTCCCGGGCGCCGAGGTACTGGATGGCCGCCCACAGCGTGGGGGTCGCGTACGGGGTGCCGGCCAGGCCCGGGTTCGCCAGGGCGATCGCCCGGCGTTCCCCGCCCCGGCCCACCGGGACCAGGTCCCCGGCACGGGCTGCCAGCGGGTACAGATCGCTCCACCGCCAGACGTGGGGCACCGCCTTCGGCGACGGGACCATCGGCATCAAATCCGCGATCTCGGTCCACAGCGGGATCAGGTTCTCCCGGTCAAAATCCCGGTACAACTCCTGCAGCTGGGCGGCTTCTTCGGGCGTCGGCTCCGGAGCAGCATGCCCCGCGGCCACTGATTCGTGAGTCGTGTTCTCGGCGCTGATGGACACGTGGGCCTCCTCGGTAGGTCAGAACAGGTTTTTGGCGTAGTTCGACTCTACGGATGTGGAGGTGTGACCCCCAGCATATTCTGCCTGTCAGAATTGTTGGATTGTTCCCCCCGATGCCCGGCGGGGTACCCCGCTGTGTGCCCGGCCGCGCGCTCAGCGCGCGCTCAGTCCGGCTCGGCCGGATTGGCCGCGATGTCAATCTCCAGCTGCCGGCAGGTTTCCCGCAACGCGGGGACGAGTCCGGCGTCGAACACCCGGCGGAAGCGGGTCGAGGGAGTGGCGACACTGAGTGCGCCGACGACGTGCCCGTGCCGGTTGTGCAGGGCCATCCCGAGGGCGCTCACCCCCTCCTCCGTTCCCTCAAAATTGGCCGCGAAGCCGTTGCCGCGGATGGACTCAAGCTCGCGCAGGAACGCCGGGTACTCCGCGGCGGGAATGGTGTCCCCGCCAATCTCGGCATTGTTGCTGCGAAAGAGTTGGTCGATCATGTGGGGTTCCAGTTCGGCGAGCATGGCCTTACCGCCCGACGTCTTGTTGGCGGGCATGACCGTCCCCTGCCGGTCACCAACCCGCAACACGTTGTTCCCTTCGACCGTGGCCAGGAAGCGCACTTTCGTGCCCACGCGCACCATGAGGTTGACGGTCTCGTTCAGTTGCGCCGAGAGCAGCTCCATGTGCGGCTGGGCGAGCGAGCGCAGCAGCCTGGTCCAGCTCAGGCCCGCTGGCCCGACCCCCATGGCCGCCCCGGGAACATAGCGGCGGTTTTCATCCTGCACGGCAAAGCCCCGGTAGACCAGCATCGCCAGGAGCCGGTGAGCGGTCGAGGGGGCTACGCCGAGCTCGGCGGCGGCGTCCTTGAGCCGTAGCGCGCCGCCGTCGCGGAGCAACTGCAGGAGTTGCAGCGCATTGTCCACCGCCTCGATGGAATAGGTCGGCCGCTTTTGGACGGGCTTCCGGGTGGGCTTGGTTGGCGGGTTGTTCTGCACATCAGAATTGTATTGTTGTTCGTCTGCAATCGCCATGACAGTAGTGGGATGAATCACACACCTTCCGCTGCAGCGCCGGAGCGGCCGACACCGGGTCTTCCCGGCCCCACTACCGCTGATGGGCCTGCATCACGGTTCTCCAAAGGCTCGGCAGCGGCCGTCCTCGTCTGCTGGCTCCTGGTGGTCTTCGATGGCTACGACCTCATCGTCTACGGCACCGTCCAGTCCTCACTGATTTCTGAGACCGGCTGGGGCTTGAATAAGGCGACCGCCGGAACGATCGGCTCCATGGCCTTCGTCGGCATGATGATCGGGGCGATCTTCGCCGGACGCATGGCCGACTCGTGGGGCCGCCGCCGGACCATCCTGGGCTGTGCCATCGTCTTTTCGATCTTCACGATCCTCTGCGCGTTCGCCCCCAGTGCCCCGGTCTTCGGCGTCCTGCGGCTCCTCGCCGGCATCGGACTCGGCGGGCTGGTGCCCTCGGCAAATGCGCTCGTGGCCGAACTCGTCACGGCCAAATGGCGCTCCACCGTCGCCACCCTGATGATGTCCGGTGTCCCGATTGGCGGATCCATCGCAGCCCTCGTCGGCATCCAGCTGATCCCCGCCTTCGGCTGGGAGTCCATGTTCCTGGTCGCCGTGGTTGCCCTGATGGTCGTGGTGCCGCTCGGAGTGAAATACCTTCCGGAGACCCTGGCCCCGGCCAGCGCCGCAGGCAGGGCCGCCCGCAAGGCAGCCGGGAAGGGGCTTGCGGTCAACGAGCCGTCCGGCTTCTCCTCCCTGCTTCGCGCCCCGTACCTGGGGGTGAGCGTGCTGTTCGCCCTGGCAACGATTGCCACCTTGTTCGCCTGGTACGGTCTGGGCACCTGGCTGCCGAACCTCATGCAGCTGGCCGGCTACAACCTGGGCTCAGCCCTGACCTTCGCACTCGCCCTCAACCTCGGTGCCGTGGCCGGCTCGGTCATCACGGCCTGGGCGGGCACCCGCTTCGGTCCGATCCCGACGGCGATCGCCGCGGCCGCCGTCGCTGCCGGAGCCCTCGTGGTCCTTGTGACCGGGCCGCCCGTCGGCCTCGTCTACTTCATGCTGGTCCTCGCCGGCGTCGGCACCCACGGCACGCAGTGCCTCATCATCGCCGCCGTCGCGAGCCACTATCCCGGACACCTGCGCGGAACCGCGCTGGGCTGGGCCCTGGGAACGGGCCGCATCGGCGCCGTCGCCGCACCCCAGATCGGCGGCCTCCTGCTGGCCGCCGGGCTGGGCGTCAATTCCAATTTCCTCGCCTTCGCCGGTGCCGCCGCCATCGCCGCGGTCCTGCTGGCCGCCGTCGGCCTCAAACTCAAGTCCAAACTCTCAACCTCACCCTCACTCACATCAACAGGAGCAAGCAATGTCTGAGCACGCCACGTCCACCGATGTCCTCGTCATCGGAGGGGGAATGGCCGGGCTGGCCGGAGCCCTCGCGCTGCGTGAAAACGGCGCCAACGTCACCCTCGTGGAGCGGGCCCCCGAATTCGGCGAGGTTGGCGCGGGCCTGCAGATGGCCCCCAACGCCTCCCGCGTCCTGCGGCGCTGGGGCCTGCTGGAAAAGGCGCTGGAAATCGGCGTCCAGCCCAAGCATCTGGTCTTCCGCGACGCCGTCACCGGCGAGGAGCTCACCCGCCAGACCCTCGGCGGGGAATTCGAGGAACGCTACGGCGCGCCGTACGTCGTGATCCACCGCAGCGACCTGCACCGGGTCCTGCTCGAAGGCTGCGAGGCGGCGGGCGTCAAGCTCGTCAACGACGTCATGGTCGAGAGCGTTGAAACCGTCAACGGCCGCGGCGTGGCCCACACCGCAGCGGGCGTGGACTACGAGGCCGACGTCGTGATCGGCGCCGACGGACTCAAGTCCACCCTGCGTCCGCTCGTGGCCAACGATGAGCCCGTCCCCTCGGCCTACGTCGCGTACCGCGGCACCGTCCCGATCACCGAAAACACACCCAAGGCCGACCTCGAAGACGTCATCGTCTACCTCGGACCGGACTGCCACCTCGTGCAGTACCCACTGCGGAAGGGCGAGCTGCTGAACACGGTGGCCGTCTTCAAATCGGCCTCGTTCGAACGCGGCGAAGAGCAGTACGGCGGTGTGGACGAGCTGGAGGCCGCGTACAAGGATTGTGTCCCGGCCGTTCAGGAAGGGCTCAAGAACCTGGCCACCGGCATCCGCTGGCCCATGTACGACCGCGACCCGATCGAAAACTGGGTTGCCGGCCGAATGGTGCTGATGGGCGACGCCGCGCACCCCATGCTCCAGTACCTCGCCCAGGGCGCCTGCCAAGCGCTCGAGGACGCCGCCGTGCTGCAGGACGCCACCAATGGCACCGTCTTCACCCAGGGAGGCGTCAACCCGGAAGCCTGGGACGGCGCGATCAAGGAGTTCAACACCATCCGCGCCGGCCGCACGGCCCGGGTCCAGCGCACCGCCCGCGTCTGGGGCGAATCCTGGCACGTGTCCGGCCTGGGCCGGACACTGCGGAACCTGCTCTTCAAGAGCCGGAAGGACAACGACTTCCAGTACAACGACTGGCTGTACGGCCAGGACGGCGACGGCGTACCGGCCGTCCGCGAGGCCCGGTCCAGCCTGACGGACCGGATTTCCGCCTGACCGTTTAGGCCAAGAGCACGAGGTGCGGACCTTGTCCGCACCTCGTGCTCTTGGTTGTTCGTTCGCGAGCTGCTTGTGGGTTTAGCCTACGAGGGCGCGGGTGTGGTCGTTGAGGAACATTCCGCGGGGATCGAACTCCCGGCGTATCTGGATGAAGGTTTCGAGCTCCGGGTAGAGACGCTCCAGGCGGCTCCTCGTCATGAAATGGATCTTGCCCCAGTGTGCACGCGGCTCGAATTCCTGCAGCAGCGCATCTGCATCCCGGAAGAATCGCCAGTAGTCAGTTCCAGGTTGAGTGGTCAGGGTAATGACGGTGGTGTCGCGTCCTTGGAACTGGGACATGTACCCTTCGTCGGCCTTCACCCAGCGGACCTCAACCGGGTACTTCTGGTCGGGATGCTGGGTGCGGATCAGGTCCTGGACAGCCTCGACGGCCTCCAGGCCGTGCTGGCTGGGAACGAAGTACTCGAGTTCATGGAACTGTGTGGTGAACCCGCCCGGGTAGATGCGGTACGACCGGTCCAGCCGGGCACCCTCCGTGCGGGAAATTTCACGGTCGTCCTGGATCTGGGCGATGTTGTACCGCTTGGTGTAGCTGCGGTTCGCCATGTTCTGGTCCGGCGAACCGGGGAGGTCCAGGAGCTCACATGAATCGTCGTCCGGGCACCAGAGGAACGAGTAGTGCCTGTTCGCGTCGATGTCGGCCTGCCAGGTTGCCGCGGTCTCCGCCCACGTGGGATACGTAATCTCCTCCTGCAGATAATAGCGGTCCTCGACCGCCAGTTCGACCTCCAGGAAGATTCCGAGCGTGCCCAAAGCGACCTGGGCGGCCCTGAGTTCGCGGAGTTGCCCTTCACCGATTTCGACGATTTCGCCGTAGCCGTTGATCAGCCGGACCCAGCGCAAGGCGGAGGAGAAACTGCCCAGGTTTTTCCCGGAGCCGTGGGTGCTGGTCGCGAGTGCCCCGGCGATCTGCTGCTTGTCGATGTCACCCTGGTTGCCCAGTGCCAGCCCCTGTTCCCACAGCGGATCGCCAAAGGCGTTGATGGTGGTGCCGGCCAGGGCCCTGGCGCGGCGCCGCCCGCGGTCGGTTCCGGTGATGGCCGAGAGCGCTGACATGTCCATCAGGACGCCGCCGGTCTGAACCAGGGGAGAGGACGAATGTCCTGAGCCGACCGCGCGGACGGGCAGGCCCTCGCGGATGGCGAACCGGACGGCGTCGAGCGCTTCTTGTTCATTCCGGGGCCGGACGGTGAAGGCCGGTGTGGCGCTCTGGTTTCCGCCCCAGTTGGTCCACGTGACGTCGGTCCCGAAGGGAGCGGAAGGGGTCGCCGCGCGTGCCGACGGCGCGGCCTGGGAATGATTCGTGGTGGTCATTGCTGAGCTCCGATGCTGGTATCAACGCTCACGCGCTGTGGTTGATCATGACGTGCTTGGTCCGGGAGTAATCGTCCAGGGCATAGAGTGAGAGGTCGCGGCCATAGCCGGATCCTTTGAATCCGCCCCACGGAACCTCGCAGGCCAACACCAGGTGTGAATTGACCCAGACGGTGCCGAAATCGAGTTGCTTCGGAACGCTCAGCGACAGGCTCGAATCCCGCGTCCACACCGAGGCGGAAAGGCCGTAGGGGCTCTCGTTGGCCCGGGTAATGGCCTCGTCAGTGGTGCTGAAGGACTCGACGGTGACGACGGGACCAAAGATTTCGTGGGTAGCAATATGGGCCCCGGCCGGCACGTTGCTGATCACTGTGGGTTCAATGAAGTAGCCGGGACCGTCCAAGGCCGAGCCGCCGATGGCCACCTGAAGACCCGCAGCCTTTGCCTCGGCAAGCGATTCCTTCACGCGGTCGAAGTGCGGGCGCGAAATCATGGGACCGATTTCCACGTCGTCCCCTGCGCCCGGGGCACCGACGACGAGCGTGCCGACTTCGCGTACCAGGTGCTCGGTAAACTCCTCAGCCACGGATTCGTGGACCAGCACGCGGCAGGCGGCGCCACAGTCCTGGCCGGCATTCCAGAAGCCGGCGTTTCGCACCCCGGCGGCGGCCGCACGGAGGTCGGCATCGGGGAAGACCACAACAGGGGCCTTGCCGCCGAGTTCCAGGTGGACGCGCTTGACGGACTTGCCCGCGGTCTCCGCCACTGCCTGTCCGCTGACGACGCTCCCCGTCAACGCAATGAGGGCGACATCAGGATGTTCGGCAAGCCGCTGCCCAACTGTCCGGCCTTGTCCCGTCACGACGTTGAGGATTCCATCGGGGATGCGTCCGGCCACAAGTTCCGCCAGCTTCAGTGTCGAGAGCGGAGTCTGTTCGGAGGGCTTCAGGACGATGCTGTTTCCGGCGGCCAGGATGGGCGCGATCTTCCACGCAGCCATCAGCAGCGGGTAGTTCCAAGGGGTGATAACGCCGACGACGCCGACGGGTTCCCTGAGGATGACCGAGGTGTGTCCGGTGGCGTAATCGCCGCCCGCCAAAGACGTCAGCGTGCGGGAAGCTCCGGCCATGAACCGGAAGGTGTCGATGGTGCTGGAGACATCGTCCTCCGCGACGGTCCGCGGTTTACCGGTGTTGGCGGACTCGATGAGTTCGAATGCTTCGCGGTTCTCTTCAATGATGTTGGCGATCAGGGACAACACCTCGGACCGTTCCTTCGGCGTGGTGGCGCCCCAGGACTTCCGGGCCGCCACGGCCGCCTCGACCGCAACGTCCACATCCGCGGCTGTTCCGGCCTGCACTGACGCGATGACCTGCTCCGTGGTGGGGTCTACGACGTCGATGAGCTGAGTCGAGGAACCGGAGACAAACGTTCCACCGATGAAGTGCCCCGCGGGAGGCAAAACGCCGGCGAGGCTTTGCTCCGAGGAAGAGCGCCGGACTGCGAACTGCTTGATGTCTGTGAGTGTCATGATAATTGGCCTTTGTTTTTTGCGCCGATCTCGGCGCCGGGAGTTTGTGTGAGTGAGGGCCGCAGATGCCCGGGGTGGACGTTACGTCTGCGGCGCCTCAACCAGGTCAGTTGCGAATGCGGGCGACTGAAAGGGGACGGCAACGGCATCCGGCGTCTTGCGGAGCACCCGTGCCGCAAAGTAGTACAGGGGTGCAACGACCACCAGGCCAACAATCCAGGAGAGGTCCACGCCGTTCATCGCTGCGGCGACGGGCCCCGTGAACATCGCTGTTGCCGAGAACGGAACCTGGATCAGTGCGCCGGCAACATAGGCTCCGATCGCGACCCAGTTGAACCTTCCGTACACCCCGCCGTCGCGCTTGAAGAAGTCTTCAACCCTGTAGTCGCCGTGCCGCAGGAGGTAGTAGTCGACCAGGTTGATGGCCGTCCACGGAACCAGGACGTACATCAGGAACGAGAGGAAGTTCGTGTAGAAGAAGATGAAATTGTCCCGTGCGAACAGCGAGATCAGGAGGGCGAGGGTGAAGAGGATGATCGCCGCAATGGTCCGGGTCTTGGCGTGGGGCAACCAGGTTGGCCTGAACGTCTGCCCAATGGTGAGCGTGCACAGGACCCCGCAGTAGAGATTCATGGCGTTCGACGCCGCAACACCGAGGCAGAAGATTCCGATGACCACCATGGTCCATGGCCCGAGCAGGGCTCCCAGGCTGCCGACTATTTCGACGCTGCTGCCATCGTTGACCAGTGCCAGGGCGAGCGTTCCCACCAAGGCCCCCAAGACCATCGGGAAGAGTGTTCCCAAGACGCAGCCTGAGTAGGATGCCCAGAATGCCGGGGCCGAGCCGGTGCCTTGAGGCATGTAGCGGGAGTAGTCCGAGACGTAGGGAGCGTAGGCGAGCTGCCAGAGGGCGGAGACGGAGATGGTGGCCATGAAGCCCACCCAGTTGAAGTTTCCCTGGTTCAGGAAGCTGGCCGGCAATCCGTGGACGGCCAGGATCCAGACGAAGGCCAGCACCAGCGCCAGACCGGCCACGATGCTCAAGAAGCGTGCATAGGCGTGGATGAGCCGGTAGCCAAAGATGGTGGCGACGACGCTCACGACGCCGATGACAATGATGCCTCCGTCAACACTAATGCCCGGGCTGACTGCGGCCAGTGCTTCGCCGCCAAAGACGAGGTTCGCCGCAAAAAACCCGACGTACATGATCACCACGATGACGACGATTAGCAGCGCCCCGTACGAACCGAACTGGCCGCGGGTCTGAATCATCTGCGCCACGCCCAGTTGCGGGCCTTGGGCCGAATGCAGGGCCATGAAGATGCCACCGACGAGGTTCCCGACGATAATGCCGACGATGGCCGGCACGAAGCTGAGCCCGAACACCGTCGTCGCGAGGCCCCCGGTCACGATGGTCATGATCATGATGTTGGAACCGAACCAAATGGTGAAAAGGTCCCGGGCTTTTCCGTGGCGTTCGTGGGCGGGGATGGGTTGAATAGTCTTGTCCTCGAGCCGGGGCACCTCGGCCGCGACTGCGCGAGTGGGTCGAGCGTTCATGATGCATTCCAGGAGTACATGGGAACCTCTTTGTTCTGTCCCGGCACTTCGTCGAGCACGGGATCTGTTGTATCAATCATTCGTGACTTTTGTCACAGTGAGAATCCGGCGATTGAACAGTTGCCGTAAACCTCTTCATACATATGTATAAATCAGCCGCGACTACCCGGCCGTTGCGGCTCAAACGGTGGCCGATTCCAGCTGTTGGGCGCCGCTGGTGGTGGCCTTGCTGCGGTTCACCATCAACGCCAGAAGGTCGAAGACGAGGGTCGCCGCGGCGACAGTGGTGATGTCTGCGTGGTCATAGGCCGGAGCGACCTCGACGACGTCGGCGCCCACGATGTTGATGCCGTTCAATCCGCGGAGCAGCGCCAGCAGCTCGCGGGAGTGGAGCCCGCCCATTTCCGGCGTGCCGGTGCCCGGCGCGTAGGACGGGTCCAGGACATCGATGTCGATGGAGACGTAGACCGGAGTGTCGCCCAGACGCTCCTTGACGCGCTGGATCGCTGCTGGAACTCCGATAACGTCCAGGTCCGAGCAGCGGATGATCTGGAAGCCGAATTCGTGGTCGCGAAGGAAATCGTTGCGGTCGTAAACCGGGCCGCGGATGCCCACGTGCATCGAGCTGTCCTCGACGAGAAGGCCTTCTTCGAAGGCCCGGCGGAAGATGGTTCCGTGCGTGACGGGCTGGTCGAAATAGGTGTCCCACGTGTCCAGGTGTGCATCGAAGTGGAGCAGTGCCACCGGACCGTGGACCTTGTTCAAGGCCCGCAGCATCGGGAGCGCGATGGTGTGGTCGCCGCCGATGGAGATGAGCCTTTTGCCGGAGTCGGCGTCGCCGAGGAGCGGGAGGGCCTGCTCCTCGATCTCGCGGACTGCGCGGGCGATGTCATATGGGGTGCAGGCGATGTCGCCGGCGTCGACAACCTGCGCCTCGTACACGGGCTCCACGTCGAGTTCCGGATGGTAGCCGGGGCGCAGGAGCCGCGACGCTTCACGGACAGCTGCCGGACCGAAGCGGGCGCCCGGGCGGTAGGAGGTGCCGCCGTCGAAAGGGACACCGACAATGGCAATGTCGTAGTCAGGGACACGGTCGATCTGAGGAAGCCGGGCGAAGGTGCCCAGGCCCGCGTAGCGGGGGACTTTCGTTGCGTCGACGGGGCCGATGGGCTTGTGTGTGGTCATGACAGGGATCCTCCGGTTGCTTTGGTTTCAGACAGCCCCGCGGATTTCTTCTCCGTGCCGGGCATCTGCGCGGTTGCTGCTACCTCCACTATTAGTGATCTGCGTCACGGGGTATATGCGCAGATTGACTACAAATAACCCAGGGGTTTATACATGTGTATAAGCGGCTCGGGGGCGGCCTCCGCACTCATGAACAGGACCCGCGCATGGCGATCACCGTGGCCGAACTGCTGGCCGAACCCCAGTTGGGCCTGAGCCTCCTGGCGGGATCCGCCGGTCTGGGCAACAGGGTCACATGGGCCCACACATCCGACCTCCCGCGGCTGTGGGAATGGGTCACCGGCGGCGAGCTCATGATGACCAACGGGCTGTCCATCCCGGCGGATCCCGCGGGGCAGGTTGAGCTTGCCGAGGCACTGGTCAACGCCGGCGCGAGTGCCCTGGCGATCGGCGAGCAGATGCATGCCCCTAAGCTGCTTCCCGAGTTCTTCGAAGTCTGCGACCACCTGCCGTTGCCGGTCCTCAGCATCCCCTATCCGCTTCCGTTCATCGCCATCGCACGTTCGGTCGCTGAGGCTTCGTTGCTTGAGGAGTCCCGAAAGCTGCGTCAGACGGCTCGCATCTATGACCTCCTTCGGCTGGCGGGGCCTTCTGACGACAACTGGCTAAGTTTGATCGCTGGCATCGAAGCCGAACTCGACGCGAGACTCTTCGTGGTTGATCGACGGTGCCTGCATGCCTGGCATCCCGGAGGCCGGTCGTTGCCGCCGGAGCTCAGGCGTGACCTTGAACCGCTGACCAGCAAGTCACCGGTGGCCAGCAAGAAGTTCCAGTGGCACCGTGTGGGGGACCGTCACCTTCTGATGATGGATATTCCGACTCACGCCAATGCGCTCCTGGTGGTGCTGCCGAAATCCGAGCCGCTCCCGGATGCGGTGGTGCTGCTTCATGCCGCCACAGTCCTTGGGCTGGAGCTATCTCGGACGGTTCTGTCGCTAGAGAACCAGCGCCGGCTCGGTGCTGAGTTCCTTGTGCAGGCCTTTGACGGACGCCTGGGCATAGCCGAGATTGAAAGCCGGCTGCCTGAATTCGGGATTACTTCACGGGAATTCCTCATCGTCTCCATGTCCAGCGACGACGGTGAGGCCCTGGCGGGGATCCACGTAGATTTGTGGCGACACGGCTATCCGACGGCCTGCCAGCGCAGGTTCAATACGTTGCATCTGGCTGTCGCCTCAGACTGCACCGACGATCTCCTGCGGCACGTCGTTCCCTTGAATGTGAAGATCGGGATCAGTCGGCCTTCCGCGGCCGCCGGTGCGCAGAGGGCTCTTCAGGAATCGATGTGGGCGCTTGGGACCGCATCAAGCACCGGCGACCGGCTGGTCCGCTATGCGGAGGGACCCTCGTGGCTCGGACTCACTAGCTTTGAGGAAGGCAACGCTCTGGTACAGCGGCTGCTCGGACCCATTTTCGAGTACGAACAGGGAGAAAATGGGGACCTCATCGTCACGCTGAAGACGTTCCTTGACATGCAACGGTCGTGGCAAAAGACCGCGGGGGCCCTGTTCGCGCATCGGCAGACCATCATCTACCGCATTCGGAAGATCAGTGAGCTGACGGGCCTTGATATGACCGAAACGTCCACGCTGGCGCAACTCTGGTTCGCCCTGCAGATCCACGAAGCCATGGACCTCCAAGGCAATCCGCGGCAGAAGAAGCCGGCCGGCTTCTGAAACGCAACGGCATCGACCGGATGCCGCGCAACGAGACGGCGGGGAGACGGTTGGGATGTGGAAGGCCGATGAGGCGTTGGCGCCGTGCCGTTACCCTGGTTCGTGGCCTGGTGTGCCGTCGCCGTGGTCACTGTTGGTTTCGCCCAGGCTCCGGGCTAGCTGGTCATTGAGCCTATTGACCTGTGCCGTGAGGAGGGCAAGCTCGTCGCTGCCGGAGAGTTCAGCGGCTTTTGTGCGCGCATTGGTTGCGGCGGTGACACTTTCAACCAGCCAGGAGGACACGGCTGCCGTGACCATGCTCAGGACTGCAAACCCGCCGACCATCAGCGCGGACGCAGCCCATCGGCCGGGGACGGTTACGGGGTAGTAATCGCCGTATCCGATCGTTGTGATGGTGACCATCGCCCACCACAAGGCGTCGCCCATCGTGGTGATATTCGCGTTCGGAGCGCCCTTTTCGAAACTGAGGACGCTCAGGGCCACGGTGTAGATCAGAAGGACGGCCGATGCAATGACATAGGCCATGACCCGTGTTCGGATGGCGGTGCCCGGGGCCCGGTCCATGACTTTACGCAAGGTGAAGGGACGCAGGAGCCGCAATGGCCGCGCTACCGGAAGCACCACCATGAGCAGGTCCATAGGGTGGCGGATGAACCATCGGCCCCGCTGGGGCGCCAGCACCAATTTCACAATGTAATCGACGCCGAAGGCAGCCCACGTTGACCAGATGACAAGTGTCAGAAGGGTGGCGTAGGGGGCCGGCGGTTCGACAATGACCAGGATGGAGTAGGCCGCCAGGAAAAGAAAGGCCGCACCGACGAGGGGCCACTCGGAATATTTCTGCCACGTCTGAAGCGTCATGGCTGAATCGTAGGACTTTGTTCCCCGGATGTCCTTACGAAATTGCCGCCCCTGATCCTTCGGATGTTTGCGCCCTTCGGATGTTTGCGGGTGGCAGCCACGTCCTTCCCCGATCCGGCTGCACCCATACCGGCCGTGGCCCCTGACGGATGGATCTCTCTTCATTGGCCGGCCGACAACTCTTGGAGGGCCACCTGCGCAACGCTGACAACCGGCTCCGGCAGCGGTACATTGGGCTTCTCAGGTGCCGACCCGCTCTGTGCCAATAGATTGGCAATCAGATGGGCAATCAGATTGGCACGGCACGATTCCATAATCGGCGGAGGCGACACGCCATGGCGGAAAATCAGGACAAAGACGGAATCGGACGCGCGGGCGCGCGTAAGGACGAGGCGCACAATCACAACCTTGCCAGCGAACTGGGAGTTGTCGAGCAGAACATCCTGCTGCGAATCCAGGATTTTAATGATCCGCGCCAGGAATGGCGGCGGCTGTTCTCGGAGTTTTACGGCACATTTCTCCTCGTCATTGTCGCGGCCGGGGGTGGAATGATGAGTCAGGCCTTCCCCGGTGTCATCAGCCGCACGGCGGCCGTGGTCGCCCCCGGCCTGATGGTGATGGGGATCATCCTGTTTATGGGCAAAATCTCTGGGGCACATCTGAACCCTGCGGTCAGCTTCGCGTTCGCGCTCCGCGGTGACTTCCCGTGGCGCCGGGTGCCGGGCTACATCGTCGTTCAGCTCATCGGCGCGACGCTTGCCTGCCTGCTGCTGCAGGCCGTGATCGGTGTCTCCGCCACGTACGGTTCGAACTATCCGGCGGCGGAGTTTTCGGCGGGCGCCGCGTTCTGGATGGAGACACTGCTCACGCTGGTGCTGGTCAGCGTCATTCTGGGAACCGCCTCCGGGGCCCAGAACATCGGATTGCTCGGGGCCTTTGCAGTAGGCGCCTACATTGCCGTGGCTGGCCTGTGGGGCAGTCCCATCTCCGGCACATCGATGAATCCGGCGCGAACGTTCGGCCCCGACCTCGCCGGCGGCAACTTCAGCGACTACTGGGTGTACGTCGCCGGACCGCTGGCCGGCGCAGCGGCCGCCGTCGGTATCGCATTCATTTTGCGCGGCCCGGGCGGCGGGAAGGCGGGCTCGGGAGCCGCTCAGGGAGACCTCTTCACCGAGACCGCCAAAGAAGAGAAACCCTAACGGTCGGTGGGGCATTTTTTCCTCCGATCCCGGTTTTGCCCTGGCCATGACGTACTGCCCCATGATGCTCCAGTAGATTGTCGGAGGGAAGAGCCGCTTTTTGGGCCGAACGACAGGGAGTAGCGTGAGCAAGTTGATTAAGAGTCAGGCCGGAGCCGATGGAGACTTCGCGGCCAAACTGGCCGCCGCATCGGCGTATCCGCAGCTACGGCTCAACAGTGCGGCCCTCGACAGCAATATCCGGGTCATGGCGGAGTGGTGTCGTGAGCGGGGTGTGGAGCTGGCTCCGCATGTCAAGACAACGATGTCGGCACCGATCATCGAACGGCAGGTGGCTGCAGGCGCGGTCGGCGTAACCGTCGCCACCGTGGATCAGGTCGCTTCGGCGCTGGAGTGGGGACATGTCCGCGTTCTCGTCGCGAACGAGATCGTCGACAGGTTCGGACTACTGCGTGTCCGAACGTGGCTGGAGGAAAATCCGGGCCGGGAAATCCGTTGCTTCGTCGATTCGGCAGCCGGGGTCAAAGCCGCGGCGGCGGCGTTCGACGGCGCGACGGTCGCCCTTGAGGTGCTGATCGACGTGGGAACTCCCGGCGGACGCACCGGAGTCCGCGGCGTGGGCGAGGCCCTGCGCCTGGCCGGGCTGGTCCGTGCCACGCCGGGCCTGAAGCTGGTCGGAGTTGCCGGCTACGAAGGCGTCGTGCCCAATAGCAGGGCCGAGGAGACGGTCACGGCGGTTGACCGGCACTGCCAACTGGTACGGGACACCTATCTGGAAGCCGCGACGTACTTTGAGACCGCCACGCCCATCTATTCCATGGGCGGTTCCGCGTTCCCGGACCGCGTCATCGAGTTCCTTCCTGACCTCGGCGAGGTGCCTGGAACCAGGACTATCCTCCGATCAGGGTGCTATGTGACCCACGATCACGGCACCTACGCAGCCGTCAGCCCCGTGCCGGGTCTCATTCCCGCGCTTTCGGTTCGCGCCGTCGTCCTGTCCATCCCGGAAGAGGGGATCGCCGTCGTCGGCGCGGGCAAACGGGATCTTCCGTACGACGCCGGACTGCCGAGCTTCTTGTCGGCCCGAGCGGCTGACGGTGCGACGAAGACCGGCGCAACCGCAGCGGTGCGAAATCTTTTCGACCACCACGCGGTCCTTACCGGCGTGACCGGTCTGGAGGTCACGGATACTGTGGATTTCGGGATATCCCATCCCTGCTCGGCGTTTGATCGCTGGCCCGAATACGTCGTCACGGACGGGGACGGGCAGGGCATGGGCGTGTGGAGTACCGACTTCCGCCGGTCCTCGCTGGCGCCGCAGTCCTGATTGCGGCGCTCGCGGACGTTGCCACGGCTAACGCCACGACCGCCGTTGTGGTCCCGGCGGTGACGTATCTTTTCGTCGGTGGCTCGCGGGCTTCTACGCGGTCCCGCTGCTGCCCGCACTGCCGGTCAGTCCTTGAGGTGCCGTGTGAGCACGTCAAATTCCTCGACGCCAAGGATCTGCATGTGTTGCTCGGCGCTGGTCTCCGAACGGATTTTGGTCGCAGCTTCCGCGCTGCCAGCAAGGGCTTCCTCGTCCTCCCACAGCGTGATGGACAGCGACTTGTTGTCCTTCCCCAACAGGTAGTAGATGCCAAGGCACCCCGGCAATGCGAGCACCCGGTTGACGGTGTCCTCTGTGGGTGCCCCCGAGCTGTCAGGGCCTGGCTGATAGGTGCTGACGCGAGCGAACATGTCCATCCTCCTAGATACGCGAGAGTTGGAGTGCCTGACGCTCACGCCCTTTAACAGGGAACCGGACCTTCAAAATTGGCGGTCCTGGTGGGCGCTGGCCTGCTCTCCTCCTACCAGTAAGGACCAAGCACTGTGGGTGCACAAGGGTGGAATTGTTGGCTGGGCGCCGGCCCGGCAGGATCCGGAGAAGGCACAGGATCCTGCACTGGACTGGTGAAAGGGCTAGCAGTGGTCAGCTGCCGCAGGCGAAATCCAGGTGATCAGCCACTGGCGCCGAGGGCTGCCCGCGCGTTCTTCTTGAGTTCAGCGAGTTCCTCGCGGGCTACGAGTGCCTCGTCCTGGCTGACGGCCACGAATCGGGTGGCCGTGCCGGGGGCGGCACGCGCCACCAAATCCATGTCGGCGCTGATCACGGTGCCCACCATGGCGTAGCCGCCCCCGGAGACGGCATCGCGATGCAGGATGATGGGTTGCGTGCCGCCGGGGATCTGGATGGACCCGACGGCGTATCCGGCATCCACAATGTTGGACGGGTCGGAGCCGGCGCCGAACGGCTGTTCGCGTTGCTTCCATTTCACGCCGGGGCCGGAGTACCGCAGTCCCATCCGGTCGGCCACTGGAGTCAGCTTCCACTCGCCGTTGAGCAGGTTGTCCAGTCCTTCCTCGGTGAGGAGGTGGTCGTAGAGTCCAAGGACAATCCGGACAGCCTGCTCCTTCGCGAAAACTGGACGGAATTCCTCCGGAACAGTATCGGAGTCGGGCAGGGCCCCGGCGTTGAGCGGCGCGCCCACGGGAACCTGATCGCCGGCCTCCAGTTTGCGCCCGTGGAAACCGCCGATTGCGCCCAAGCTGTAGGTGGACCGGCTGCCGAGCACCTCGGGAACGTCGATGCCGCCCTGGACCGCGATGTAGTAGCGGGTGCCGCCCTTGATGACACCGAAGCTGAGTTCGTCGCCGGCGTTCAGCTGCAGCCGGGTCCACTGCGGCCGGGTTTCGCCGTTGACCTTGACCTCGACCGGGGCCCCGGTGACCGCGACGACGGCATCCTGGTCGGTGGTTAGGGCCGGGCCCAGGTACGTGCATTCGAGGACGGCCTCCTTGGCGGTGTTGCCCACCAAGGCATTACCGAGTTCGGCAGAGTATTGGTCCAGCGAACCGCTCTGCGGGATGCCCACGTTGTAGTGGCCGGTGCGCCCCTGGTCCTGGACCGTGGTGGCCAGCCCCGGGGTCTTGATGTCAAACGCCATTGAGGGCCTCCATGAGTTCCTGGTTGTAGCCTTCGGGATTCGCCAGCGCCTTGGACAGATCAAATGTCACGGGCGCCTGCCGGTAGTGGAACGTCCCTGCGGCGATTTCGGCCTGGATGCCGTTGTATTCGGCCTCGGTGACGGGCTTGAACTTCACGATGTCGCCCGGCCGGAAAAACACCATGAAGTCCTTGAAGTCGGCCAGGGACTGGGTGGGGTCGAAAATCGGCGCGGCAGCGACTCCGAACATCTGGTACCCGCCCGCGCCCCGCACTGAGTAGATGCAGCCGAAGCAGCCACCGTGCCCCACAGTCAATGCTGGTGTATCCGTGCGGGGGCTCAGGTACTTGGGGACTTCCAATTGTTTCTCGCGCTCAACCAGTTGGAAGAGGAACGGCAGGCCGGCGACAAATCCGACCATGGAGACCAGCCACGGCTGCTCGTGGTGGCGCTGGATGAATTCGGCGGCATCCTTGAGGTTGTTGACCTTGGCTGCGTAGTCAATGTCGGTGCCGCCGGGCTCCTGATGGAAACCTTCACGGAATCGCGCCGCCACTTCGGCTGTGAACGGATCGCCATACCAGACAGGAACCTCGATGATTCGGGTTTCGAGTGCCTGCTGCTGATGGTGCGCCAGGTCCCCTTCAATGGTCCGTACGGTCTCTTCAAGGGTCGACGGCGGCAGAACGTCGGGATCGAATCTCACCAGCAGCGAGGCGTTGGCAGGGCATATATCCACGATGCCGGGCAACTCCATCGCCGAAAGCTTCTCGGCGATGGACATCACCCTGAAATTGGCGGCCAGGCTCATCGACTCCGAGACTTCAACGAAGAGGAACTCGTCTCCGCCCCAGGTGTATCGGGCCTCCAACACTGCGGGTGCAGGGCTACTCATGGTGCCTCCATCAGATTGTCGACGGTTTCTATGAACTTCGAGTGGTGCTTGACGGCGGCGAATTCGAGCCGGTCCAGCAGCTTCTTGAGCACGGGGATGGTTGTCTTGACCCCTTCGATCCGGGTCCTGTATAGCGCCTCCAGCGCCCCTTCGATGGCGGCTTCGCGGGTGTCCTTGTGGACAATGAGCTTGGCGAGCATGGAATCGTAGTACGGGCTGACCGTCGATCCTGCCTCCACGCCGGCGTCAATCCGGATCCCGTCGCCTGCAGGCCATTCCAAGGCCGTGATGAGGCCCGGGCTGGGGAAGAAGTTGTTGTGCGGGTCCTCGGCGTTGATGCGGCACTCGATGGCGTGGCCGCTAAAATGAATGTCCTCCTGCCGGACTGACATCGATCCGGTGGAGGCAATGAGCAACTGTTCACGGATCAAGTCGACGCCGGTGATTTCCTCGGTGATGGGATGCTCCACCTGGATGCGTGTGTTCATTTCAATAAACGCGGCCTCGTGGCCGACGGGGTCGTAGAGGAATTCGACCGTTCCGGCGCCGCTGTAGCCGCATTCTCGGGCGAGTTCCACGGAAGATTCCCTGATGGTCCGGCGGACGCCGTCCGGGAGGTCCGGCGCCGGGGCTTCCTCAATGACTTTTTGGGAGCGCCGCTGCATGGAGCAGTCGCGGTCGCCGAGATGGATGAAGTTGGTTCCGTCGCCCAGGACCTGTACCTCCACGTGCCGGGCGTGCTGCACAAAGCGCTCCAGGTAGACGGTCGGATCTCCGAAGGCCGACGCCGCTTCGCCG
Organism: Arthrobacter sp. ok909; assembly: GCF_900104405.1. Taxonomy (NCBI): domain Bacteria; kingdom Bacillati; phylum Actinomycetota; class Actinomycetes; order Micrococcales; family Micrococcaceae; genus Arthrobacter; species Arthrobacter sp. ok909. The sequence goes on along the minus strand of NZ_FNJS01000001.1, from coordinate 139,012 downwards.
CGCGCCATCTCTATGGTCTCCAGTAGTTCGCCCTCGTTGTGCACAAAGCGGATGCCCCGGCCCCCGCCGCCAGCGGAGGCCTTGACCATCAGCGGGTAACCAATGCCGCGGGCCTCTTCCAGGGCGTCGGCGTCGGGGTCGAGCGGCCCGTCGGAGCCGCGGAGGATTGGAACGCCTGCCTTGCGGGCGGATTCCCTGGCCAGGGACTTGTTGCCCATCATCTCGATCGCGTCGGCGTCAGGACCCACCCAGGTGAGTCCCGCTGCTGCGACTTTCCGCGCAAACGCGGCGTTTTCGGAGAGGAAGCCGTAGCCAGGGTGGACGGCGTCGCAGCCGTTATCCACCGCTGCGGCGATCACGGCGTCCTGGTTCAGGTAGCTGGCGGGGGCAGGGGCCGGCCCCACCACGACAAAGTTGTCGGCTGTGCGCGCGGCCAGGGAATCGGCGTCGGGCTCGCTGGCCACTAAGAGCGTCTCGATGCCCATTTCACGGGCCGTGCGGGCAATCCGCACGGCAATTTCGCCGCGGTTGGCGATGAGCAGTTTCTTCATCACTAGCCTTCTCGGATGACGATAATGGTGTCGCCGGGATTGACCATTTCGCCCTCGTTGACCTTGAAGGATTCGAGGGTCCCGGCCACATCGGACTGGATTTCGGTGAACTGCTTCATGATTTCGATGATGCCTACGGTCTGGCCGACTTCGATGGTGTCGCCCTCGTTGGCGAAAGGCGGCTTGCCGGGGCCGGGCTTGCGGTAAAAGACTCCGGGTAGGGGGGAAACAATGTTTGCCATGGGGTGCTCGCTTTCAGATTGTTGGATTAATCGGCTCTAACCCAGGACCGCACGCACGGCGCTGGCCACGGCAGTGGAATTGGGTGCGTCGGAGTGCACGCAGATGCTTCGGAACGGGATGTCCAGTTCCGTGCCGTCAACAGCTAGGACTGGGCGGCCGGCCAAGGCCCGGCTGACGCGCTCGGCAGCGGCGTCGGGGTCGGTGGGAGCCGGCCGGCGCTGGATCAGCAGTTCGCCGGCCGAACCGTAATTGAGATCAACATAGAGTTCCGGCACGAACTCCACCCCCATGGCCCGGCACACGGTTTCGTGGGCGGTTCCCGCGAGTCCGAAGAACGGAACGCCATACTGCGCGGCGGTTCCAGCGGCGGCCTGCATCAGTTCCTCATCGCCGGCCAGCATTCCGTAGAGGGCGCCGTGGGGTTTGATGTGGTTCAGTTCAAGACCGTGTTTGCCGAGAAATGCCGTCAGGGCTCCGGTCTGGTAGAGGATGATCGATTCGACCTCAGCCGGGGTCAGTACCATTCGACGGCGTCCGAATCCCACGATGTCAGGCAGGCCCGGGTGGGCTCCCACTGCAACGCCATGCTCGGCGGCCAGCGCCACGGTCCGGTTCATGACGTCCGGATCGCCAGCGTGATAGCCGCAGGCGACGTTGGCGACGTCGATGATGCGCATGAGTTCTTCGTCGTTGCCGAACTCGTGGAGGCCGAGGCCTTCACCCAAATCCGAGTTCAAGAGCACACGCCCTTGAGTGTGGGGAGAGGTGTCGGGGATCACAGTGGTTTGCATGGATGCAACGCTACTCAGCATTTCGAGTTCCCGATATTGTGCAGCTCGCTGAATCTCGGCTCGTGGATTATGCTTGCTGCACTGTTCAGCGGGCCACTCCCGCCATACTTGGAGGCCTTCTTGCGTATCTCAGACTTGGCGGATGACGCAGAACTCAACATCCGCCTTCGCGTTACGGGCGGCGAAGGCCGCCTGGCTCGGCCGATCACCTGGTGCGCCCCCACCGAGCACATGGACCCCTCACCCTTCCTTAGCGTGAATGCCCTTGTGCTGACCAATGGCATGGGCCTGAACGTCAAGGACTTCAGGATCTGGGACGCCTACGTGGAACGTCTGGTGGCCGTACCGGTCTCCGGGCTGGCTTTCGGGCTGGGCGCCGCGCACCGCGAGCTGCCGCCCGGTCTGATCCAGGCCTGCGAGGCGCACGGCCTGCCGCTGCTGGAGCTCCCCGCGGAAGTGCCCTTCGTGCTGATCATGCGCCATGTAGAGCAGGCCATCGCCGCCGAGCGCTACGAGGAGTTGCGAAAGGGCTGGGAGCTGGCCGATGAATGCACCCGGCTGGCGGCCGACGGGCATTCCCTGGCCGAGGTTCTGGAGCGGGTGGCGGACGCCGTCAGCGCAAGGGTGGCCGTGATCGACCACAATTCATTCGAGCTTGTCTCCGCGGGCGCGGCTCACGGCGGACCCACGCGAACCGCGCTGCGCCTCCCCAGCGGCGAATCCGAGCAATTCCGGCTCTCCATCGAGGGGATCGGGAGCAACATCGTGCTGCAGCCCATTCTTGGCCCCGTGGCCGCGGTCATCGCCATGCAGCTGAGCTACACCCTCGGGTCGCATTCGCCCCTCCATTCCCAGGAGGCCGCACGCTTTATGGAGGCCCTCTATGAGGACCGCGGTGAGCCGTCGGCGCCGTTGCGCCGCTACGCCCTCGAATCCGGGTTTGATCCTGACGGCGACTGGGGCGCGGTGCTCATCGGCAGTTCGGAAGAAGTGGCACCCGCAAAGTTGCGTGCCATCGCCTGGCGCGCACGCGCGGGGCTGCAGGCCGGTTTCAGCACGGTGAGGTTCATGGAGGAAGCCGGGCTCACGACTCTTCTGTTGCAGCACAGGCACGGAGCGGCCGACCTGCTGGATGCCACGCGGGGGTTCTTTACGGACGCCCCGGAACTGTCCGTCGTCGTCTCCGAATCACTGAGCCTCGGCGAATTGCCGCTGGCGCTGCAGCTTGCCCGCCGTAGCGTTGGGCCGGCCGGCGTGCACCAGGCGCCGCTGGCCGATCTCGCCGGCATTGTGCGGGGGTTGCCCAGCCCGGGCCTTGTGGCAATGTGCCAGCGGCTGTTGGCCCCGTTGGCCTCGGACGGCGGCAGCGCCTTGCGGGAGACGTTCGACGCTTATCTGCGCCACAGCGGGAATTCCTTGAAAATCTGCGAGGAGCTCTTCATCCACCGAAACACGCTCAGCTACAGGCTGCGGAAAATCGAAGAGCTCCTCAAACTGGATCTGTCTGACGGCGAAGTCCGCGCCACTTGCATGCTCGCCTTGGGAATCGTCGCGGCATCCCACTGAGGAAATCACGCCGGGAAGTCGCGCTCGCTGGCTGGCTTAGACGCCTGCCGGCCGGTGCATTGACGGACCCGGCGACGCCGATCCGGCCCTTCCGATTCACTGAGTAGAGGTTCCCTGGCCTTCTCAATTTGCGCTGCCTCAGGCGCTGCTTTCCCGCACGCAGAGGTCCGGTTCCAGCCTGACCGGTTCGACAATTTCGCCGTCCAGCACGCGCTTGAGGAGCTGCACTGCTGTCCGCCCGATCTCCAGCATCGGCGAACGGACCGAGGACAGCGGAATCGGAAGCTCTGCGGCCAGCGAAGTGTCATTAAAACCAACCACCGCCACGTCGCGGCCAACAGTGAGGCCATGGGACCGCAGGGCTCCCATGGCGCCGATGGCCGCGAAGTCATTGACGGCGAACAGCGCCGTCGGTCGGGGGGTGCAGTGAGTCAGGATTTCCTCCGCCGCTTCCCGTCCGCCGGCGGTATCGAACCGGGACCACACCACTGCCTCGGCAGGGATGTTTCCGCCCAGGGACCGCCATCGGTCCACGAACCCGGCTGTCCGGTCAACGGCCGTGCTGGCGTACGGCTCGCCGGCGATCACTGCGACGTTCCGATGCCCCTTGCTCCATAGGTGGTCGGCCACAAGCTCGCCGCCCAGGACGTCGTCGCAGGTGGCGGACGGGTAGCCCGGGACGCGGCGGTTCATGAGCACGAACGGCACTTTTCGGGCTGTCAACTCCCGCAACAGGCCGTTGTCCAGATGGGCGTCGCCGATGATCAGCCCGTCCACGCGCCGGGCCAGCATGGTGTCCGTCTTCCGTCGTTGTTCCTCCGGGTCGTCCCGGGAGTTCATGACGAACGTCGAATAGCCCAGCTCCGCTGCTGCCTCGTCAATGCCCTCGTACATGATCGCCAGAACAAGGTCCGAAAGCCGGGGCACGATCACTCCCATGAGGCGGGTGCGCCGCGTCCGCAGGCCGGCGGCCTGCGGGTCGGGGGAGTACCCCCGTTTCCGCGCCAGCGCGCGGACGCGTTCGGCCGTCGCCACGGAAGCTGCCCCCCGGGCGACTTCGGAGCCCGAGTGAAGGATCCGGGACACGGTCGACGGATGGATGCCGAGCTCGCTCGCGAGATCCTTAAGTGTGACCGTGCGGTCTCCGGCCGTGGTTTCTTCCATGCGATTCCCTGCCTCAGCTCAAAAAGACGTCACCACCAAGACTGCCCGATAAAGTGGCAGGCTCTGATTCGGGAGCCCTTGACGTGGCGCACCCCACATTCTATAGTCAGTTTACCGCCCTAACCCAATCGATTGGGTAGTAAGGGTTCCGGTGCCAGTCGGCGAAGTATTTACGCCCTCGAAATAGTCGGAGGCGTCAGCAGGAAACGTCGCAAAGATAATCTTTATCCCATAACCCAATCGATTGGGTAGGCGTCTGCTGGCAGCAGATGCAGGACAAACGGAGCGGAAATGACAGTCGCAGATTTGGTTGGCCCCCATGTGGTGTTGCTGGCCACGGGAGGAACCATCTCCTCCCGTGCGTCCGGTGCCGGGGGGGCCGCCGTGGCGTCCGACACAGGGGAGCAGGTGTTCGCCAGCTTGGGGGTGCCGGCCGCCCATCCGGTCCGCGTGGTCGATGTTTTTCGGAAGGGTTCATACCTGCTGACAGTCGACGACATGATCGCCATCTGCGTCAGGATCCGGCAAGCCCTGGCCGATCCGCAGGTTCTCGGCGTCGTGGTGACCCACGGTACGGACACGATGGAGGAGACCGCTTATCTCGTAGACCTCATCCACGACGATCCCCGCCCGGTCGTGTTCACCGGCGCCCAGCAGGCGGCCGACGCCGAGGCTCCGGACGGTCCAGGCAATCTGTCCCGCGCCATCGCCGTCGCCGGTTCCCCGCAGGCGCGCGGAAGCGGCGTGCTGCTGGCTTTCGCCGGAACCATCTTTCCTGCGGCCGGCGTCCGGAAGAGCCACACAACGCGGCTCGATGCCTTCGCCAACCCGGACTTCGGAACGGCAGGGTCGGTGTCAGACTCGGGCGACGTCACGATGCACCGAACGATGCGCGGTGCGCTGCACGGGCTTGCGCCATTGCCGTTGCCGGGCCAGGACGCCGGGTCGCCGCGCGTGGACTTGATTGCCGCCTACCCCGGAGCGGATTCCACTCTCTTGCGGGCCAGCCTCCATGCCGGGGCGGCGGGGCTTGTGCTCCAGGGAACAGGAACAGGCAACGCCAACCGCGAATTGTGCCGGGACGTGGCTGATGCCACGGCGGCCGGCGTCGTGGTTGTGACGAGCACGCGTGTGGACGCCGGCGCCGTCGTCCCCCGATACGGCGACGGCGGCGGTGAAGACCTGCGCGCGGCCGGCGCCATTCCCTCCGGGCTGCTCAGGCCTTCCCAATCGCTGGTCCTGCTGAGCCTTCTGCTCCGGCTTGATACTCCCATGGCCCGCATAGCGGAAGCGTTCGCCCACCGGGGCACGCTTCCTGACTAGTTCCCGCCCCGAATCCAAACCCCACCAACAAACCTCAAAAAAGCGCAGTGAAAGGTTGATCTCATGACTAAGGACATCCAAGTCGCATTCGGCGTCGACGTGGACGCCGTGGCCGGCATGCTCGGTTCCTATGGGGGCGAGGACTCGCCCTGCGATATCTCCCGCGGTCTGTTCAGCGGCGAGGTCGGCGGCCCGCGCCTGATCCGTCTTTTCGAGAAGTACGGACTGCCCGCAACGTGGTTCGTGCCCGGCCACTCGATCGAGACGTTCCCGGACCTGACCCGGATGATCGTGGACGCGGGGCACGAAATCGGTGTGCACGGGTACTCGCATGAAAATCCCATCGCGATGACCCGCGAGCAGGAAACGGCCATCCTGGACCGGTCGATCGAACTCATCGAAAAAGTGTCCGGCCGCCGCCCCACAGGCTACGTCGCTCCCTGGTGGGAGTTTTCCCCGGTCACCAACGAGATACTCCTCGAACGCGGGATCAAGTACGACCACTCCCTGATGCACCGCGACTTCGAGCCTTACTACGTGCGTGTTGGTGACAGCTGGAAGAAGATCGACTACACCAAGGCCGCGGAGACCTGGATGGAGCCACTTGTCCGGGGCAAAGAGACCGATCTCGTCGAGATTCCCGCCAACTGGTACCTGGACGACCTCCCTCCCATGATGTTCATCAAGGCGTCCCCGAACTCCCACGGCTTCGTCAGTCCCCGGGACATCGAACAAATGTGGCGCGACCAGTTCGACTGGGTGTATCGGGAAATGGACCAGGCCTCCTTCACCATGACCATCCATCCGGATGTCTCGGGCCGCCCTCAGGTGCTGCTCATGCTTGAGCGCCTCATCGAACACATCAACTCCCACGAAGGCGTCAGCTGGCTGACGTTCGACCAGATCGCGGACTCCTTCCTCGCCCGCAGCCCCCGAAAGGAAAACCAGTAATGACCATCCAGCAGCCCGCCGTCGATCTAACGCAACCCGCACCGGACGAAAAGCGCCGCTTCCCGGTCTTCTCGAAGCACCACACAACCATCGCCACCGTGCTGGCGCTGTGTGCCTGGACCGTCGCCGTGTTCGACTTCGGACTTTTCGGCACCCTCCTGCCGGCCATGCAGCAGGATTTCGGCTGGACCGCCACCGAAGCCTACGCAATCAACACCTGGATTGCCGTCGGCACCGCGATCGTCTGCTTCGGAATCGGCCCCGTCATTGACCGGCTCGGCCGCCGCAAGGGCATGATGACCACTGTCGGCGGAACCGCCGTTATCTCCGGCCTGACAGCCCTGATCCCGACCGGAATCCCGTTCCTCAGCAACGGCCTGTTGATTCTGGTCCGTTCCTTCGGTGGGCTCGGATTCTCCGAGCAGGCCGTCAACGCGACCTACATGAACGAGGTCTACCAGGTCACCGAAGTCGCGGACAAGCGCAAGCGCCCCGGCTTCCACTACTCCTTCATCCAGGGCGGCTGGCCGCTGGGCTTCCTACTCGCCAGCGCCCTCGCCCTCGTCTTCCTTCCGTCCCTGGGCTGGCGCGCCCTGTACCTGATGGCGACCGTTCCGGCAGCAATCATCGTGTGGCTCATTGCCAAGAAACTCAAGGAAACGCCGCAGTTCGAACTGCACCACAAGCTGACCCAACTCGAGAAGGACGGCAAGACCGAGGATGCACACGCCCTGGCCCACGCATTCGGCGTCGAGCACTCCTCCGCGGCCCCGCTCAAGCGCATCTGGGAGCCGCACCTGCGCCGGAACACAATCGTCTTCTCGCTGGCCTGGATTTTCAACTTCTTCGGCATCCTGATCTTCAGCATCCTCGGCAGCTCCGTCCTGAAGAACGCCAAGGGTGTGGAACTCTCGGACGCCTTCTGGATGCTGATCGTCATCAACATGCTGGCGTACTTTGGCTACGTTTTCCACGGATGGATCGGTGACAAAATAGGCCGCAAGCGCACCATCATCGGCGGCTGGATTCTCTCCGGCATCTGCTTCACCATCATGCTCAGCCCCATCGCCACGAGCCCCTTCATGATCATCCTCACCTACGGCGCCGGTCTGTTCTTCCTGGTCGGACCGTACGCCGCTATCCAGTACTTCATGGCCGAGTGCTACCCCGTCAGCTGCCGGGCTACCGGCACAGCCTTCATCGGCGCAATGAGCCAGCCCGGCACCATTCTCGGCGGCGCGCTGTTCACGGTAGCGGCAGCCAGCGCCGGAACCGGCGCTGCAGCGCTGTGGGTCGGCGCGGCCGGAACGTTGTTCTCCGGCCTCCTGATGATCGCCGCCAAGCCGCCGGTAGAGGCCCTGCTCGAGGATCACCCTCAGGAGGGCGCAGCATGACACCGGAGACAAAGGTGGCCGTGATCACCGGAGCGGCCAGCGGCATTGGACGGGCCCTCGCGGTCCATTACGCCCACCGCGGCGTGCGTTCGGTGATCGGTACCTTTCCCGGAGATCCCCACGACCCGGAAGAAACCCTCCGCCTGGTCAAGGACGCAGACGGCCAAGGGGTCATCCATGAAGTCGATGTCCGCAGCACACTGTCCGTCGATGCGTTCGCTGAACGCGCCCTCGAAGAGTACGGCCGTTTGGACTACGCGGTGGCCAACGCGGGAATCCTGCGTAACTCGCCCTTGGGCGAGATGACCGATGAGCGCTGGGGCGACATGCTCGACGTCGATCTCACCGGTGTGCTCCGGACCCTGCGCGCCGGGTCCGCAAGGATGACCGACGGCGGGGCCATGGTTGCCGTGTCCTCAATTGCCGGAGGCGTCTACGGGTGGGAGGAACATGCCCACTACGCCGCCGCCAAGGCCGGCGTGCTCGGGCTGATCCGCAGCGTGGCCGCTGAACTGGGACCGCGCGGCATCCGTGCCAACGCCGTTATCCCCGGACTCATCGAGACGCCCCAGTCCCTGGACCCCGTGAACTCCCTCGGGCCCGACGGACTGCAACGCGCCGGGCTGGAAATCCCCTGGGGCCGGGTCGGACGGCCCGAGGAGGTTGCCAGCGTGATCGGCTTCCTGACCTCCGATGACGCCGTCTATGTCACAGGTCAATCGCTGATAGTCGACGGCGGTCTCACCATTAAGATGCGTGCCTGAAAAGCCCTGGAAGGACAAGAATGAACAACCCTGACGCCTCTCGTCACACGGAGGGCCGCGCCGTGGTGGTCACGGGCGGAGCCAGCGGGATCGGCAAAGCCATCGCCGAAGCCTTCACCGCCAACGGCGACAGAGTGGCCATACTGGACCGGTCGGGCGTGGCCGGAACCATCGCCGTCGACGTCTCGGATGAAGCGAGCGTGAGGGCTGCCTTCGCCGCCGCGCGGGCCCAGCTCGGCGGCATCGATATTCTCGTGAACAGCGCGGGACTGCTCACCGAATCGCCGCTGGAGGATATGACCCTTGCCATGTGGAACGAGACGATTGGTGTTGACCTGACGGGCGTCTTCCTATGTTGCCGAGAGGTGGTGCGGGAAATGAGGGAGCAGAAGTGGGGCCGCATCATCAACATCGCCTCCCAGCTGGCCATCAAGGGCGGCACCGGGCTCAGCCACTACAGCGCCGCCAAGGCCGGCGTCGTAGGCCTGACCAAGGCCCTGGCCCTGGAAACCGCCGGCGACAATGTACTGGTCAACAGCATCGCCCCGGGGCCCATCGAGACGCCCCTGGTAGACGGCATCTCCGAGGACTGGAAAGCGGCCAAACGTGCCGGACTGCCGCTGCTGCGCTTCGGCCTGCCGGCCGAGGTCGCCCCGACGGCACTGCTTCTCGCCAGCGATCCTGGCGGCAACCTGTATGTCGGCCAGACGCTGGGGCCAAATTCCGGCGACGTCATGCCGTAGGAAGGACACTCACATGTGCGGTGCGTGCGGACGAAGTGTCGTGAGCGATCCAGTGCTGGGGCAAATCAGAACGATGCGGCAACACCTGATTGTCGCCCAAACCATCAACAGCGTCTGCCGATCCTGGCCCGGGGCCTCGAAGGTGGCTGCCACCAGCGGGGGCTGGCTGGTCTCCGGACCGACGGGTGCCACTCAAGCCGTCGCGACTGTGGAAGCGGTGTGGGCGGCGGTTCTGCGCAGCAGCCCGGGAGCGAGGTCTTCGGACGTGCACCGTGCTGAGGGCGGGCCGCGGGTCCCGGAAGAGCCGGGTCCTTCAGGTTCCCCGGCTGTAGCAAGTCTGGAGCCGGAGGACCTGTCCCTCCGGGTTCTGAAACTTGGCCATCAGTTGATGCGGGACCGTGGCACGGCTACCGGATCATAGGCCCGAACACCCGGGAAGCAGCCCGACTGCGCTGTGGCCGCGGTTCTGGCCGGTGCGAAAGTGCCGCTAATGCGCCGTCGTCAGCGGATTCCGCTACGGAAACGGACGCATGACGTCGAAAAGGTCCGGCGCCACGGGGATCCGCGTAGCGCCGGACTTTGTGCGTGGCGGCTAACGGAAAACGCAGCGAAACGGCTACGTCGGAGGCACCGGCCCGGTTTCTCATAGTGTGCGGAGGCATCCTCGGCGCCGCCCGGGTGCGGCGGGTACGAAGGCCCTGTCCCGTCGCCGGTGAATGGTGGGAGGATCCGTAGATAAGCACCAGGACCCATTCGCCGCTTCAGGCGCGCGGTGTGACAGACAGGTCGCACCGATCGGACGGGTCTGACGAGGAGGTTCTGATGATCACTGCCACGATGGATGTAGCCACGATTCCGGTCACGGACCTGGCGAGGGCCAAGTCGTTCTACGGCGATATCCTCGGCCTGACATTCCTGTGGGAGACCCCTGCCGGAGTCCGGTTCCGTTGCGGAGCCGCCAGCGAGATCTCGATCTTCAAGCGGCCGCCCGTCACGACGGAGCACACCCTGGCCCATTTCGAGGTGCAAGATATCGAGGCCGTGGTCCAGGACCTGGATGCCAAGGGCGTGGAATTCCTGGACTACACCGAAGGCCCTCTGGTGACGACGGACCACATCGCCCAGCTCGGCCCCGCGAGGGCTGCGTGGTTCCATGATCCTGACGGCAACACCCTCGGGCTTCGCCAGGGGTAGAACCAGGGCGGCAGGCAGCACCTCCCGCCCGGTCCCGGATCAGGCAGGGGCTCCGTCGGAGCGGGGGCATGGCGCGTCGTTGCGGGCCTCGCGGGCCGCCGCGACGTCCGCGGCGCTTTGCATGTCTCCGCGCGCCCGCAGCCCCGCGACGACGCCGTCAATATCGGCGTCGGGCCGGTTCTGGCTGAGCTTGTGCTTCGCCTCGATCCGGGTAATGAGGAGTTCGACGCCGACGATCGCGCGCAGCTGGCCGGCAATGTAGCGCTCGGGGGCGTCGTCCACGGTCCAGGGCCGCGCTGAGCCGGCTTCGTTGTGGTCGCTCAGCCGCCGGACGTGGCGGGCTAGCCAGGCAGGATCGTCGTGGATGACGAGGGTGCCGTAGACGTGGGCTGTGGAGTAGTTCCAGGTCGGAACGACGCGTCCGTGTTCTGCCTTGGACGCGTACCACGTCGGTGAGATGTAGGCGTCCGCGCCCTGGATGATGAAGAGCGATTCGCCGAGGGCGGGTTCGGACCATTGGGGGTTATTCCTGGCGAGGTGTCCGTGCAGCGCACCGTGCTCACCGGCCGCCGGGTCATAGACAAAGGGCAACAACGTGGCGAGCATGCCGTTCGCCGTGGAAGTGATCAGGTTGGCCGCGGCCGCGCGGGTGAGCAGGTGCTGGACTGAATCGGAGCTGGCGGCGAAATGTGCGGGGATGTACACGGAGGTTTCCCTTCGGATCGGGGGCCTGGGGTCGGGGATCGGACGCGGGGCGGGGCGCGCGGGCCGGGTGTGCGGAGTGCGGTGCGGGGTGCGCTCGAGGGGCCGGAGACGGCTGCCGGTCAGGGGCCTGTCTTCGCCGTCGCAGCAGCCGTCGCTGTAGCCGTCGGTGTCGCTGTAGCCGTTTCGGTTGCCGAAGCCGGCGCACCTGCTGTCGCATCCATACTGGTACTCGCTTTCGCCCTCGGGCTGCCGGGCCGGGAACGGACCGCCAGCCCGGCGCAGAGTATCACCGCGGCCCCGCCGATGATGGTGGTCCAGCTCAGGTTCTCGCCCAGTATGATCCCGGCCCAGCAAATGCTCAACACCGGCTGGACCAATTGGATCTGGCTGACTTGCGCCATGGGGCCGATGGCCAGGCCGTGGTACCAGGCGAAGAAGCCAAGGAACATGCTCACGATCCCAAGGTAGGCGAAGGCCGCCCACTGCGCGGGGGTGCCGGCGGGTGGTTGCCCGGCGATGGAGAGCGCCGCCAGGCACACCATGAGCGGAGAGGCAAGCACGAGCGCCCAGGACACTGTCTGCCAGGCCCCGAGTTCGCGGGCCAGCTTGCCGCCTTCGGCGTAGCCGATTGCAGCGCACACCACGGCGCCGAAAAGAAGCAGGTCCGCCAGATGCAGCTGCCCGATGCCGCCGGATTGAGCGGAGGCGAACACGATGGCCGCAACCGCGCCGACGCCGGTGATGACCCAGAAGATGACGGGAGGGCGTTCGTGGCCGCGAAGCACTGCCATCGTTGCGGTCGCCGCGGGGAGTAGCGCGATAACGACAGCGCCGTGGCTGGCAGGAACCGAGGTGAGGGCGAAGGACGTCAGCAGCGGGAAGCCCGCAACCACGCCGCCGGCGACCACGGCAACTCGCGCCCACTGGGACCCGCGGGGCGCCCGCTGGCGCGTCAACGCGAGGGCGCACGCGGCGAGAACGGCCGCGACGACGGCCCGCCCCGATCCGATGAACAACGGCGACAGCCCGGCAACGGCCACGCGCGTGAACGGAACCGTGAAGGAAAAGGCGGCGACGCCGAGCAGTCCCCACCACAGTCCGGTGGCCGGCCGGGACGATAACGGTTGGCCAAATATCTCAGTAGCGCTACTGTTGTCTATCATATCCAACGATAGCACCTCGAAAATCACCGAACGCCTCCGGGAGTGGATTGCCGGTGCCGCGCCCGGCGCCAGGCTGCCCTCGACGCGGTCCCTGGTCGCCGAGTACCAGGCCAGCCCCGTCACCGTGCAGAAGGTGCTCCGCACGCTTGCCGCACAGGGCCTGATCGAAAGCCGACCCGGCGTCGGAACCTTTGTGCGGGCCGTCCGGACGGCCCGGCCTGCGGACTACGGCTGGCAGACGGCCGCACTGGGCTCACCACGGGCGCCGCTCCGTCCCGTCTCCGCGGCGATGCGCAGCGCGCCGAACGATGTCATCGCCTTCCACTCCGGCTACCCGGACCGCGAACTCCTGCCCGAGCGTCTGGTGCGGGCGGCCCTGACCCGGGCAGCCCGGGGGGACGCCGCCCTTTCCCGCCCACCCGCCGCGGGCCTGCCCGAACTGCAGTCCTGGTTCGCACACGAACTCCGGGCCTCAACGCCGGCCGGTGTCACGCCGCCGACGCCCAGCGATGTGATCGTGCTCCCCGGCAGCCAGAGCGGGCTCAGTTCCGTGTTCCGGGCGCTGGTCGGCAGGGGACAGCCGCTGCTGGTGGAATCCCCGACGTACTGGGGAGCCATCCTGGCCGCAACGCAGGCCGGCGTCCGGGTGGTTCCCGTGCCGAGCGGCCCCGAGGGCCCCGACCCGGAGGAGTTGGCCCGAGCCTTTGCCGAGACCAGTGCGCGGGTGTTCTATGCGCAGCCGAACTATGCCAATCCCACCGGTGCGCAATGGGCCACGCGCGTAGGGGAGCAGGTGCTGGAGGCAGTGCGCGCCCACGGCGCGTTCCTCGTCGAGGACGATTGGGCACATGATTTCGGCATCACCACCGACGCCGCACCCCTGGCCGCCCGGGACGATTCCGGCCATGTCGTCTACCTGCGCTCGCTGACCAAGAGCGTGTCCCCGGGCATCCGCGTCGCTGCGGTGATCGCCCGCGGCCCCGCGCGCGACCGCATTCTGGCCGACCGGGGTGCCGAATCGATGTACGTCAGCGGCGTGCTCCAGGCGGCCGCCCTCGACGTCGTGACGCACCCGGCGTGGCAGACCCACCTGCGCGGCCTGCGCCACCAGCTCCAGGACCGCCGGGACCTGCTGGTCGGCAGCCTGCGGGAGCATGCCCCGCTGGCCCACGTTGAGCACGTGCCCAGGGGCGGGCTGAACCTGTGGGCCCGCCTGCCCGACGGGACCGATGTCGATCAGCTCGTCCGTGACTGCGAAGCTGCCGGGGTCATCATCGCCGCCGGGACCGAGTGGTTCCCGGCCGAACCGGCCGGACCATTCATCCGGCTCAACTACGCCGGCCCCAATCCGGGCGCCTTCCGGGAAGGCGCGCGCATCCTCGGCCAGGTACTCGAGCGCACAGTCGGCCGGTAGGGCGGAGGCTCCGGGGTCCCGCACTGTCTCGCTGGTGGTCCGGTGTTCTCAGGCCGGCGGGCGTGGCTGGACGTGGAGTGTTTCCAGATAGTTTTCGTCGTACTTTTCTTCCCGGGGTTCATCGCTGGGAAAACCGCCGGGAAGTTTGCCATGGTTCAGGCCCGCCAGAAGGAGATGTTCAATCCCCGGCCCGCTGTTCACGTTCGCTGCCTGATTGGTCCGTGTGGGCCGCCCCGGTATTTTGGCGTTGGCCATTTCGTCGATTCCGGCCGCGCCGGCGGCCACCAAGAGAAACGCGGCAGCGGCCGCCAGCCCGGGAACTAATGTTTTTCTCCATGCCCTCATCCCCTCATCCTGGGCTCCTCACATGGGAACCGGGCGCCTTTTTCCCTTGGTAGAGGCTGTGAAAGCCACCGCGGCGCCCGATCCGCGCTATCCCGCGTCGCGGGGCGCGAACATGATGACGGCGACCCCGAACAGGCACACCGCCGAACCCAGGATGTCCCACCGGTCCGGCCGGAAGCCGTCGAAGATCATGCCCCAGGCCAGGGAACCGGCCACGAACACGCCACCGTACGCCGCGAGGATGCGCCCGAAGTGCGGGTCGGGCTGCAGCGTGGCCACGAAGCCGTAGATGCCCAGCGCCACGACACCCAGACCGGCCCACCACCAGTCCCGGCCTTCGCGGACGGACTGCCACACGAGCCACGCCCCACCGATTTCGGCCGCCGCGGCCAGGATGAACAGCACGATGGTTTTTGCGATAGTCACGCCATCATGATGGCACCCGCCGCCGCGTCATCCGTGCGGGCACGCGCCGATGCTTCCGCCGGACCCGTCACACGGGGTCATCGCTTGCATCGTCGGCCGCCCCTCCCTATAACTTTAAGTTTCAAGTAAAGTTCTGCCGGGAATGCCGCGGACCGCACGTCGTCTGGCCGGTCGGTCCCGCTCCGGCGCAACGCCTGCACCTTCCTGCCGAATGCCTGAGGACCTGAGATGACCCTTGTGTCAGAGACCATCGAACAAGCCGCACCCGCTCCAGCGGCCGCCGTGCGCAGCCGGGTCTCCGTGCCTCTGCGGTTCGCGGACGGGTTCACCGCCGACGCCGAGGTGCTGACCTTCAGCGGACTCACCGATGGAAAGGAACACCTGCTCCTCGCCCTCGGCGACTGGGAGCAGGCCCTGCTGGACGCGGCGCGCGGCGGCTCGGGACCCCTGGTGCGGCTGCACAGCGAATGCCTCACCGGGGATGTGTTCGGGAGCCAGCGGTGTGACTGCGGTCCGCAGTTGCGGGAGGCTGTGGAGCGGATCGCGGCCGCCGGCGGGTTCCTGCTCTACCTCCGCCAGGAAGGCCGCGGCATCGGCCTGTATTCCAAGCTCGATGCCTACGCCCTGCAGGACGGCGGACTGGACACTTACGAGGCCAACCTCGCTCTCGGACACGGCGAGGACGAGCGGGACTACACGGCCGCGGCGCAGATGCTCGGCGCCCTGGGCGCCGGGACGGTCCGCCTGCTCAGCAACAACCCGGACAAGGCAGCCCAGCTGACCGTCCTCGGCGTCGACGTTTCCACGCAGATCGCCACCGGCGTCCACGTGTCCCCGGCCAACCTCCGGTACCTGACCGCCAAACGCGACCACACCTCCCACACGCTCCAGCTCCCGCCCGACGCCGGCCCCGGCCGTGATGAGCCGCGCAGCAGCATCCTCGCCGGGACTGCCGCCCGGCCCGCTGCCGCGGTGCCCGTCGTCGTCCCTACCCATGATGAGATGCTGGCCCGCGCTCAGGGACTCATTCCCGGCCTGCGCGAGCGGGCCGCGGAAACAGAGCAGCTTCGCCGCATACCCGACTCCACCATGGCGGAACTGCGGTCGGCCGAAATCTTCCACATGCTCTCCCCGAAGGCTGCCGGGGGATTCGGCATGGGACTGGAGACCTACGTCGACGTCGTGCGCCGGCTTGCGAGGGGGTGCGCCTCCACGGCATGGAGCGTGGGCCATCTGGTCGAGCATGTCTGGATGCTCGCACGCTGGCCCCGGGAAGCGCAGGACGAAGTCTTTGCGAACGGTCCGGCACCGCTTGCAGCCGCCACCGGCGCGCCGGCCGGGGTGGCGGAGAAGGTGCCGGGAGGCTACTCCATCTCGGGCCGGTGGACCTTCGCCTCCGGGGTGATGCACTCCGAGTGGGCGCTGCTCGCGGCGCAGCACGGCGCGGTGCGCTTGCAGTGCCTGGTGCCCCTGGCCGACGTCGAGGTTCTCGATGTGTGGCACACCGCCGGGCTGAGGGGAACCGGGAGCAACGACATCCTGGCCCGGAATCTGTTCGTCCCGGAGCATCGAGCGCTGGACTGGGAACTCCTGGCAGCCGAGGCCAATCCGGGCAGCGAACTCCATCAGGATCCGCTGATCCACACCCCCATGGGCGCGCTGCTGAATATGGTGGCCCCTGCCGCCGCCTTGGGCTCAGCCGAGTACGCGGTCGAACTCTTCCGCGAGCTGTTGATGGTGCGCAAGGTCAAGCACACCGTGGAGACGCGGCAGGCCGACTCGCCGCTCGCGCAGGTCCGCTATGCGCAGGCTTACGGCCTGGTTGCCACGGCACGGCTGCATTGGCAGGAGGCTGTCCGGGTGGTCTCGTCCTCCCATGCGCGCAGGCCCTCCATAATGACGGACCGGGAGCGCGCTGACTACCGGCTGTCCCTCGCGCTGAGCGGCGAGGCCTCGGCTGAAGCGGTCCGCCTGGTCATGACGGGATCCGGCGGGAGCGTCCACCGGCTGTCGCACCCGCTCCAGCGGATCCAGCGCGACGTCAACGTCCTGCTGAACCACGCGGCGCTCACCAGGGATCCGGTGCTCGAGCAGGCCGGCCGCGGCCTCCTGGGCCTCGGGTTCACCGTGCCCACGTTCTGACCGGAGCCCGCCGGGCGCCGGGCGGGGGACGGGAAGAAGCTTGAAGCTTCAATAAAAACGAGGTACGATGATGCCATGACTCAGATCGCTGACCGCCCTCCGGTTCTCTTCCTCAGCCACGGCGCGCCGCCTCTGGCCGACGACTCCACATGGACCCGCCAACTCAACGACTGGTCCGGCACCTTTGGCAAGCCCAAGGACATCTTGATGGTCTCGGCGCACTGGGAGAATGCGCCGGTGACGCTCAGCGCCACCCGGCGCGATCCCGGCCTGGTCTACGACTTCTGGGGCTTCCCCCAGAAGTACTACGACGTGGCGTATGACGCCCCGCAGGCACCTGAGTTGGCAGCCGAAGTGGAGAAGCTCGTGGCCGCCCACGGCCACCACGTGGAGCGCGATGAAAGCCGCGGCCTGGACCACGGCGCATACGTTCCCCTGAAGGAGATGTACCCCGCAGCAGACGTGCCGGTGGTGCAGATGTCCATGCCGACGCTGGATCCGCAGGGACTGTTCGAACTCGGCATGTCGCTTGGGCCTCTGCGCGACCGGGGCACGCTGATCGTCGGATCCGGTTTCACCACGCACAACCTGCGCTGGTTCAATCCCGCCGGCGGACCGGACACCGCCCCGCCGGCAGCATCCAGCGAATTCGACCACTGGGCCGAGGAAGCCATGGCCCGCGGCGACGTCGACTCCATCCTCGATTTCCTGAACAAGGCGCCGGCCGCCCGCGAAGCGCACCCCCGGAGCGAGCACTGGGCTCCGCTCTATGTTGCCCTCGGGGCCGCATACGGCTCGGGAGACATCCAGGCCAGGACGGCGATCGACGGCTTCTGGTTCGGGCTGTCCAAGCGCTCGTGGACCCTGACATAGGCGTTAGGTACAAGACGGTACAAAACGCGGGCCGGCGCCTGCGCCGCCGCGTGGACAGCCGAACGATGGACGGCGTCGCACAACGTAACACCGGAATGCCCGGCGCCGGGCACCGGTTGCGATCCCCGGTGCCGGTTCGCCGGCACGGCCAAGACTTGACATGAACTTCACCTCAGATTCCAGGAGCGCGACATGACGATTGCAGTAACGGGTGCCACAGGACAGCTGGGCCGATTGGTCCTTGAGGACCTACTCAGCAGCCAAGAGCCGGGTTCCCTCGTGGCGGTGGTCCGCGACGCCGCGAAAGCCGGTGATCTGGCGTCCCGGGGTGTCCAGGTGCGCGTAGCGGACTATTCCGATCCTGCCGCGCTCGAGGCCGCTCTCGCCGGCGTTGAGAAGCTCCTGCTGGTCTCCGGCAGCGAGGTAGGCTCCCGGGTGGCACAGCACGCCAACGTGGTCGGCGCGGCCAAAGCGGCAGGTGTCCGTTTCATCGCCTATACGTCCGTCCTGGCGGCGGACACCACAGAGCTGATCCTGGCGCCCGAGCACAAGGCAACCGAGGAACTCATCCGGGCTTCCGGACTCGACTTCACGCTCCTGCGCAACGGCTGGTACTCCGAAAACTACGCCCAGACCGTGGCCACGGCCCGGCAGACGGGCGCCATCGTCGCCGCTGCCGGTGACGGCAGGGTCGCCAGCGCCGCACGGGCGGACTATGCGGCCGCCGCCGCGGCGGTGCTCACCTCCGCCGGGCACGAGGGCCGCACCTACGAGCTCTCCGGCGACTACGCGTGGGACTTCAAGGAACTGGCGACGGCGATCGCCGGGATCGCCGGACGGGAAGTCGTGTACCAGCCCGTGTCCGCGCCCGAGCTGATCCAGGTCCTGACTGCCGCCGGGCTCGATCAAGGGACCGCAGGATTCCTCGCCGCCCTTGACACGGACACGAAAGCTGGTCTTCTGGCCACCGTCACGGGCGAGCTCTCCGGGCTGATCGGACGGCCCACGACGCCGCTGCTGGAGGCGCTGACGTCCGCCGCCGCAAGCTAGGGGCTGCGGTCACGCCGGGCGCCATTATCGACGGTTTCATCCGTTCCGGGTGACGGCTCCCGGCCGGGCCGGACATAGCGTTGGGTTATCGCCGGCGGAGGACCGCCCGGGACCCAAAGATCCGGCAACGGATTCGGATTTCGGACTTGGACCAAGGCCTTTCCTGGAGTGGAACGGGCGGCCTGTGCCGGCGGACCAGTACCAGGCAACGCCAGCGAATCGAAGTGAGCCATGTTAGTCCGGAACAAGCATGCCGCCGTCACGTCAGAGGCACGTGCGCTCTTCGTCGGCAGCGTGGGCTTCGCAGTCCTCGGCGGCGTCGCGCTTCTGCTCGTCGGGCGGGAACCTGTGGCGTTGTCCGGACGAGGATCGGCCGGTGACATTGCAGCGATCGGCACGGCGGTTCTTGGTGCCGCGGCGGTGGTGGCCGGTTGCCTGCAACGCCCGATGCCGGTGTCACCGCAGTTCCGCGGCGGCCGGACGCGTTCCGCGATCGACGTCGGCGCCCTCGCGCTAGCCCACGCGTGTATGTTCCTGCTCGGCTGGCTGGCGCTCTTTTGGATCTTCCAGCAAGCGTTCATCGGCGCGGTCCTCTACCCGGTGGCGGCCGCAGTCCTGGTCGGGGGTGCGGGGGCCATCAGCGCCTACGTCGCGTACCTCTCCGCGCTCGGCATGTCCGCCTATCGGCTCGCCGCACTCCTCGCCGGTTTCCTCGTCACTGGTGTCCTCACGAGCATGCTCACGGCAGCGGACCCCTTCTGGTGGCAGAAGCACCTCAGCGCCCTCGGCATGAGCTCGGACGTCTCCGGGGCGACGTTCAACTTCACCTTGATCGTCGGCGGCGTCGTGGTCACCACCCTGGCGGGATATTCGACGGCGACGCTCGCTGCGAGCGCCAACACCCCGGCCGCGCTTCACCGGGTAAGGCTGCTCGAAGGCGGCATCGTCCTGATCGGCGTGTTCCTCGCCGGCGTGGGAGTGTTCCCGGTCGATGAGCGCTTCGGGATCCACACCCTGGTTGCCTCCGGCATGGTGGTGGTGTTCGCGACGCTCATTGTCCGCATCCGGGCCCTCATCCCCTCCATCTCGCCCGCCTTCGCAGCGCTCGGGTGGGTGTTCCTGGCAGCCATCGTTGTCGCCGCGCTGCTGTGGTTCCCGGTCGGCTACTACAACCTGACCGCGGTGGAGCTCATCGCCGGATTGTTGATCTTCTCGTGGCTCATCGTCCTGATCCGCAACCTTGCCGCCGTTGACGCCGACCGGCTCGGCGCGGACCTGTTCGAGGCTGACCGGCCGTCCGGGCCGCAGATACAACGCACCGGATCAGGCCATCCTGTTTCAAACGCAACGGACGGGACAGCGGCCGAACCGTGAGTGCTGCCGGCCGGCGCTGCGGCCGGCCTTTGTTTACGCGGCAACCGCCAGAAGATGCCACCGCAATCCCATCCGTTGGCCACACGGGGGGAGAGCCTCCCCCGAAGGCCGGTGGTCAGGGGGATTAGACTCCGTTCATGCGCCTGGCGATGGTTGGAGCCGTGTTGCTTGTGGCCGGTGCCGTGGCGGTTGCCGCCGGGGCGCTGCCTTTGGCCGACGTGGCCGCACTCATCGACCGGGTGGCTCCAATCCTGCTTTTCGTTGTCGCCATGACCATCGTGACGGAGCTGGCCAGCGACGCCGGCGTCTTCTTCTGGACCGCCCGCAGGCTCCGGCACTGGGGCCGCGGACGCAGCATTACCCAGTGGCTGTTCCTGGCCGTATTCGCGGCGCTGAGCACCATCTTCCTGTCCCTGGACACAACAGCGGTGCTTCTGACCCCGGTGGTGGTCAGCGTGACCCGGCAGGCAGGCCTGCCGGCGCTGCCTTTCGCGCTGACGACTGTGTGGCTGGCCAACACGGCCAGCCTGCTGTTGCCCATCTCAAATCTGACAAACCTTTTAGCCCAGCACAGCCTGGGCGGGACCAGCCCCGCCGCCTTCGCGGCCCTGATGTGGGCCCCATCCGCTGCCGCCATCGTCGTGCCGCTGGTGTTCGTCGGCATCGTCTTCCGCCGCGACCTACGCAAGCGCTATTCACGGATACCGGTCGGGGGGATCAGGCCGGATCAGCCCGCCGGAGGAGGATCCGGGGCCGCAGCGACCGACCGGGTTCTGCTCGGCGCCAGCGCACTCGTGCTGGCACTGCTCCTGCCAGCGCTCGTGTCCGGGGTCCCGGTCTGGATCCCGGCGCTGGCTGCCGCCGTCGTGCTGGCAGTCGTGTTCGCGCTGCGGCGGCCGCGGGTGCTCAAGGTTCCTCTGGTTCCGTGGTCTCTGCTCCTGTTCGCCTCCGGCCTCTTCCTTGTGATGGAAACCATCCGGCATCTGGGCGCTCCGGCGTTGCTGAGTCAACTGGCCGGGCAAGGCCAGGGGACAACGGACTTGCTTCGGCTGGCCGCGACGGGAGCGGTCGGTTCCAATCTGCTGAACAATTCGCCTGCCTATCTGCTGGCAGAGCCACTGGCGGAGACGCCGCAGCGCATGGCGGCGTTGCTGATCGGAGTCAATGCCGGCCCGCTCATCACCCCGTGGGCGTCGCTGGCCACCCTGATCTGGCACGAGCGGCTGGTGCGGATGAATGTCCTCATCACGTGGAAGGGCTACGCGATCTTCGGTCTGATCGTCGGACCCCTGACAGTACTGGCCGCAGTGTTGGCACTGGCCGCAGCCCAGCCGTGAACCGGACGGTGCCTGGTCCAGGCAGCGGCCAGGTACCGGATCCGCACTTACCGGATCCGAGCAAACCGGCAAGAATGAAGTGCGGCCGCCACGGTATCCCGGGCCTGCGCCAACGACAACGGAGGTGCCTCCATGCTCAGCCTGCAGGACATCGACAATATCGTCCTCAACGGAGGCATCGTGGTGGACGCGGAGGGGGAGAAAATCGGCTCCGTGGAACAGATCTTCACCAGCGGCGATTCCGGTGATCCGGCGTTTGTCACCGTGCGGACCGGTTTGTTCGGCATGTCCGAGTCCTTCGCCCCGCTCTCCGGGGCCAGCATCGAGGAATCCGTGATCAGGGTTGCCTTCGCCAAGGACACGATCAAGAACGGCCCGCGCATCGACAGCGACCGCGGTGTGATCACGGAGACGCAGGAACAGGAGCTCTACCGCTACTACGGGCTGGTGGCCGACACCGCTGGCGAGGCATCCGCCGTCGGGACAAGCCCGAGCGGTTCCCCGCCGTCAACCGGGGAGACCGCGCCGGCACACTCGACGGCCGACTCCGCGGCGGTCGAAGCAGTGCCCGACGCCGCCAGGGCGAGGATCGAGGGGCAGCTTCCCCCGCAGCCTTTGCCGCAGGGCGGGCCGCCACCGCCTCATGGTGGGCCGCCACCGCCTCATGCTGGGCCGCCACCGCCTCATCTGCAGAAGCATGTGCCCCCGCACCCCCTGCCGCATCCCGGTCCACCGCCGCCGCAGGAACAGGCTCCGGTTCAGTAAGCACGGTTGTGCGGACCGGCCCCGCTATGGGGTAACGATGTTGAACGCCGGGTCTCCGGAGTCCAGTACCCCCAACAGTGCCGGCAGGACGGCGCGGCTGCCACTCAGACTGATGCCCTCCGAAGTGGTGTCCCCGCCGAGCAGGGCCAGCAGGCTGTTCTTCGTGAGCCGGATCTCGACGTCGGCAGATTCACCGTCCAGCCGGTCGCTGATCAGTACGCCGTTGCGGAGGGTGACATGGTAGGCGGCGTCGAGGTCCGTGAACGTGACGTTGAGCGAGAGGTCCAGGTCCCAGGCATTGGGCCCGTTCACCGAGATGGCGAGGGAGCCGAAGAGCTGCTCGGGGGTGAGCTGGGCAACGATCGCCGGTGCCGCCGTCGCGGTGGGTGTCCCGAAGTTGGCGTCCCGAAGCTCCGTGGCGCCGGAGAGGAAGAAGTTCCGCCACGTTCCGTTCTCGGCGCCAAAGCCAAGCTGTTCCAGCGTGTCCGCATACAGTTCCCCGCGCCGCGGCGTGGCCGGCGTCGACGAAAATCGCGTGGTCGAGCAACGTGGCCGCCCAACGGAAGTCACCGGACTCAAAGGCAGTCCTCGCGGTGCTCACGACGTGCTCGAGTCCGCCCATCGCGTCCACGTAGCGGGCGGCGAGCTCCGCGGGAGGGTGCGGCCAGAGCCTCGCCGGGTTTCCGTTGAACCACCCCATGTAGCGCTGGTAGATGGCTTTCACATTGTGGCTCACCGAACCGTAGTAGCCCCGGGCATGCCACGCGTTCGCAAGGGCCGGCGGCAATTCGATGATCTCGGCGATCTCGGCCCCGGTGTATCCCTGGTTGATGTACCGGAGCGTCTGATCGTGGAGGTAGGCATAAAGGTCCCGCTGGGCTGAGAGGTAGGCGACAATCCGGTCCGTCCCCCACGTCGGCCAGTGATGTGAGGCGAAGACGACGTCGGTCCGGATGCCAAACATCCTGATCGCCTGCGTCAGGTACGTGGACCAAACGTGGGGGTCGCGGACCAGCGCCCCGCGGATGGTGAGCAGGTTATGCAGCGTGTGGGTCGCATTTTCGGCCATGCACAGGGCACGATGCCGGGGGAAGTAGAAATGCATTTCCGCCGGGGCCTCGGTCCCGGGGGCCATCTGGAATTCGATCTCGACACCGTCCACAGTGTGGCGCTCGCCGGTCTCGCGGATCTCAAGCGTTGGCCCTATCAGCCCGATTTCGCCCATCGAGGTCGTTTGGCCAAGGCCGGCACCGACCTGGCCCTGCGGGCCGCACTCGAGTGCGGCACCCTACATGTAGCCGGCCCGGCGTCCCATGGCCGGGCCGGCGTAAACGTTCTCCGAGACAGCGTGCTCCACAAAGCCCTCCGGGGCGATCACGGCGATGCGCCCGGCGTCGGCATCTTCCTGGGTGGCAACGCCGAAGAAGCCGCCGAAGTGGTCGACGTGGCTGTGTGAGTAGATGA
The DNA here is from genome assembly GCF_900104405.1 of Arthrobacter sp. ok909. Classification (NCBI taxonomy): domain Bacteria; kingdom Bacillati; phylum Actinomycetota; class Actinomycetes; order Micrococcales; family Micrococcaceae; genus Arthrobacter; species Arthrobacter sp. ok909. The sequence continues at coordinate 115,270 of NZ_FNJS01000001.1, read as the reverse complement.
CGGCGACAACAGCCCTCTCACCCCGGTTCGACCGGTAGAGCTTGAGCGCTGCTGCTGCCGTCTCGGTTGAGATGAGTGGATCGATCACAATGACCCCGGTGTCACCTTCCACAAAGGTGATATTTGAAAGGTCGAGGCCGCGGACCTGGTAGATTCCCGCCACCACCTCAAACAGACCCTGCTTGGCAACCAGCCCCGACTGCCGCCAGAGGCTCGGATTCACGGTGGCGGGGGCCGCCCCGCTAAGGAACGAGTATTTGTCGTTGTCCCACACCACCCTCCCGTCAGCAGCGTCGACCACTGCGGGACTCAGGGCCGCGATGAAACCACGTGCCGAGTCCTCGTTATCGGACGCATCCGCGAACGGCAGGGATTCGGAAAGCTTCTGGTGAGCGGCCACGATGGCCCGCTCGGCTGGTTTGTGGGTCAAAGGATTTCGCCATCCCCTCCGAAGGACCATGGGCGTTCATCGTGGCATACCGTCGAAGCGCCGGCCATCACCCGTTTCGGGTGACCCCGTGAACGTGACCCGTGCCTGTGCCTGTGCCTGTGCCAGTGCCCGCACCCGTGCGGGGGGCGCGTGGACGTGACCTGCCGGTGTGCGGTAGGGCTAAGCGGAGGCCAGCGTCTTCGTCAGGATTGTGCCGCCCACCCCGACCAGGACCGCGCCCGAACCCGCGACGATGATCCGTTTGGTCCGGGGCCGGGCCAGGAATGCGGTCACTTTCTGCAGCCCGCTGAGTAGAAGTGCGTACCAGGCCAGGGCGATCAGCAGGAAAATGCCCGCCATCACGGTGTGCTGGGCGAGGGACGGCAGCGGGGCGAAATTGAATTGCGGGAACAGCGACAAATAGAAGACAGCGACTTTTGGATTGAGCAGGTTGCTCACCATGCCCTGTACGAACGGCGAACTCCCGCCGAACCGGCGGCCGGCCCGCGGTGCCGCCGGCGGGCCGGGCCGGCCGGGTTTGCTCATAGTGCTGGCGAATGCCTCCGCGAGCGCCCGGGCTCCCAGGTAGAGCAGGTACGTGGCCCCGGCGATCTTGATCCCGGTCCCAAGAATCTCTGAGGCTCCCAGGAGCGCCGTGATACCGAGCACTGCCAGCAAGGCAAGAATTGTGTTGCCAACCATGATTCCGCCGGCGGCCGCCGTTGCCGAGCGAGGGCCGCGGGCCGCATTCCGGAGGACCAGCGCAAAGTCGGGACCGGGCACCAGTACGACGACGAGGCAGGTCAAGACAAAGGCCGTTATCTGTTCGACCATCGTGGATTGCCTCCCGGCGTCGGCTTGTTCAGAAGTCGGATTGTTTAGAAGTCGGATAGTTCAGTGCTCGGATAGTTCAGTGGGGCGGGAAGATCTGTCCGGCAACAAAGCCCGGGCAGTCTTACACCTTAGGCCATCCCCGTGTGACTGACGTGCTTCCCCGACGAGTCCGGACTGCGAAGCCGACACCTCACCCCCAAGGCATGATTCCGTCACGCAGGCGAAAAGCTAGGTTGGCATAGACATCCCACCACGATGGCCGCTGGCAGGACACGTTCCGGCAGGACCACGACGACGGGTGCGCCAGCACCGTCATCGTTAAAGGAGGCAACATGTCCGGTTGTGAAACGACCCCGGACGCGGCGCGCCGGGGGTGTGGCCCGCGATGAGTTCTCCCAACGACGCCGTGGCCCAGCCGGTGCAGTTCAACCAGCGGCTCGCCTTGCTGCTGGCGATGGCCATGTTCGTGCTGGTCGTCGACACGTCGATCATGAACGTCTCGATCTCCGCAGTGGTCAAGGACATCAACAGCACGGTCAGCGACCTGCAGGCGGCCATCGCCCTCGAAGCGCTGGTGTCCGCGGCCTTCATCCTGATCGGCGGCAAAGTGGGCGACCTCATCGGACGCAAACGAGCCTACGTCTTGGGTCTGTGCGGTTACGCGGTTGGCGCGGTGGCGATGACGCTGGCCCAGAGCATCACCGCGATCATCATTTTCTGGGCGTTGGTCGGCGGCCTTGGCGCTTCGCTCCTGCTCCCCGCCATGCAGTCGCTCATCCACGGCAACTTCGACGGCGAGGCCCGGAAGCGGGTCTACGCTCTCGTGGGCGCCTCGGCGGCGATCGCTGCCGCCGTCGGACCACTGCTCGGCGGTTTTATCACGACATTTCTCTCCTGGCGAGTCGCCTTCCTGTTGGAAGCGGTGATCATTGCTGTCGTCTTGTCCGGAATTAGGCTCGTCAAAGATGTGCCGTATACGGGACCCCGGGAGGTCGACGTCGTTGGATCGCTCCTTTCCGTCGTCGGTATGGGTGGCGTTGTCCTTGGCATCCTGGTCTGGCAGGAGGGCGGCGAAGCTGTTGGCGCGCTCCTGATCGTCGGTGCGGCCGGACTGGCCGGGCTGTTCTATTGGCTCCTGCGGCGCGAACGGCGCAACAAACCGATGCTGCTGGACCCGGGACTCTTCCGGTCGAAAGCCTTCCGGCTCGGCGCCACGCAGCAAATGCTCCAGCAGATCGCCCTCGGCGGCACCATGATCGTGTTGCCGATCTACCTGCAGATGGTGCTCGAATACAACGCGATGCAGGCCGGTTTGTCCATTGCGCCGCTCTCGCTCAGCATGTTCGGCATAGCAATACTCGCCGGAAAGAAGGCAGGGACGCGGCGCCCGGCAGGCATTATCCGGTGGGGCTTCATTCTCCTCCTGGCAGGGCTGCTCGCAATCCTGCCAGTCGTGCCACGTGCGGACTCCGGCTGGTGGCTCCTGATCCCCCTCATCATTGCCGGTTGCGGACTCGGCCTGCTGGTGTCGCAGCTGAATAATTACACCCTGTCTCCAATCTCGGACGAACGCGTCAGCGAGGCCGCGGGCGTGAATTCAGCGGCCGGATCGTTTGGGCTGTCGTTCGGACTCGCGTTTGCCGGCGCCATCATGCTGGCATCGCTCGCGTCCGTCTTCACGGGCCTGGCGACCTCGAGCACGGTACTCCCGCCCGCGGAGCAGCAACAGGTTGCACAGGCGCTGGAAGAGGACGCTCAGGTCCTCAGCAACACCCAGCTCGCGGGGCTCCTCGTCGGCCAGCCGGCCGAGATCCAGGCCGAAATCATCCGCATCAACACGGAGGCGAGGCCCATCGCCTTGCAGATCGGGCTGCTCATTCCGATCTTCGCCAGTGTCGCGGGCTTCGTCATTTCCTTCCGCATGATGCGGCTTCCCGATCCCAAGCCCTCCGGCACCGGCGAAGGCGCGATCCTGGATTGAGGGTCCCGGCGGCAGCAGAGTTCAGAGCAGTGTGAGGCTGTAGCCGACGATGAGCAGCCCAATAACCAGCGTTGCGATCGCTGCAATCCTGCGGCCGTTGCGCTGCAGCCAATCGTAGAGGGCGGTGAGAGGTACTTGCGCACGCTCCGGGGACTGCAGCCATACCACGACTGGAACGACGACGGCTGACTGGGTCACAACGGCGTAGGCGAGGACGAGCACGCTTCCCTGCAGGGTAGGCAGCTCGCGCACGCCGATCAGGGCGCCGGCCGCGACGGCCAGCAGGAGTGCCTTGGGCCGCAGGTTCATGCCCAGGCCCAGGACGACGAATTCCCAGGCCCGGGCGGAGTGGAACCTCGACTTCATTTTGCCCAGCATGGCGTTGTCCCGATTGCTCTTGCTCGCGAAGAGATATACGGAGTAGCCCAGCAGAATGGCACCGATCACAAAGCCAACCTGGGCCAGCCATTCGTCCTGATTCAGGCGGGGCCTGCCGGGCCATAGTTGTAGCCCGACAGCTGAAAGTCCCACTACCACGACTGATCCTGAGAGGCTGCCGATCAGGAACGGCAGGGCTCCGCGGCGGGGATTTGGGGATAACAGAATCATGATCGTGACGCTTATGGGCACTGTGCTCATCGCTCCCGCGATGGCGAAGAGCACCAGACTGGTGAGGGTGCTCAACATGAGGCTGTCACCTGCCCCGGGGGACACCCTGACGGCACGTCATGCCTTCGGTGCGTTGCCGGCGTCGGTGTCCGGACGGCCTGGACGCGGTCGTCCGCGGCGGGCGCGGATCGCGTCGTCTTCTTGCTTAAGGAGCAGTTCCACGTCTTTCTTGTCGCCCGTCAATGGCCGCCACCATGAGATGGACGGGTCCGAATCGAGCAGGATGGCGCGGGCAAAGAGGGTCAGTGGGACAGCGAGGATGGCGCCGACAGGACCCAGGACCACGGCCCAGAAAAGGACTGAGACAAAGGTCAGGGTCTCGCTGAGCGACACTGCGTTGCCCACGTACTTGGGCTGGACAATGGACTGGATAACGCTGTTGATCCCGCCGTAGATGATGATGATGGCCCAAACGGTCGGCCAGCCACCGGTGAGGAATCCAAAGAACAGTGGCGGGACGATCGCGATGAAGTAGCCAATGTTGGGGATGAAGCTGCAGATGAAAGACAGCAAGCCCCAGAGCAGGGCTCCGGGGACCTGCAGGATGACCAGGACCAGCCAGTTGAACAGGCCCTGGGCGATCCCGAGGACCGTGGTGGCGACCATATAGCGGCGCACGCCGGTTCCGAAACCGATAAAGGAGGAGACCACTGCCGGTCGATGGTAGGTCAAATGGGTCAGGATCGCGGGTACGCGCGAGCCGTCGACCGCCATGAGAATGAGCATCGTCAGGATGATCACGAGGCTGCCCATCAGGCTTGCTATGTTCCCCAGCAGGCCGCCGAGGAACCCGATGATGCGGCCCGGAGTGAACCCGTTCATCACTTCTTGGGCTTGTTCCGGTCCGAAACCTACAGATTCCAGCGTCGCGGCGATGGAAGCGCCCAGCTGGGACACCTGGGGAGCGTATTGCGGCAGCAGCGCCGAGAACTGGGCGAGGGAGGCAATGAGGATTGTGGCGAAAGCGATCAGCAACCCGAAGACGGCGGCAATCGTGGTTCCCGTGGCTATGCCCCGGGAAATTCCCCGAGCCTGCATCCAGCGGCGAATGGGATGAACACACAAAGTGAGCACGAACGCAAAAAATACCGGGGTGACGATTCCCCTCATCGCGCCAAGGCCGAACGCCACCACGGTCGCGCCAGCCAGGAAGAGCAATATCGTGACGGTGCGGGGGAGGGCTGGACGTGGACTGGATTCCGATGGTTCCGGCTCCATGGAGCCCTCCTTGGTTCAGCCTGGGCCTAGTGTAGGCGAGGGGGCGTGATGAGTAGTGAGTTCATTGTGGCTTGCTCCCCGTCAGATAGGGATCCTCCAACTCCGTCAGGCGACGACTTTGCTCTTGATCCGCTCGAACTCCGCTGCGCTGATGGTTCCCGCGTCCATGAGTGCCTTGGCTTTGGCGATCTCCTCACTCGGGCTCGCGGCGGCAGCTTGACGGATATAGGCGTCAGTTTCCGCTTGGCTCTTGCGGGCCTGTGCCATTGACCGCTCCGTCATTCCCTTGCCGCGCGCAACCATGTACACCAGCAGGGCCAGGAAAGGTACAAACGCCAGGAAGAGGATCCAGACGGCCTTCCACCAGCCACTCAATTCGTGGTCACGGAAGAGGTCGCCGATCACCATAAACAGCGCCCACAGGAAAGCAAAGATGGCATAGACGCAGAACAACCACCAGAAGATACTCCAAAAGTTCTCGAAGAAGTTCATTTGGCTTCCCTGCTTTCAATTGGTGCGGCGTTGTCGGGAACGCGGCCGTGGGTGGGGGATATAGACGTGAGCGCAGATAGCACTGCCGGCCGGGCCTAGCATTTGACCTCATTCGTGAGGTCGCTGACGGCGGCCTGCACGTTGGCAGCTTCATCCCGGAGCGAGTTCACGGCCTGATTCAGGGTGGCGCTGTCCGGAACGGCCTTCACTGCGGAGGTAAATTTGTCTTCAGCAGCTTTTACGGCATCCACCCGGTCTTTGGCGACGTCCCCGGCGGCCGTGACCAGATCGTCGAAGGTTTTCACGACCTCGTCCCGCGCCGACCGGATTTGGTCCAGCGTGGCGCCTCGCTTGAGCGTGTCCTTGAAATTCGTCAGGGCTGTGGAGTAGGCCGTGGAGGCAGCGCACACCGGTGAAACGGTTGGCGTCGGGCTAGAGCTGGGGCTGGTGGTGCTGCAGCCGGCGAGCAAGCCGAGGGCTGCCGCGAGGGCGATGATTCGCGCGGCGACTGATTGTGGTCTCGACATTGGAGGCCCCTCTCTCCGTAGGTTCCACTCTCCATAGGCTCGCGCCTGGCAGCGCAAGCACTGGCAGGTATCACCAGTGTTGGCTCCGGGCCACTCGGGCGCCTCACCCGCCGGGGGTGATCCTGGGGCCGCCTGCGCCGTCGGAACTTCCCCACCTACGGAGGTCCCGGCTGGCGTGTTGCAAAGAGCCCTCCGCTTGTGGCGGCAGAGCCTGCGACGCTGAATCACCCCAGGGTGATGATGTGCCGGCCGTGGTCCCGTGATGGACTGCTGTCCACACCAGAGGGAGGATGCCATGTGCCGTTGGCTAGCGTATTCGGGGTCACCAGTGAGGCTTGAGGAGCTTTTGTACAAACCCGCCAACTCGCTCGTGATGCAGAGCAAACACGCACGCATGGGCGTTGAAACCACCAACGGGGACGGCTTCGGCGTCGGCTGGTACGGCTCGGAACCGTATCCCGGATTGTTCCACAGCACAGAGCCGGCCTGGCACGACCGCAATCTCCGCGAACTGTCCGCCCAGGCATCAGCAGGCCGCGTCTTCGCGCACATCCGCGCCTCCACCGGCTCGGCAGTCCAGCAGACGAACTGCCACCCATTCCGCCACGGCCGCTGGCTGTGGATGCACAACGGGCTTCTCACCAACTTCCCGGCCGTGAAGCGAGACCTCGCCATGGCCGTCGAGCCCCCGCTCTTTCCGCAGATCGAAGGAGCCACGGACTCCGAGCTGTTCTTCTTCCTGGCGCTCACCTTCGGCCTCGAGAAGGACCCGCCTTCGGCCGTCGCTGCCGCGGTGGGGCTCATTGAAGACGTCGGCCGGCGCCACGGCATAGAGCACCCGATTCAGATGACGGTGGCAACCACCGACGGCGACACCACGTGGGCGTTCCGCTACTCGAGCGAAGGCCGGTCCCGGTCGCTGTTCCACAGCACCGACGTCTCGATGCTCCGCTCCCAGTACCCGGACAACCCCATGCTCCACGCCCTCTCCGACGACACGCGCTTGGTGGTCTCCGAGCCCTTGGGGGACCTGGTCGGAGCGTGGCGGGAAGTCCCGGAGTCAACGTGCGTCGTGGTCTACGGCGGCGGGGAAGACCTGCTCCCGTTCTCGCCCGCCGCCGTCTGAGTCGGCTCCCTGCCTCCGCCCGGATCAGCAAGCGGTTGGCCCGGCAGACCGGGCACCTTGTGACCGAAATCTACTCACGCGCACCTTCTGGCCGCGCACCCTCCCCAGACGTCAGTCCTCGGGGGAGTCAGTCTTCCTGGGGATGGGTAGGGTGGGATTCAACTTTTCCGGGGGACCGCCCGCAGTCACCGTTTCACCGGCGGGTCCGGGTCCGGGTGCGGGCTCGGCACCGGAGCTAATGGGTCCGGCGCCTGATTCGCTGACGGGCTTGGGGGCGGGCGCGGCTCCGGCACCGAAGCTGATGGAGCCGGCACCCGTTCCGACAACGGCTTCGGCGGCCGGAGCAACTGCGGGGCGGCACAGCAGCTCAACCAGGAGAACGGCCAGGACGGCAAATACCGCGGTCCAGATGGCGACAGCCGCCGTCGGGTCCTGCCAGAAGATCAGCACCAGCACCGCTATTCCGATGATGACCGAGTCCAGGATCCGCCGGTAATGAGCCAGCCAGAGCTGCCAAGGCCTGACCTGACCGGCTCCGACTTTCCCGTTGATGTAGTCTCCCGCGGTTGCCAGACCGTGCCGGACAAACTCCGCGGGCCGCGAGTGGCCGGTCAGGAAGGCTGCCAATGCAATCAGGAGCCCCACGGCGAAGACCAAACGAACACTGGTCCGCAGAGGCACCAGGAGTGTCTCAACCAGGCTTTGAGCCGCCGCCGGGGAGACGGTGTCCGGCGGGATTGAGTTCAGCAGGATGGTCCGCCCGATAACAAGTCCCAGCGCCAGCAATGCCATGGCCACTGCAACGGCCAAACCGACGCCGCTGGTAGTGCTGCGCCTCCGGCCGCGCGGGGCCACCGCTATTGCACCTACGGCGCTGATGACCGTCAGCCACGCCAGTATGGGGGCCGTCTGATCCAGCGTCCTGATCGCCGTGGTGGCCCGGACCAGTTCAGGCGACTGGAACAGTGCGATCTGCGCGTCAACCTCCGGTATCCGCTCGGCGATGCCGACCCCCTGCTGGACCAGGAGTGTCTTGACGCGGGCAATGATCTCCTTGGTGGAAATCGTCACCGTCCCGCTCTGGTCAATGCTGACGGTGCCGCCTGTGTTCCCCGTGGCCAGGTTCACCAGACTCTGATGCGCCACCCGGTTCACCTGGATCCAAAGATCCTGAAACTGCGGAGTGGCCACGAACTTGGAGACGGCGGTATGGATGAGGTTCTTGGTCTGCTCCGCAATCACCGGGGCCAGCCCGGTGACCACCGCAGCCACACGCGGCGCCGTCTTGCTGAGTTCGTTCAGGGCGTCCCGGGTGATGGCCTCGATGTCCACCGCGTCGGTGATCTGTTGGGTCACCTTGTCGGCGATCTCTGCCTGGATCGCGGGGTCCGAGGCTAACGGTGCCACGGTGGCCACATAGTGATCGGTGTCAAGGACTTCGCTGCGCAGGTAGAGAGCCGGCACCGCGCCGATGGCGAACACGGCAGTCAGGACCACCAGTACTATAGCCACGATCCGTCGGGCCAGCCCAGGATGCGTTCGGGAAGGCCTGGGGGGAGCAGCCCTGGCGTCGTCCCGCTCGCGCTGCAACCGGGCGACCTCCGCCCGGAGCCGCAGTATTTCTTCCTGTTCCGGGCTGCTGGGGCTCGGGGACTGATCGTGGAGGGACATGACGGGCTCCGCCTCTGTATCAACTCGTCGCGCCGGCCCGTTGTCACAGCCGGCCACGGTTGGGCACTCGTGACAATTTTGATTGTCCACTCCGCGCGCTGGCCCAACCCCACCCACACGGGGTGATCTGTCACTGCGCACGAAGGTTGGCCGCCTTTGGTTGCCGGGCTGTCGGTACATCGTCATGGTGACCGGCGAACCGGAACCAGGCGTAGCCACAACGCGACGGCGCCGGCTGCATCAGATCCCGCGCGTTTGTCCCGCAGAATGTCAGCCCAACGACCCGGCATCATCCCTTCCGGGTGATGACGCCGGCGAAACTAAGTCAGCGGCCCAGGCGCCGGCCGGCCGCGAAGAAGGCGACTTTCGCGATTAATAGCAGAGCGCCCAGATCAGCAATCATTTGCACCGACACCACCGCCCGCGCCAGTTCAGTCTTCGGAGTAATGTCGCCGAACCCGACGGTGGCAAACGTGGAAGTGGTGAAGTACAGGGCGTCAGTTCTGTTGAGGGGTTCGCTAAAGGACAAAGGGTCAGTTGTCGACATGGACGTGTAAAGCAAGGCGAAGAGGCACAAGAACATCAGAACGGATTCGACCACTGCCACGGCCGCCCGGACCTGGGGGATATGCGCCGTGAGGATCATCCGCAATTGGAGGATCAGCGTCGCCAAAAAGACCACCACGATGGCAGCCAGCCGAATCCACGCGGCCGCGGGATTATCGTCGTTGAAGCCGCTGATAGGAAAAACGAAGTAGAGCGCGAGGACCACTACCGTAAATGCGACCAGACGCGCTACCGCGAAAATAATGACCTTCCTCCGACTGGCCTTATCGAGGTCGTGGAGGAAAACCGGGTCCGTCTGGCCGCCGTGCTTCGACGCCATGACTGATGATACCCCCGCCCGCACAATACGTGCCGGGCCGCATTTGGGCGGTGTTGATCGGTCTAAAGCCGCGCCCCGGGGAAACCCACAAGGGGTCTTTGCGCCCTGTTGGGGCCCATTTGGGCGCGCCTAGCATGTGAAACGTGGGAGACATGCAAAATGCGGGATGGGTGCCTGGCCCGCAGTTCAAGATCCGGCCGCCTCTGCGCGGTCTCGGAGCGTTGGAGCGTCCACGTCTGGAAAACGCGTTGTCCGCGGCCGCCGATTCTCACCGCCTGACTCTCGTCGCAGCCCCAGCCGGCTATGGCAAGTCGACGTTCCTGGGCGACTGGGTCCGCAAATGCGGTCTGCCGTGCGCCTGGCTGTCGCTCGACCGGTTCGATACCCAGCCCGCACGCCTGTTTCACGGCGTCGTCGGAGCGATTCAATCGGCGGCCGGCAAGATGCCGTTGCCTGGCAACGATGCCCTGCTGGCTCTTGACCTGGGCCAGGCCCATGACCGGACCGCCTCCTACGATCTTCTCCTCGGAGCTCTCGAGCACCTCACTGAGCCGATCGTCCTGGTGATCGACGACGTCCACTTGGCCGGCCCGGGGCTGGCGAACGGAATTGTCGGGGTTCTTGCCGCGTCGGCACCGCCCTCATTGCGGCTGGTCCTCTCAGGGCGGGGCCATACCGCCATCCAGCTGGAAAGGTTCCGTTATGGAGAGGGCCTCGGTGAGCTGCGCGCCGCCGAACTCGCCTTCACACGGGAGGAAGTTGCCCAGTTTGCGTGTTCCCTCGGACAAGATGCGCCGTTTGACGCCGGATCGCTCTGGAAAGCGACTGCCGGCTGGCCGGTCGCCGTCCACGCCAGCCTTGTCTCTTTGGCGCAGTCCCGCAATGTGGCGCTCAGCCCGCCGGCCGCCACGCCCACGCACATACCCCTCGCCGATTATGTCGCGGAAGAGATCCTCGACCAGCTTGAAGCGCCCCTGGCTGAATTCATCCTGAGGGCCACCACGTGCGACTGGTTGGACCGACGCCTCGCCGTCGAACTCTACGGCCGTCCCCATGGCGGCGTTCTGCTTGAAGAATGCCTCCGCAACGGTCTCTTCATCGAGGAGCATGATTACCCCGGCGGCGAATCGGCGTACCGCTGGCACGCCCTCTTCGCGGCGCAGTGCCGCCGACTACTGGAGCGGCGGGACCCCCTCCTTGCCGAGCGCCTGCACCGCGTGGCGGCGCGGCACTACCAGGATGCCGACGTCGTCGAGTGCGTGGCCCAGGCGCTGCAAGGGCGAGCACCCCGGCAGGCGGTCATGTCGCTCGGCGCGCATTGGCTCGACTTCGTGCTGGGAAATGACGCCCAAACCCTCGAACGGCTATGCCGTGACCTCCCGACTCCGTGGAGCGAGGATCCCGAAATCCTGATGATCAGATCGGTCTGCCGTGCCCTATCCGGCGACGCCACCGCCGCCTCTGAGCTCGCCGAACGGGCACTGTCCAGGACCTACGTCCTGGATGCAATTCGCCGACGGCGGCTGGACAGTTGCCGTGCCCTTTTCGAGCCGTTGCCCGACGGCGGACGACCGGATTTGCGCGCCACGCTGGCGGATGGTGGCCGGCCGGCCAAAGACATTTCGGACGGTGGACGTTCGGCCGCCGGCCCGACGGGACTCTTCTTACTGGCCCAGGCCGAGTTCCGGCTGCACCGCAGCGGCGAATTCGCTATCGCATTGCTCCAATCGGCCGGAGGCGCCGGCAGCGCGGAGCAGCTCGACGCGATAGAAATCGGGGCCCAGACGGACCTCGCGTTGGCGTTCGCAGCAGCCGGCGACCTGATGAGCGCCGAGAAACTAGCGACGACGGCACTAGGGCGGGCAGACGCTCTGGGCTGGAGTTCGCACGAACGGATAGCGCCGGCGTGGCTGGCACGCGGCATCGCGTGCTATTGGAATGATGAGCTGAAAGCTGCGCGGACTTGTCTTGTGAAAGCCCAGCGACTGGGCAGCGAGCTCCACCCGTCCGGACGGCTCGGTGCCATCTATCGGGTTCTGGTTGAGTGTGCCACCGGCGATCTGACGCGACTTGCCGACTCCAGCGCGGCGCTGGAGTCCTTTCACAGCCGTGGACTATACGCCGTGTCGTGGAACGCCCTGTACTCCGTCGCCGTGGCGAAGGTTGCCGAATCCAAGGGCGACCTCGCCGGTGCATTGGAAATGGTTCAACCCCTGGGCGCCGGAGGGCACGGGGCATTGGCTGACACGTTGCTGGCGGAATTGCTGCGTCGCGGAACGGAATTCACCGCAGCCCAAAACTGTGCAGAGTCATTGTCGAATCGCCGTGGGAACGCATACATCGACACGCGCCTGAGCTTGACCGAGGCGCTCCTGGCCCACAGGACGGGTGATACCGCGGCCGCACACGAGCGGCTTGAACATGCAGTCCGCCGGGCAGAGCCCGAATCAGTCCTGCGGCCCTTCGCTGAGCGGCGGGAGGAACTCGCCGATCTGCTCGTGCAACACGCTGTCTGGGGTACGGCCCATGAGTCCTTCATTGCAGCGCTGATGGCACGCGACGCACAGGGCGAGACGCGCCTTCGGACACAGTCGTACTGGAACCTGACCGAGCGCGAACGCGAAGTTCTTGCCTATATGCGTTCCATCATGACCGCCGCTGAAATTGCCGAGGCGCTGTACATTTCGGTCAACACGGTCAAGACCCACGAACGGTCCATCTACCGCAAACTCGGGGCCGGAAGCCGGCGTGATGCGTTGAAGACGGCCGCCAAGCGCGGCATCGTCTGAATCCCAGGGCCGGCGGTCCGGTCGTCAGGAATTTCACCCGGGCTGGATGAGGCTGCGGGTTGGGTGAGGGTTTGACACTTGTTGTAGCTGTCAGAAAATGTCGGGCCGAAGCTGGAGCGCAGTTCGCGTATCGGGCTGACGTCACTGAATAGTCCGCCGTCACTGGAAGCCATCCATAGGGAAGGTAGGGAAGCCGCATGAGTTTCTGGGAACACTTTTGGGACATTTTCTGGTGGTTCTTCACTGCTTTGGTCTTTTTTGCCTACCTGTTCGCGCTATTTGCGGTGATCGGCGATATTTTCCGGGACCAGAAGTTGAGCGGCTGGTGGAAAGCGGTCTGGATTTTCTTTTTGATCTTCTTCCCGTTCCTGTCCCTGCTGGTGTATTTGGCGGCGCGCGGTGAGGGGATGGCCCTGCGGTCCTTGGAACGGGCCCGCAAAGACCAGGCGGAGGCCAATGAGTACATCCGGCAGGCGGCTGCGGCGAGTCCGTCCGACGAAATCGCCAAGGCGAAAGTTCTCCTTGATGCCGGAACCATCACTGCCGCCGAATTCGAGCAGATCAAGAGGAAAGTAGTTCTCTGACGAGACGGGTCAGAGGGCTCTAGGCGCCGTTAACCGGCGGTGAAAGTCTGGAATCATGACAAATGTGGACCCCTTTGTGATTGTGGTCGGGTTTGACGGCTCGAAACAATCGCACGCCGCCCTGGAATGGGCCATTGAAGAGTGCCGGTTCCGTGATGCGGAACTGCGCGTAGTGACGGTCTGGAATAAAGCACCGATGTCTTGGTACCCGGCACTGCTGGAAACAGCGGCAGGGGAAATCGTGGCCGAGGAATCTCCGCAGCAGCAGGCTGAGGCGATCAGCGCGGCGGCCGCGCAGGCCGCGGACGCCGTAAACGTGGTGACGCGGACCGTCCAGAACGACTCCGCCGCGTCGGCGATACTGGCGGCGGCGCAGGAAGCCGATCTTGTGGTGATTGGCGCCCGCGGCCACGGTGGTTTCGCGGGCCTGCACATCGGTTCGGTCTCCTCCCAGGTGGCGAACCACTGCCCGTGCACGGTCCTGGTCGTTCGTCCGAAAGCCGCTGCACAGGCCCGTTGACCGGCGAGGAAAGGCCGCGCCGGGGGTGCCCCGCGCTGCTTGATGCTAGGGCATGACCTTGTAGAGGTCGACGACAGTCTCTTCGGGCGGCGAGGCGAAGCCGCCCTCAATGCCCGCCTGCATCCGGGGCATGAGGATCGTGTCCCTGAATTTCTCCCAGCTCTCCTTCGATTCATGGACTGCCATGATTGTCCAGCCGCCCGCGGACGAGCCGCCGGCGTGGAAGATCTGACCGTCCGGCAGGAGCCCCGCCCCGGGGTGGACGGCGGCAATCGACGCCTCGTACTGCTCCTTGGTGCCTCCCGGGAAAAAGTGCACGACTCCGTAGGGTGAGGTTTCCATAGCTACTCCTAGGCTGGTGGGTGGGACTCGATAAGGCCAGTCGTAGACTTCGCCACCAGGCATGTCAAGGGATCCTTCAAAGCATCGGACGTCTCGCGGTGTAGTCGAACCGTTTGAAGACGGCACTGCCTCCAGTGACCGATATTCCGATCACACGCCCGGTGAAACCTCCGGCGACCTCGCTGGACAAGTACCGGCCATCCAGCCGGGCAAGTGTGCTCGACTGTCCACCCTGCCGGAAGCCGAGGGAGACTTCATCGGGACCGGTGTTCTTTCCCGGTTGCCCGGCACCAGGCGCGTCGGTGCAGGAAATCTCCAGCTGCAGGGAACCCGCGGACGGATCCCATGCCGCGATTCCCATCTCATGATGCACTGGTCCGATCCGCGCCACCGCGCGTATATGGCGCTGACCGGCCTCGACGGCATACCAGTGGGAATCGTCCACTCTGAGCACGAGTCTCACCATCGCCTCCGCAGAGGCCCGGCAGCACATTGGCCGCCGGCTGCTGTTTGTTCATTTCCTCAACACTGAGGGACATCGCTTCCTTCTTTCCTGTCAGTGGACCGCGGTCTGTCCACAACAGTGCCTCGGATTCCCTGATGGAACGACATCCAATTCCAATGGATGAAACACTTCCGATGTCGTCCGCCGCACGGTGGACCTCCGGGGAGTGATTTGGGATGGTTCGACGCCGGATTTAAGGCGGTTTTGTGTCCGGCTGAGGCTGTCCGGTCCTGTGGCCTAAGCGTCGGCGGGGTTCCCGGATACGGTCATAAGTCCCTGTTTCAGGGTCTGTCCCCGCCGATAGGGTGGCGTGAGGCGCATGGCGGTCCGTAATGCGAGCCGGTGCGCCTCCAGCCAAGAAACCGGGGGGTACGTTGTCCAACGATCTAGCCATGGCCGGGTTTTCCGGCGACGCGGGCCGCGCAGCGCTGACGGAGCCGTCAGGAGGGAATGACGCCGTCGTCCCGTCCCGGGACCGGGTGATCCCGCCAGCATCGCAGGTGGCCACCTGTGTGGCCTACTGCCGTGACCAATGGCCGCCACTCTAGGGGCATTCTGCCGGCCCTGCGCCGGAGGCCGCGCGGCGCGGTTGGCTCCTGTTTACCTAGGATTTACGTACCCGACCTTGTGAGCGTTCCAAGGCTGCAGCGAGACTTTTAACACGGGCTGACGGTACCTGTTCAGCCAGAAAGACCAAACCAGCGGGCAGCAGCGAAGCTTTCCCATCCGCCCTGTGGCAACGATGTCCGGAAGGGGAGCCCGCCAATCGGGAGGATCATCATGGCAGGCACATTTGAACTATTTGTTGACGTCGATGCCTGCTTTAGGTTCCGGCTCAGAGGCCCGGACGGGGCAGTGCTCGCCGTCTCCACGGCCTTTGTGGACAAGCCCGCCGCCGTCGCCGGCATCACCGCCGTGCGGGAATACGCCGGCATGGGGCTGATCAGTGACTTGTGCCCGTCCGGGGCGCCCGACGTTCCGGCAGCACCGCGGCCCAGGCCGGCCTCCACCACGGTGCCGGGTGTGGACCGGCGGGTGCACGACAACGACCTCCGTATCCGGGCCAGAGCCCTCCGACGTCCGGCTCACGGGGGCGCGATCGGCGTCGTCTGACGCGGACGCCCGGAACAGCCGGGGGCCCCGGCGGACTGCGTGAGCGCAGGAGTCTGCCGCTACGGGGCCATTCCGGCGTGGACCGGAACAAACTCGATCTTGTTCGCGGGGCGCACTGTCCTCTTCGGTGCGCGCGAGTATCCCTTGGCGTCCAAGTGGTTCTGGGCGCGGTAGACGGCCAGGGCTTCGTCATAGATGCCGTTGAGCCGGCGCCCGGAGTAGGCCTGCTCGGAGCCGTCATTGAACGTGATGCTGATGAGCGCCGTTTCGGGGAAATGCCGGTTCATGCGGATGAAGCCCTCAGCGTCCTGCTTGAGATTGATCATGTGGTGCCCACTTTCGCGTTCGAGATGTTCCAGTCTCGCGTGTTCGCGCTGCCTAATCCAACCAGGTGCCGCCCATCGTCCCTTGAGGGCGCCTGTCCGTTGCAAGGGGGCGCACCCAGGCGGATACGTGCCTACTCGATGACATAGGCGTTCACAGCTTGCTCCAGCACGGGGCTGTAGAGGTCCCAGGAAGCAGCGGGTGCAGCAGCCACCACAACACTGCTTCCCCGGGATCCTGCAACGAGGCATGCTATTTCCCGGTACCTGTGCCCGCCAACACGTGTGACATACGTGTCCTCCACGCATGACCCGATGCCGCCCCGGAACGGCATTCCGGGACGGTACGAGACCCGGTCCGCGGAAGCGGCGTTCTCGCCTGTGAGATGGGCAAGGCGAAACTCGGGCCAGTTGGACTGTGACTCTTCGCCCTGTTGTGGCGTGGCGTTGAGATAGATCCTGAGCTCACCGCTAGGCCCGGTGACCGTCGCCGATACGCTGCCGGGGTCGCCCGGCGTCGGTGTTGCATCGGGTGGGATGGACAGGACTGCGGTTGTGTCCGGGAGTTCCAGGGACTGCCACCCTGCCGGTGCCGGTCCGGCGCGGAACCAGGCGAACGGCGTTGTGCCGGACGGAGATGCAGCCGGCATCCCGTTGCCAGGCGGGGAACTGCAACCGCTGGCGGCCATCACCGCCGTCGCCCCCAGCAGCCCGGCAAGGAACCGCATCCATGGGCGGCGGGGGCGAAGCGGATCCTTGGTGCTACCTATTGCCGTCACCGTCGTCCGGTCCTCCGTTGTTATCGGCATCATGGTCGTTCCCGCCGGGTGTCCGGGCGGGCGGCGGAACCATGGGCCGCGGGGCCGGGACCGCTGGCGGAACGACGCGTCGCGGCACGGTTGCGGGCGGCCGGACCGCCGGGGCCGGGAGTACTGGGGCTGGCGGCGGGACCACTGGCGGGGGGACCACCGGGGCCGGGGCGGCCGGTGCAACGGCCTGAGGTGGAGCGGGATCAACGCTTGCAGGGTCCCTGGGCAGTGGTGGTGCACTCCCCGTCGCAGGCACTGGCGTGACCGTGGCGGGAGCGGGGGCGGGTGCCGGCGATGCCGTGTGTCCGGCGAAGCAGGCGCCGAGCAACAGGGTCATGCCCAGCGCAGCGGCGGCATACGCCGGGCGGGAAAAGTTCATGGTGCACTCCTGGGGGAAGGCCGGCCGTGTTCAGCCGGGCTGTCCCTAGAACGGGCCCGACGGCCCGGGGGTTCAACGCGGCCCGGGTATTCAGGCAAAAACGGGACCGGGTGAACCGTAAGCGCTCCGGCGTCGTAGTACATGCCAGGAGGCCGAAATGTCCGATCAGGAGGCCGAGCTGCTGCGTTCGCTGCACGAGGCGTACGGCCCGGCGCTGTGGCGATTCGTCATGCGAATGACCAGCGACAGCACGCTGGCCGACGACGTCGTGCAGGAGACGCTGATCCGCGCCTGGCAACACCCGGCGATCCTGCAACGCCCGGAGGCGGCGGTGCGGGCGTGGCTCTACACGGTTGCCCGCAATCTAGTCATCGATGACCGGCGCAGCGCCCGCAGACGCCACGAAACCCGAACCGATCAACTTCCGGACGTTCCAGAAGCGGACAGGGTCGACAGGATCCTGGATGGATGGCTCGTGGCGGATGCCCTGGCCGGGCTGTCCGCCGAGCACCGGGCCGTCATCATCCACTCCTACTACCGACGCGAGACAACAGCCGAAATCGCGCAAAGCCTCCAACTGGCGGAGGGAACCGTGAAATCGCGGTTGCATTATGCCTTAAAGGCGTTGCGGCTGGCGCTGCAGGAGGGAGGCGTGACTCAATGAACCACAGTGGCACTGATGAGTACCGTAGCTGGGATGCCGCGTATGTGCTGGGATCCTTGGTGCCCTCGGAGCGTCATGAGTTCGAGGAACACCTGTCCGGTTGCGCCGGATGCCGGGCCGCCGTGGCCGAACTCGCCGGACTGCCCTCGCTTCTGGCCGCTCTGTCACCCGAAGAGGCACAAGCCCTCGGGCAGACCGACAGCGAAAAGCCGGCTCAGGGGTTCCTCCCCGCGCTGGCGAAAAGGACGCAGCAAGGGCGCCGGCGCGCGCGACTTGCCGTTGCCGGACTGGTGCTGGGCGCGGCTGCCGCGTCGGGGGTGGTCACCGTGGCGGTTACCACCCCGGCGCCGCCGGCAGTGCAAACGCAGGCGGCATCGGCAACAGCCCTCAACTTCACCCCCGTAGCCGAGAGCACGCTCGTTGCGAAGGGAACCCTCACGGGACAGCCGTGGGGAACGCGGATCGACTGGGAGTGCACGTACACGCCTTCCCCGGCGGACGTCGCCTCGCAGGCGGGACCCGTCGGTCCCCGCGCCCGGGAAGAGTATGGCTTGGTGGTTGTCGACGCCAGGGGCGTCATCACGCAGGTGGCCACCTGGACGGCAACGCCAGGGATGCCGGCCACGCCGACGGCTACCACCGCTGTCCGGGTCGCCGACATCCGCCGCGTCGAAATCCGCGCCGTCCCCAGCGGGCTGCCACTCCTCAGCGCGAGCTTGTGACTCCGGGGCAGGACGGGCCGGATGACGGAAAGGACTCCCGCACGCGGATGCAGGTGGCGGGAGGATCAGCCGGCGCGGGCGGGGCTGAATAGCGGAGACAATGGAGGCGTGACTTCCGCGACCCCGCCACTGGACCCGGCCCGCTCCACCGGCCTCTTTGACCTCGGCGTCATCGGGGCGGGCCTGACCTTTGCCGAATCGCTGGCGGATCTCGCCACGGCGCTCCACGGCGGGCGTGGAGGGGCCTCCGCCGTGGTGCAGGCCCCTCCAGGCACGGGCAAGACGACGCTGGTCCCGCCGCTGCTCGCCAACATCGCGGCCGACGGGAAAAGCGGCCGGGGCGGGCGTCCTAGGATTGTCGTCACCCAGCCGCGCCGCGTCGCCGTCCGTTCGGCCGCACGGCGCCTGGCCTCCCTCGACGGCACACGGCTCGGTGACCGTGTGGGCTACACCGTCCGCGGCGAACGCCAGACCGGTCCCGGAACGGTCATCGAGTTCGTCACCCCGGGCATTCTGCTGCGCCGCCTCCTCGCTGACGCCGGGCTTGAGGGCATCGATGCCGTGATCCTCGACGAGGTCCACGAACGCGGGCTGGAGACGGACCTCCTCGTCGGCATGCTCGCTGAAGTCCGCCAATTGCGCGGCGACCTCACGCTCGTCGCCATGTCGGCGACCCTTGACGCGCCCCGTTTCGCGGCACTGATCGGTGACGCGGAGACGGGAAACGACGACGGCGGTCCGGCCCCGGTGGTGGACTGCCCCTCCGCGTTGTTCCCTCTCGACGTCCAATGGGCCCCCGCGGCGGCGCCGCGGCTGGACGAACGGGGCGTGACCCGGGCTTTCCTGGACCACGTGGCCGACGCGGCAGCGGCGGGGCACGCCGCCGCGCTGGCTGCCGGACGGGACATTGATGCCTTGGTGTTCGTCCCGGGCGCGTGGGAGGTCTCCTACATTGCTGCCCGGCTGAGGGGCCGGGGCCGTACCGAGGTCCTGGAACTCCACGGCCAGGCCGCCCCGGCGGAGCAGGACCGGGCCGTCTCCGGCCGCGAGCCCGGCGGGACCGCCCGGATCATCGTTTCCACGGCACTCGCCGAGTCCTCTCTCACGGTCCCGGGCGTCCGGCTGGTCATCGACTCCGGGCTGTCGCGCGAGCCCCGGCGTGATTCCAGCCGCGGGATGTCCGGCCTCGTGACGGTGTCCTGCTCCCGGGCGTCCGCGGAACAGCGCGCCGGCCGTGCCGCACGTCAGGGACCGGGCACCGTGATCCGTTGTTACGACCAGAAAGCCTTTGGCGCCGCACCGTCCCACCAGACTCCGGAGATTGCGGCAGCAGACCTGACCGGTGCCGCCCTGCTCCTGGCATGTTGGGGAGCCCCGGGCGGCCTTGGACTGGCCCTGCCGGACGCGCCGCCCCGGGCGGCGATGGACGAGGCCGTTGAAGTACTGTGGGAACTCGGCGCCGTGACGCCGGACGGCCACGCAACCGAGCTGGGCAAGCTCCTGGCCCGGGTCCCCACGGACCCCCGGCTGGCCCGTGCCCTGCTGGACGGCGCCGCGACGGTGGGCCACCGTACCGCGGCCGAGGCCGTGGCCCTGGTCTCGGGGGACCAGCGCGCCCCGGGCGCAGACCTCACGCGGCTTGTGGCCGCGCTGCGGTCCGGAAGGGACCCCGGCTCCCGGCGCTGGGCGGAGGACGTCCGGCGGATGGAGGGGATCGCGCACCAGGAGGCATCCGGCGTCGGGCCTGCCGTGACGGTGGGCGCCGCGGAGGCGATCGGCTTCGTCGTCGCGCTGGCTTTCCCGGACCGTGTGGCGCGCCGCGTTCCGGGCGACGGGCCGGAGCGCTACCTGCTCACGTCCGGAACCCGGGCCGGGTTGCCGGCCGGCAGCCCACTGTCCGGGCATGAGTGGCTGGGCGTGGCCGAAGTATCGCGCGCACAGGGGCGGGATGCCGCCGGCACCGGCGCCGTCATCCGCTCTGCGGCGCCGCTGACGGCGGACACCGCGGAGGCCGCCGCCCGCCACCTCGTGAGCGAAACGGTGGAGGCGCGCTTTAGCCAGGGCAGGGTCTCGGCCCGCCGGGAACGCCGTCTGGGCGCGATCATGCTCTCATCCACGCCGATCCGGGCTTCTGCGGCGGAAGGCCGCGCGGCCGTGGCCCGTGCCCTGGCAAGCGAGGGGCTGGCGACCATCGGATGGTCGACGGCGGCAGAGGCGCTGCGCCGCCGTCTTGCCCTCCTCCACCGGGAGCTGGGCGGGCGCTGGCCGGACGTTTCCGAACCGGCGCTGCTGGCCCGGCTGGACGAGTGGCTGGCCCCGGAACTCCAGGCTTTGGCCGGCGGGGCATCCACCGGCGGGATCGACCTCGCCGGACCGCTGAGCAGGCTGCTGCCGTGGCCCGAGGCGGCCCGGCTGGGTGAACTGGTGCCGGAGTCCCTGGCGGTCCCCAGCGGATCCCGGATCCGGATCGACTACCCGGACGCGGGCGACACCACGGGCCGGCCTGTCGTCGCCGTCAAGCTGCAGGAGTGCTTTGGCTGGGCTGAGACGCCACGGCTGGCATACGGGCGCGTGCCGGTGCTGTTCCATTTGCTCTCCCCGGCCCGGCGGCCACTGGCCGTGACGGACGACCTCGCATCGTTCTGGAACGGACCCTACGCCCAGGTCCGGGCGGAAATGCGCGGCCGCTATCCCAAGCATCCCTGGCCCGAAGACCCGTGGACGGCGCCCGCGACAGCGCGGACCAAGCCCCGAAACTGACGCCTGGGCTGACACAGGAGCCGGGACCCGGCGGCGCGCCGCGGCCCCTCACCCCGCGGCCCCTGGCCCCGCCCGGCACTCGCGCGGCAGGGGGCAACAGGGGCATGATGAAGGAGGACGACGCCGGCGGACTGCCAGGCACGCGGGACGCCGCTCAAGTGGTCAATAAAGTGATCCCGGCAAGCGATGAAGAGTGATGGCCATGCATTTCGCGTTCGTCTCCATTCCCGCCCACGGACACGTGAACCCGACCCTGCCGCTGGTGGCGGAGCTTGTCCGCCGAGGGCACCGGGTCACGTACTTCACGTCGCCCGACTTCGAACAGCGGATCCGCAACGCCGGCGCGGACTTCCACGCTTCCGGCGGCAGCTGGCTGGCATCCTTTCCTGCACTGGGGCCCGGGCAGCGCGCGCAGGCACACCTGATGCTGCCCATCATGAACCGTGTGTTCGAGGACCTCCGGTCCAGCTTCCCCGCCCTGGTGGACCGCCTCAGGCAGGACCCGCCGGACGCCGTCTGCTTCGACGCGATGACGCTCAGCGGCAGCATGGCGGCAGAAAAGATCGGGGCCCCGGCCATTGCCCTCATGCCCACTTACGCCACGAACGAGCACTTCTCGCTGCGATCGCTGATGCCGGCGCCGCCCCCGGGAGGCGCCGATGAGATGGCGAAAGTGGCGATGGCCATGGGCCGGCTGGTGGCGGAGTTCGCGGCCGAGCAGGGCGTGCGGACGCCGCGGATGTTCGACGGTCCGCCAGCGCCGTTCAACATCGTGTTCCTGCCCCGCGAGTTCCAGCCCATGGGCGAGACCTTCGATGATCGATTCCGGTTTGTCGGACCCAGCATCGGCGACCGGGACAATGACGGCGACTGGGTCCGCGAGGGAACCGGTCCGTTGCTGTTCATTTCGCTGGGGACCACCCCGCTGAACCGCCGGCCCGACTTCTTCCGGATGTGCGTGGACGCCTTCGGCGGCACCGACTGGGACGTCGCCATGGCCATCGGGGAACAGACCAGCCCGGCCGAGCTCGGGACCGTTCCGCCCAACGTCCGGATCCGGCCGTTCTTCCCGCAAGTGCAGGTGCTCCGCGAGGCTGAGGTCTTCATCACCCACGCCGGCATGAATTCGACCATGGAGGCGCTGTACTTTGCCGTCCCCATGCTGGCCGTGCCGCAGCAACCGGAACAGGCAGCCACCGCCCGCCGGCTTGAAGAACTGGGTCTGGGCCGGCGACTGGCGGCGGAGGACGTCACGCGGGAGGCGCTCCGCGACGGGGTCGACGCGCTCCATGCCGATGCGCAGATCCGGCGGAACCTGGCCGCCATGAGCGAAATCGTCCGCAGCGCGGGAGGTGCCGCGGCCGCCGCCGACGCCATCGAAGCGCACGTGCGGCACGGAGCGGGCCGGTTCGGGACCGTCGGTTAGGGCAGCGGGAGCACGGGATTACCGCCGTGCACCGTGCCGTGCGTCTTGAGGAACCCAGCCACCGCAGCCGCCAGCGACGCCCCCGCCTCGTCGGCGCTGCGCTTCGCCCCGGCAACGGCAAACGAGTGATCGCCACCCTCGCACCACTGCACGGTGGCGGACGGGCCGAGCCTCGCTGCCACGGCCTCCAGCAGTTCCGGGGTGGCGAACGTGTCGCGCGTCCCCTGCAGGAAAAGCATAGGCAGAGTCAGCCCGTACAGGTGCTCGTCGCGGATTTTCTCCGGCTTCCCGGGCGGGTGCAGCGGATAGCCCAAATACACCAAACCCGCCGCGGGCATGCCTTCCGCCACCGCCATGGAGGCCATCCGGCCGCCGAACGACTTTCCGGCGGCCCACAGCGGCCTGTCGCCGGAGCGGGACGCGGCGGCGTCCATGGCCGCCCGCCAGGCCGCGATTGCCGTCGGCGGCCGGTCCGGGAACTTCTTGCCGGCCTCGCGGTAGGGGAAGTTGAACCGCAGGGTGGCGACGCCCAGTGGGTTCAAGGCACGGGTGAAGCCCACCAGGAAAGGGTGGTCCATTCCCGCCCCGGCACCGTGGGCAACAACGAGGGTTGCGAAAGCGCCGTCGGGGTCTGCGAAGACGCCCGAGACGGCGGCATCGCCGACGTCGATGGTAATCGGGGACTCTGGGGTGCTCATGCGTCCATCATGCCGGGTTCGCTCTTCAATTGCCCACGTCACGGGGGTACGTTGTCCCCATGGCCAGGGAAGAAGCCCACCTTACTGTCAGCGGTCCGCACGGCGACCGGGAGATGAGGGTGTCGAGCCCGGGCAGGGTGCTCTGGCCCGGGCCGGGACTCACCAAACTGGACCTGGCCCGCTACCTGGTCGACGTCGGGGATGCGTTCCTGGCGGCTAACGGCGGCCGGCCGGTGACGCTCCAACGGTTCAAGGACACGGTGGACGGCGAACAGTTCTTCTCCAAGAACCCGCCCAAAGGCGCCCCGGACTTTGTCCGTTCGGTCGACGTCGTCTATCCCAGCGGGCGTTCGCATCCCCAACTGGTCATCGACGAAGTCGCCGCCGCTGTATGGGCGGTGCAGATGAATACGGTCGTGTTCCACCCCTGGGCCTCCCGGGCGGACAATCCGGACAATCCGGACGAGCTCCGGATCGATCTCGACCCGCAGCCCGGTACCGGGTTCGCCGAGGCTGTGCCGGTCGCACAGGAGCTGCGGCGCGTGCTGGCCGAGGCCGGACTTGACGCGTTTATCAAGACCTCGGGAAGCCGGGGGATCCACGTCTTTGCCCCGATCGAACCCACCCGGGAGTTCCTGGACGTGCGCCATGCTGTTATCGGGGCAGCGCGCGAACTTGAGCGGCGCATGCCGGAGCAGGTCACCACCGCGTGGTGGAAGGAAGAACGCGGCGCCCGCATCTTCGTGGACTTCAACCAGGCCAACCGCGACCGCACCATGGCTGGAGCTTATAGTCCGCGGGCCCTCCCGCAGGCGACGGTGTCATGTCCGATCCGCTGGGAGGAGCTCGACGGCGTTGACCCGAAAACCCTCACCATCGCTACCGTGCCGGAACGGCTCAAGATTGCCGGTGATCCGTGGGCCGACATGCATTCGAGCGCGGGCGCCGTCGACCTCCTCCTGGAGTGGTGGGAGCGTGACCTCGCGGCAGGGCTGGGCGAACTGCCGTTCCCGCCGGACTTTCCGAAGATGCCCGGGGAGCCGCCACGGGTGCAGCCCAGCCGGGCGCGTACTAAGGGCTGACGTGGGGGCGGTTCTATGGATTGGTTTCTCTCAGCGCGACCGCGTTGACTCCGGAATCGGGGCCGCCGCCGCCGCCATCCCATCCGGTCCGGCCGCCGTAGCGAATTACCGGCATGAGCAAGTCGGAGAAGAAGAACCTGCGGTATTGCGACTACTACTGCTTCATGTCGCTGAAGGATTTCGCGGCATGGGTCGAGTCCGACGACGACCAGGACCCCGCCATGTCCTACTCCATGCCGCCTACCACGTGAGGTCCTGCGCCTTGATCTCGTAGTGACCGTCATGCTCGGTAAATGTGGCCCGGTACCCGCGCTTGACCCCGTTGACCACCATCTGGCAGTCCGTATGCGTGTTCACCTTGATGTCCGGGAAGTTCCTGCATTCCACCGCAGAGATCGTCACCCCGGGATCCTTGGGCTTGGCGCGGGCCTTGATCCTCTCCGCCAGGATCTTGCCGCTGGTCTGGGGATCGAAGATCACCACCGTCGGCGGGGGAGTAGCCGTGACTGTGGTCGTTGGTCCCGGTGCGGCCGCAGGGGCGGCGCAGCCTGCCAGTAGAAGCACCCCGCCCATGGATGCCGCACACGCCGTTCTGAGATGCTTCATCGCCGACCATTTCCATCCGACGCACGTACACAGGCACGTTCATGGAGCTACCCGAGACCCGGGCCGCCACAAAGCACACGATGCCTTGCCCTGCTTGGGGAATCCTTGGGCTGGCCGCCGGGAGAAGCGCCCGTCAGGCCACGGCGCTAACCGCGGGAGCGGACAGTCCGAAGAATGCCACGGATCGAAACGCCGACGGCGCACACCAGCGGAGCCAGCGCTACGAGCGCCACCACGGTGTTGGGCCGGAACATCATGCGGC
This sequence comes from Arthrobacter sp. ok909, assembly GCF_900104405.1. NCBI lineage: Bacteria > Bacillati > Actinomycetota > Actinomycetes > Micrococcales > Micrococcaceae > Arthrobacter > Arthrobacter sp. ok909. The sequence goes on along the minus strand of NZ_FNJS01000001.1, from coordinate 89,852 downwards.
CGGAGGGACCCTTGGCATAAACGCCCAGCGGGAGCACAAAACCCCCACCGCCTCCGCCACTGCCGCCGCTCCCGGGTTGGCCGTCTTCCGGGGCGCTGCCACCGCCGAAGCCGAACGACACCACTGCGACGGGGATGAGCTCTTCCCCGGCGACAGTCACGGCGGGGCCGTACGCCCTGGACACTCCCACATTCTTGAACGCGTCCACGAGGGACGAAAAAGACTCAGACATAGGACACACGATAGGCAACGACCGGTTGGAGCGCCAGAGCCGCGGCCCCGCCACCTGAGGCGGGACGCAATGCGGCGGGAAGTAATGGTTCCCTAACTCTGGTTCCGGGCCGTGGCTTGCCCTTAGATTGGAGCAGGCGGGGGCACTGCCCAACCGTGGACAACGAGGCACCGGAATCGAGGCACTGGACATGACAAAATCCACCACTGCGGCATCACGGCTGGCCGACGCACTGGCAATCGTCCTTGGCACCGACGGGATTCCCCTAAGGCTGCGGGCCTGGGACGGCACGGAGGCGGGCCCGGAGGACGCTCCGCTCGTTGTCTTCCGCTCCCGGCGGGCACTGCGCCGGATGCTCTGGTCACCCGGGCAGCTCGGACTCAGCCGCGCCTACGTGGCCGGCGAAATCGACGCACCCGGTGATATCTTCGCAGCCTTCGCGGCCCTCAGTTCGGCCGGGAAATTTGCCGAGCCAGGACCGTTCCGGCCGCCGACTCCCCGCGAAGTTTACGCGCTGCTCAGGACTGCCGTCCGGCTCGGCGCACTGGGACCGAACCCGGCGCCGCCCCCGGAGGAAGCCCGCGTGGGCCGGCACGGCCGGCGTCATTCCAAGGGCCGTGACGCCGCGGCCATCTCCCACCATTACGACGTCGGGAACGACTTCTACGCCCTCGTCCTGGGCCCGTCCATGGCCTACTCCTGTGCGGTCTGGGAATCGGAGGAGACCGGGCTCGACGCAGCCCAGGCCGCCAAACTCGACCTGGTCTGCCGCAAGTTGGGTCTCAAGCCCGGCATGCGAGTGCTGGATGTGGGGTGCGGCTGGGGCAGCTTCGCGCTGCACGCGGCGCAACGCTATGGAGTCGACGTCGTCGGGGTGACGCTCTCGGTCGAACAGGCAGCCCTGGCCCGCAAACGGGCGGCGGACGCCGGCCTGACTGACCGGGTGGACATCCGTGTCCAGGACTACCGCGACGTCGACGACGGTCCGTACGACGCGATCAGCTCCATCGGCATGTCGGAGCACGTAGGACGCGAGCAGATCGGGCACTACGCTTCCCGGCTGCAGGATCTGCTCCGTCCGGGAGGCAGACTGCTCAACCACGCGATCTCCTGGAACGCCGGAGCGACCGCGCCGGACCCCGACTCCTTCATTCCCCGCTATGTCTTCCCGGACGGCGAGATGCTCAGCCTCACCGACATGGTCGCGGCACTTGAAACCGCGGGCCTGGAAGTCCTGGACGTCGAGGCCCTGCGGCGGCACTACGCCCTGACGCTCCGGGCCTGGGTGCGGAACCTCGAGGAGCACTGGGATGAGGCAGTCCGTCTCGCAGGCGTGGGACGCGCGCGGGTGTGGCGGCTGTACATGGCCGCGAGTGCCCTCGGCTTCGAGGCGGGCATCACGGGCGTGAACCAGGTCCTGGTCCAGCGCCCGGGCGGCGAGGAACCGCCGTTGCGCCGCACGGCGTGGATCTGAGGCCACGTCGCGGCGAACTCACGAGGCGGCGCAGCGACGACGCCTGGCCACAGCCCGGCCACGGCCGGGACGCGGCGGCGTCCCGCTGGCTGACCCGCAGCCCATGCGAGGCTAGGCTGACATCATGAGCAATACCGAAGTGGCGCCCCAGGAAATTCTCTGCGCAACGGACGCGAACTGCGCCGGCGTCGAACTGCTGGTTCCGCGGCAGGTCCCGCTGGGCGGCCCGCGTGCCATGGACGTCCGGCGCACTCTTCCACAGCGCCAGCGGAGCCTCATCGGTGCCTGGTGCTTCCTGGACCACTACGGTCCGGACCGGGTAGGTGACTCCGGCGGCATGAAAGTCCCGCGCCACCCGCACACCGGGCTGCAGACCGTCAGCTGGTTGTTTACCGGGGAGATTGAACACCGGGACTCTGCCGGCTTCCACGCAGCCGTGCGGCCGGGTGAAGTGAACCTCATGACCGCCGGCCGCGGCATCAGCCACTCTGAATTTTCCACCCCGGCCACAACCGTCCTGCACGGCGCGCAGCTGTGGGTGGCGCTCCCGGACTCGGCCCGCCACATGGCCCCCACGTTCGAGCACTATCGCCCTGAACCCGTCAGCGGAACTGGCTGGACCCTTCGTGTCTTTTTGGGGGTGCTCGGCGGGTCTGTCTCGCCCGTCACCACTCACACGCCCCTCCTCGGTGCGGAGCTCGTCCTCGAAGCGGGTGCGGAACTGACCCTCGACACGGATGCCAGCTTTGAACACGGCCTGCTGCTGGACGCGGGCAGCCTCAGCTTGGACGGACACCCCGTCCCTAAAGACAACCTCGCATACCTGCCGGTCGGTCACGGGTCCCTGACGCTGACAGCGGGCAGCGACGGAGCCCGCGTCCTCCTGATCGGCGGGGCGCCGCTGGGCGAAAAGATTGTCATGTGGTGGAACTTCGTCGGGCGGAGCCACGAAGAGATTGTCGCCTACAGGGCCCAGTGGCAGGCCGAGATCGGTGCCGAGACCGCTGCGGAGGACAACGCTCAAACCGACACCGGAGACGGGGCCGGTAGGGACGGCGGCCCGGCCGGTGCCGGGTCCGCCGAGGGAGGCGCGGAGTTGCGGTTCGGTTCATTCCCGCCGGGAGAGCCGGCGCCGCTCCCGGCCCCGGCCCTGCCGAATGCCCGCATCCGGCCGCGAGGCTGACTCGTGCTCGCCGGCAAGACCAACAGCAGGCCCAACGAAGGAGACCATAGTGACCGCGATCATCGTGAGGAACAACGCCGAGCGCAGCCGCTTCGAAATACTCGACGCCGGCGCCGTGATCGGCCAGGCGGCGTATGTGGACGACGTCGGAGCGGATCAGCGCATTTTCTATCACACGGTGATCAGCGAAGAATACGGTGGCCGGGGACTGGCCGGGACGCTGGCCGCGCAGGCACTCGACGAGACCGTCGCCGCGGGCCTCCTGATCGTTCCGGTGTGTCCGTTCATCAAGAAGTACCTTGGAAAGCACCCCGGCTATTCGGCCAACGTGCTGGCCCCCACTCCGTCGCATCTGGAATTCCTGAGCGCCGCGCTCGCCCAGCGCGTCCGGCAGTGACCCCGGCGAACGTCACGGTGCCCGGCGCTCACGTATGCGCGAGGAACCGCTCCACCCGCCGGTCGGGGATGAGCCAGAGTGCGGCGACCGCCGCGTAGGTGGCGATCCCCAGGATCGGGTTCACAAAGGTCAGGGCCATCCCCGCGATGTACAGGGCCGGGGAACCCTTGCCCTTCCAGTCCCGCCCCATGGCCTCCTCCAGCGCGCCGCCCCGGCCCTGCTGACGGATCAGGGCCAGCTTCAGGATGTAGTACGCAATCGCCGCGAGCAGCAGGTTCAGCCCGTAAACCAGGACGGGCACCTGGGCCAGGCCCGCGTCATTGATCCAGCGCGTGGTGAAAGGGAAGAGGGACAGCCAGAACAGCAGGTGCAGGTTGGCCCAGAGAACTCCACCGTTGATCCTGCCGGCCAGATGCAGCATGTGGTGGTGGTTGTTCCAGTAGATTCCGACATACACGAAGCTCAGCACATAGCTAAGAAACGTAGGAAGCTCGTGGAGCAGGGCCGGCCACGTAGGTTCGGCGGGGACGTGCAGCTCCAGGACCATGATGGTGATCACGATGGCAAGCACGCCGTCGCTGAAGGCCTCCAGTCGGTTCTTGTTCACGGGGCCGCCTTCGATCGGGGCATCGTGGCCGATGCAGCGAGGGACTGCCGACGTCGTGACCTCTGTTTCGCAGGCACCGGGACCGCGCGTCCGCATTTCTGGCAGGAGTCTACCGGGAACCGGCCGGCGTCGGCCACGCTCCGCGACCAGGCCACCCAGCGCTGAGCCACGGCGCCTGCGGCGTGTCCCTAGCCCTCGGGTTCTTCCGCGAGTTCGGCTTCGAGCTCGGCCTCGGCCATTTCAAGGGCGAAGCCCAGCGCACTGGCGAGGTTGCCGGAGGCCGCCACAATGCGGGGCGTCCCGACGATGGGGGCGACGGCAATCAGGACGCCCTGGACGTCTTCCAGGGTGATGCCGACTTCCATAGCGGTACCGGCATTGAGCAGATACGAGGCAGCCGGAGCGTCGACTGCCGCGAGGGCCGCGATCCGGGCCAGCATCAACTCCCGTGGATCGAGTGTGGAGCGTTCGAGCGATACGGCGGTGATATCGGCGAGGGTGCTGAGGACGGGGGTTTCTTCTTCGGCCATGGTGATGCCTCCATCTGGTTGCAGTGGTTGAGTGCCGATTGGCGCGACCAGTGCGGGTCGCTGCGACTCGATATCAACCTAACGCGCGACATTGGGGGAGGACATCACCCGCAGGGCATGAGGCGGTCAGCAGCCCTCGGCACCGGAACAGATGCGGCTGCGCGTGCTCCGCGTGATCGTTCAGCAGCGCGTTGACGAGGGACCGAATCGGGGCCAGAATCGCATTAGCTTGAGCCAAGGCGCGTTTGCGCGCTCAGGAGGGACTTACCCCGGCAACCAGTGCCGGTGGCGGTTCCTGACGTTAAAGGGAGGTCGCCGATCATGGCCGAGACCAAAGTCAAGCACCGGAGCGTCGAGGAACGTGCTGCCAAGGGCAACGGATACCGAAAGGACACCCCGGTCTCCAGCCACACTGGCTGGGTTCCCGTGCCAGACCGTCCGGATCCGGTCGCGCTTCTCGAGGAACAGAACCTCACCCGCGAACAGGACCTCGTGCCGGTGCGACACGGCCGGATGCTGACCTCACCGTTCACGTTTTACCGGGGCGCGGCCAAGATCATGGCCGCCGACCTGAAGGACACGCCGCGGGCAGGCCTGATCACCCAGCTGTGCGGGGACGCCCACCTGTCCAACTTTGGCGTGTTCGCCTCGCCGGAGCGGACCCTGCTATTTGACCTCAACGACTTCGACGAGACCCTTCCGGGGCCGTTTGAGTACGACGTCAAGCGGATGTCCGCAAGTTTCACGATCGCGGCGCGGAACAACGCCTTCACCAAGGAACAAACCCGCGATGTGACTCTCACCGCCGTTCGGGCCTACCGCGAAGCGATGGCCCAGTTTGCGCAAATGGGTACTCTGGACATCTGGTACGCCCGTTTGTCCGAGGAACAGCTGCTGGAAACCATCCAGATGGCCGCGGCGACCCAAAAGGGTAAGGCCCTCAAGAAGGCCGCCCAAGGTATGGAAAAGACGGCTCGTGCGAACGTCGCAAAGGCACACACCCGGGATAGCCTGCAGGCACTCTCCAAGCTCGGCGAGCTCGTCGATGGGAGGTACCGGATCGTCAGTCAGCCACCGATCGTCATTCCCGCCCGGGAACTGGGCGGTTCATTCGATCTGTCGGCCGATGAGCTCCAGCAGGTGATCCGTGACCAGCTGCGGTCCTACCGGGCCTCGTTGCAGGACGACCGGCGACACCTGCTGGAGCGCTTTGAGATCATCGACGTCGCCCGCAAGGTGGTGGGCGTCGGCAGCGTTGGCACCCGGGCGTTCATAGCCTTGCTCCAAGGCCGCGACCAACAGGATCCGCTGTTCCTGCAGGTCAAAGAAGCCACACGATCAGTGCTCGAGGACCATTTGCCCAAGAGCAAGTTCAAGCAGCCCGGCGAGCGCGTGGTGCAGGGGCAGCGGATGATGCAGGCCGCGAGCGACATCTTCCTGGGATGGACCAAGGGCGCACAGGAAAACCGGTACCTGTACTGGCGCCAGCTGCGCGACATGAAGGGCTCAGCCGTCGTGGAGGGGATGAAGCCGCTCGGCATGACGCTCTATGCCAACGTGTGCGGCTGGACGCTGGCACGGGCACACGCCCGCTCAGGTGATCCGATCGCCATCGCCGCTTATCTGGGCAACAGCGACAAGTTCGACGTCTCAATCACCGACTTCTCCGAGCGTTACGCCGACCAGAACGACCAGGACTACCAGGCCTTCGCTGATGCTGTGCGTTCCGGCCGTTTGGAATCAATCGAGGGCCTCTGAGCCAACGGGAGAAATCGCGGGACGGCAAGTAAATGCTCCCCGGAAGGCGGCGCCGTGAGTGAACGACTCGCAGGACAACAGATGTCTCTCTGGGTCGCCACAGCCGGTGCCACCAGCTATCCGTCCCTGAACACGGATCTGGATGCCGACGTGGCGGTGGTCGGGGCAGGGATTGCCGGCCTGACCGCGGCGCTGGTCCTCAAACGGGCCGGGTACACCGTCGCCGTCCTCGAGGCCGCGCGCATCGGCACGGGAGTCACAGGGCACACCACCGGCAAGGTCACCTCACTGCACCGCCTGGCCTACACCGAGCTCACAGACCGGCACGGCCCGGATGTCGCGCGCGCCTATGGGCAGGCCAACCAGGCCGCGATCGAGTACATCGCGCGGGTCGTGGCGGAGGAAGGCATCGACTGCGATTTCCGCAGGGTGTCCAACTACACCTACGCGGAGTCCGACGACGCCCTCACCCGCGTCCGCGACGAAGCCGAACTGGCAGCCCGGCTGGGCCTTCCTTCGGTCTTCACCCCCGAGGTGCCGCTGCCGTTCGCTGTCCGGGGCGGGGTCCGGTTCGATCACCAGGCGCAGCTTCACGCGGTGAAGTACCTTCAAGGCCTCGCCCGCGCCGTCGAGGGAGGCGGGAGCCACGTCTTCGAGGACTCGCGCGTCACGTCGCTGCGCGATGGTGCGCCGGGCGTCGTCGAGACCGCGCGGGGCACAGTCCGGGCGCGGGAGGTCATCGTTGCCACCAACGTTCCGATCGGCGACGCCGGACTGTTTGCCGGTCGCTGCTACCTGCACCGGTCCTACGTCGTTGCCGCCGCGGCGGCGCCGGAGCGTCTGGATGGGACCTTCATCAGCGTCGACGAGCCGATGCGCTCTATCCTGGCGATCGACGTCGGCGGCGCGTCTTTCGTCCTTACCGGCGGCGAGGGGCACCGTGCCGCCGAGCCTGGCGACACCCCCACCCGGTACCGCCGCCTGGAAGCATTCTCCCGTGATCGCCTCGGCACCGGAGACGTCAGTTTTCGATGGTCCACGCAGGACTCCATGCCGGTCGACGGATTGCCCTACGTAGGGCGCATGTACCCGGCGGCCGGACACCTTCATGTGATCACGGGGCTGCGCAAATGGGGCCTGACCAACGGCACCGCCGGCGCACTGATCCTGGCAGACACACTCTCCCGCCGTCACAACCCCTGGGCGGCGGTGTTCGATAGCAACCGGAGGGCTCCGGCCAGTACCCCAAGGGGCGCCGGACCGGCTGGCGGGGCAGGAGTTCCGCCGGCGGGCCCCGCGAAACCGGAACCCAGGGAACAGGCCGGCGTCGCCGGTCTGCGCCCGGGCGAAGGCATCGTTGTCGACGTCGACGGCGCGGCGACTGCTGTCTATGCCGCCGAATCCGGAAAGCTCCACGCCGTCTCAGCCATCTGCACGCACCTGGGCTGCACCGTGGAGTTCAACGCGGAGGACACGACGTGGGACTGTCCTTGCCACGGCTCCCGGTTTGCGACCGACGGCACCGTCATCCAGGGGCCGGCGACCGAGAACCTCGCGGCGCGGCCTTCACCATCCCGTCCGGCTGGACCCGTTCCCGGCTGATTCTGCGGCTGTCCGGCCCGGCAGCCGTTCAGCGGCCGCGGCAGGGTTTGCGCGGGCAGTATCCGCGCGGCGGAGCCGTTCAAGCCCGACGACGTCCCTACCGAACGAATACACCAGCAGCCCGAGTGCCGCGCCCAGCGCCACGCTGCCCAGCCACGCAGGGACGCCGGGCAGCAGGGCGAACAGCAGCGCCGCGGGCTGGGTGGCCCCGATCACCTTGCGAAGGGTGCTGGACGGCAGCGGGATCTTCAGGGACGGCCGGAACCATCCTGCGGCAAGGAATACGTAGTACATCAGGCCGATGCCCAACGGCCACGGGCCAAACGATCCCGCCGCCGCGCACGACAACACCAGAACCAGCGTGGCGTCGGTATCCGAATCCAGCCGCGCGCCCTCGGCAGTCGCGGACCCTGTCAGGCGGGCCACCCGTCCGTCCGCGGCATCAAGCAGGAACGCTGCCGTTCCCAGCACGACGATCAGTCCGTGCGCCCCGGGTCCTCTGAACAGGTCCCATGCCGTCACCGCGGCACAGCAGGCCACGACGGCGGCCCGGCCGAGGGTGACCCGGTCCGCGGGGGTCGAAAACCGCGGCACGCGGCGCAGGACGGAGCCGGCGGCCCGTAGGATCACCGCGGCACCGGCCATCAGCGCCAGCCACCAGAAAGCAGGCTCAGTCGCGAGCACGGTGCCAAGCCAGATCCCCGCGGCCAGATAGGCTGCGACGGCAGCTCCGGCATCGGCCACGGCCCGGCGGGCGCTGGTGCCTGCTGACTCCCGCGCGTGGCGAGATGTTGTTCCCTCGCGCGTCGTGCCCTTGTGTGCCGCGTCGTGTTCACATGTTTTCAGCCTGAACCACCCCGCTCACATGCTAGCAATTGTGGGGGCGGCTCTCTGGCTGCCCCGCTCGGGCGGCATCCGGTGCCCGCGCCCGGCGCCGCTGTGTCGACCCCTGAACGTCCGGCTGCCTACTCCCGCGCTGCTCAGGCAGAGGACCGGGCAGGCCGCCGGGGCGTCCGGCGCCCGGCCCGGGCGAAGCCGACGGCAGCCAGGACGGCTCCGGCGCCTTCGGCCACCGCACTCACCGTCTTCTCAAAGAACCAGACGGGATCGTACATTGCCGGGAAGGGACCAAAGGCGGGAATGTCCACGTAGCGGTACAGGACCACGGCGATGAAGGCACTGAGCGAAACGACGAACGCGACGGCGTAGGCGGCCCGGCTGCCGCGCAGCAGCACGAACAGCCCGGCCAGCACGGCCGCGGCCGATTCGAGGAGGAAGAGGTTGCCCTGACCGATCCCCGCGGGGTTTCCCGCCTGGTAGCCCGGTGCCAGATGGATGTGGACACCGGCGTCGATGAACAGGGCGACGGCCGTGAGGATGCGCAGCGTCATGCCGGTTCGGTGCACGCCGACAGACTGCCCGGGATGGCTTTGGGCGCTCATTTGACGATCAACACCCCGTGCATGCCTGGATGGAAGGTGCAGTGATAGGGGTACGATCCGGGCTTCGTCGGCGCGGTGAACGTAGCCGTGCCGCCGCCGCCTTTGACCTCCGTATCGAACGCTGCGCCCTCGTCGGCCGTGACAGTGTGCGCAGCGGTATCCATATTGGTTACTGCGACCGTCGCGCCGGGCGCCACGGTGAGCGGGTCGCCGAAGGCGAAGTCTTTGATCGTGATGGTGCCCGCGGCGGTGGCCGCCGTCGGACTGGCCCCAGGGCTGGAGCCGGATGCCGGCGCCGAGGTCGGTGCCGGCATGCCACCTCCGCCCGCGCACCCGCCGGTTCCGATCAGGATCAGAACCACCCACAGTGACGACAGCTTCCGGCCAGCCTTCATGGCGCACCACCCCGAACGGATTATGGGAAATGAGCGAATCTACGTACTCACTCATTGTGCGCCTACCGGTTAGGAATGGAACCTGCCCTCATGGAACGTGCCCGGAGAGAAGCTGTCCAATCGCCGCCGGAACACTGGCGCCGCCGCCCGGGGCATGCTGCCCAGGGCCCGGCCGCCGGGATAGCGTAGGGACTGCATGCATTCCAACCGCCGCAGGAGGCACGATCGCGTGAAGCGTAAGAAGTCCGGGCCGGTATCGCTGACGGTGCTCATTGCCTTTGCCACGAACATACTTGTTGCGGCAGCGAAGACCGCGGCCGCGCTCATCTCGGGTTCAGCGTCCATGACCGCCGAGGCCGCCCACTCCTGGGCCGACACAGGCAACCAGGTCTTCCTCCTCATCGCGGAACGGAAGGCCGCGAGGACGAGGGACAAATCACACCCCATGGGCTACGGCCGCGAGGCCTACGTGTGGTCCATGATTGCCGCTTTCGGCCTGTTTACGGCCGGGGCCGTCGTGTCGGTGATGCACGGCATCCAGCAGCTCCTCACGCCGGAGCCGGCCGGCGACTACGCGATCGCCTATTTTGTCCTCGCGATCGCCTTTGTCTTCGAGGGCGTGTCCTTCACTCAGGCGTTCCGGCAGAGCCGGAAGGCGGCGCGCGAGCTGGACCGGAGCACCTTGGAACAGGTCCTGAAGAGTTCCGATCCCACCTTGCGTGCCGTCTTTGCCGAGGACTCGGCCGCGCTGGTTGGCCTCATCATCGCCTTCGCCGGGATGTTCCTGCATCAGGTTACCGGGTCCTCCGTGCCCGATGCCGTGGGGTCCATTCTGGTGGGGATCCTGCTGGCGGCAGTCGCCGTCGTGCTCATCGACCGCAACCGGCGCTTCCTCGTGGGCCAGGCAGTGACCAGCGATATTGAGGACAGCATGGCCCGGCGGCTCCTCGAACACCCTGAGATCGAGCGCATCACCTACCTGCACCTCGAGTTCGTTGGCCCGCGCAAGCTCTACGTTGTGGCGGCAGTGGACATGCAGGGGGACCAGCGGGAACACGATGTAGCCGTGGCCCTGCGCCGGGTTGAACGCGAACTCGAGGACCACGAAACAGTTGAGGAAGCGGTTCTGACACTCGCAACCGCGGACGAACCCTCGCTGGTTTTTCCTGCCGGTTAAGACCGGTTAAGGACAAGGCTGCGCTAGAAATCTTCCGCAGACGCTGCCGTACCGGCCGGTGGCTGCAGACGCGACCCCGAGCTCAGCAGCGCCTCAAGCACAGGCGACGGGCTGGGACTGGCCAGGAGGAAGCCTTGTCCCATGTCGCAGCCGAGCGAGCGCAGGAGACCGAGCTGCCCGGTGTCTTCGATTCCTTCGGCGATGACGGCCAGGTTCAGCTTCCGGGCCACTTCCAGGATGCCCTCAAGCATCGCCGCAGCCGGAGCGTCCCCGGGCAGCCTGGAGAGGAATGAACGGTCGATCTTGAGGATGTCCGCCGGCAGCACCGCCAGAGTGCTCAGCGACGAGAACCCGGTTCCAAAGTCGTCGATGGCGATGCGCACGCCGAAGCTCTTGAGCCGGTTGAGGGCGCCCACCCCGCCATCGGCGCTCGTGGCCAGGGCGGATTCGGTGACCTCGAGGATGACCTTGTCCGCCTGGGCCGCGGGCTGGGACAGGATCCGCTCGAGGGCCGCGAGATTCCTGTCGCTGGACAACTGAAGCGTGGAGAGGTTCACCGAGACCCAGATGTCTGCGGGAGTGCCCGGGGAGCGGCGCCAGCCGGCGACATGCCGGGTGGCTGTGTCGAGCACCCAGCAGCCGATGGGGCCGATCTCGCCGGTTTCCTCCGCCAGGGGGATAAAGTCCGCAGGGGACAACCGGCCGAGGGTCGGGTGTTCCCAGCGGACCAGGGCCTCCACACCGACAATCCCGCCGGTCCGGAGATCAACCACCGGCTGGTAGTCGAGGCGCAACTGCCCGGCCAGCACGGCCGTGGCGAGATCGGACCGGAGGGCGGCGCGGTACGTCATTTCGTCGTAGCCCCGGGCATCGAAGAGCTGGTAGCGGCCCTTGCCGCCATGCTTGGCCATGTACATGGCGAAGTCTGCCTGCCGCATCAGCTCGGCCGGATCCGCTGTTGCGGCGGTACGCTGCGCGGCTCCCATGCTGACCGTTACCTTGAGCCTGACCTCATCGATCGAGAACGGCTCCCGCAGCGCATCCTGGATCCGTCCGGCGACGTCGTCCGTGGCCGTGCCGGCGTCGTCCAGGACGACGATCGCGAATTCATCGCCGCCCAGCCGGGCGACGAGGTCATGACCGCGGACACAGCCGCGCAGCCGTTGGGCCAGCTGAATGAGCAGCGCGTCGCCGCCTTCGTGCCCGAGTGAGTCGTTGACATCTTTGAAGTCATCGACGTCGATGATCAACAGGCCCTCGTGCCGGCCCCCATGCCCGGTGCGTGCATTGTCGGTGTGAACGTTCCGGGCGTCCGCATTTTTGGAGTCCGCATTCTTCACGTCCGGGCTAAACGCGGCAGCGAGGCGTTCGGCGACGACCGCCCGGTTGGCCAGCCCCGTGAGGGGATCATGCGTGGCCCGGAAAGTCAGTTCCAGGTGGCTGTCGTGCACCGTGGCGGCCATGGAATTGAAGGCCTCGGCCAACTGGCCCAGCTCGTCATTGCGGACAACGCTGATCCTGTGGCTGTAGTCGCCGGCCTGCAGCTTCAGGACCCCCCGGTACAGCCCCTCGATGGGGCGCATCAGGTATTTGGTCATCCGGCGGCGGAAGTAGAACACGCCGACGGCGGCCAGTGCGAAGAGAGCCGTGCGGCCGGCCACCACCATCTGCTGGAGCTGGGCGCCGTAGGCGACGCCGTCGTCGAGCGCGTCCAGGGAGGCGCGACGGATGTCGGCCAGCAGCGCGCGCGCCGTGGCCCCGGAGGCGGCGAATGCCGGGACCTCAGCTACGTGGTTGCCGTGCAGGACGGCTACCTGGCTGCCCCAGAGACCGTGCGCCGACAGTCCCTCTTGCCACGAAGCGCGGGCCTCGCGGACTGTGGACCGCATGCCGTGTTCGTCCGGCAGCATCACCGAGGCCGCATCGAACCGGGCGGAGATGTCCTCTTGCTGCTGCAGGAAAGCCGAGGTTTCGACGGGCGCCGAGGACAACAGCTGCAGGCCGGCTTGTTCGTGGGCGTCAAGATCGGCCCGCAACTCGGCGATCGCTTCGGACTCGACGCGGTGCTGGGCGGCGGCCCGCTGGATCTGATCCGTGACAACATGCACACCCACCACGGTTGCCGCGGCCCCGGCGAGCAGGGCCAGCAACATCAGCATGAACGCCCGGGACCACTCGCGCTTCAGGCTCCCGGGGCGGGCAGGCCTACGGCGGCGCGTTCGACGGCCGGCGCCTCCCGTGGCGGGCTCGGCAGCGCCGCCGGAAGGCCCCGGCGTGGTGGCGGCGGCGCTCGACGGCGACGCAAGAGCCGGGTCCGCCAACTTGCTGTTGGAGTAACTCATGGGGGTCAGCCTCCGGCCACGTGCCGGCACTCGCCGCATCGTCAATCAGGAGCGTAGCCGAACGCGCCCCGAATGGTCATGTCCGGCAGCTTCCTGACACTAATGTGAAGCGTGTGACAGAAGTGCAGTCGGAGGGGACCGCCACGGTCATCCGCAGTCCTGCGGGGGTTAGCTGAGGCAGTCCGCGCAGTACGCGTGCCCGTCCTTCTCCTTGGCGAGCTGGGACCGGTGCCGGACGAGGAAACAGGAATAGCAGGTGAACTCATCCTCTTTCTGCGGGATGACCGTGACGGTCAGCTCCTCGCCGGACAAATCCGCACCTGGGAGCTCTACGCCCTCGGAGGTATCGGCCTCGTCGAGCTCGCGGACGACGCTCCGTGCATCGGGCGCGTTCGCCGAACGGAGGGCCTCGAGGGAAGCGTTACGAGATTCCGCAACGTCGGAGCGTACTTCGTCATAATCGGTTGCCACCTGGTGGTACTCATTTCCGTTGCTGGGTGTTTGATCCGGAGCCTCTGACGGATCTCCGGGATTGAACGGTACAGCATTACACCGGGTGAATGCTGGGGACAGGGGGAGTCGCGGCAGTGACGCTCGTGACACCCGGCGGAAGCAGCCTGCCCCGCCACCCTCCCACTTCGTTCGCTACTGGTCACACTGGCGTCATGTGCCGTTCATTTGCGTCGCCTAGCCTGAACCCTTAGGGACCATTCAGCATGGGCACTATCCGCTTCATCCGCCGGGAGGGATTCACCATGGCCGACATCGCTGCAGTGCTGGGACGGCTCACGCCGGACGAACTCGACGAATTGCGGTCCCTCGGTCCCAACGGGCACCTGACCCGACGCCTTACCGATGCCCTCGATCGCGCGGCAGGCGGTCCCGGGGCCGGGCGCGGCTACTACGTCCCCAACGGGAGCGTCAGTACCACCGGAGGCCCGCACGTGATTCTGCGCAGCGACGTGTCAGGTTGGCTGTTCGGGCCGGCCCAGCCGGCTTAGCCGGCTTAGCCGGCATCGGCTCGTATCGCGCGCTGCCCGGGCCGCGCACCGGGACACGCAGGATTGTCCACCCGGACCTGCCCGCGAAGGTCCATACTTCTCTCAAAGAGAGGGGTCCTGGATTGCGGATTCTGATGGTTGAGGATGAGCGCGCACTTGCGGAAACGGTCCGCCGCGGGCTGAAGAACGAAGGGTTCGTCGTCGATGTCGCCCATGACGGCGTCTCCGGACTCCTGGCAGCGCTCGAGAATCCGTACGATGCGATCCTCCTGGACCTCATGTTGCCGCGGATGAACGGCTATGACGTCCTCAAAGAACTCCGGCAGCGCAAAGTCTGGGCTCCCGTCCTGATGCTCACGGCCAAGGATGGCGAATACGACCAGACCGATGCCTTTGACCTGGGAGCGGACGACTATCTCACGAAGCCATTCAGCTTCCTGGTGCTCGTGGCCCGGATCAGGGCGCTGATCCGGCGCGGAGCACCCGCCCGGCCCGTCGTCATGACGGTCGGCACGCTGACGCTGGATCCCGTTAACCGCAGCGTCCGCCGAGGGGAAACCGTCATCAGCCTCACGGCCAGGGAGTACGGGCTTCTCCAGTACCTGATGCGCCGGCACGGCCAGATCGTCTCCAAGGTGGAGATCCTGCAAAACGTCTGGGACCCGGCGTTCGAGGGCGCGGACAACGTTGTAGAGGTCTACGTCAGCTACCTCCGGCGCAAGATCGATGCCCCCTTCGGTCTCCACACACTGGCCACCGTGCGCGGCATGGGCTACCTGCTCAAAGCCGACCCGATCCCTGAATCGTCTCCTGCCGTCCGGAGTCGCGGAGACTGAGGTCTGACTCCCCGGCAGGGTCCGCGCTGGGAAGGGCAATCTCAAAACGGCAGAGCCCCGGCGGTGCGTCGGCGGGACGGATGGTCCCGTGATGGGCGGCCACAATTTCCGCCGCGATGGCCAACCCCAGTCCGCTGCCGCCGCCGTCCCGGGATCGGCTGCCGTCGAGCCGGACAAAGCGTTCGAAGATCCGGTCCCGGTCAGCCTCCGGAATGGGGTCGCCGTCGTTCTCTACCGTGATGACGGCCCGGTCTCCGTTGGTGTGCAGGTCCACGGCGATCCGGGACAGGGCATGGCGATCGGCGTTGTCCAGGACGTTCCGCAGCACCTGGGCCAGCCGGCGGCCGTCGCCGCGGATCCGTGCCGGGACGAGGTCCACTGAAACCTGGTGGCGGCTGGTCGATCGCAGCCGGCGGATCTCCTGGTCCACGACGTCGTCAAGGTCCACGTCCTTTTGTTCCACTTTCAGGCCGCCGTCATTTGCCTTGGCCAGCGTCAGCAGGTCCTCCACGAGGAAGCTCATGCGGTTCGTCTCCTCAGCGAGGACATCCTTCATGTGCAGCCACATCGCCCCGGTGGGGTCCGCCGCCGCGATCTCGATTCCCGCTTGGAGTGTTGCCAACGGGCTGCGCAGTTCGTGGCTGGCGTCCGAGACAAACCGGCGCTGTTCAGTGTCCGAAGCTTCCAGCCGGTCCAGCATCGTGTTCATGGTCATTGCCAGGGCCCGGACTTCATCGTTGGTCGGCGGCACATCGACGCGCCCGTCCAGCCGCCCTGCATTGATGCGCGCCACCTGGCCCCGGATCCGTTCCACCTGGCGAAGGGAGCGCCCCACCAGCAGCCACACGGACGCTGCCACGGTGAGTAGCAGGACCGGCGTGGCTCCCAGCATGAACCACGCCACCGTCGAGATCGTGTCCGCCTGAATCTGCGACGCCTGGGCCACGACCACCGCGTACTTCTCGGAACCGGAGCCCGCACCGACGGTGACGATATGGTAGTTGTCGTTGTCGTCAACGCGGGGCAGGCCCGAGACGTCCTGGATCATGATCTGGCCCGGGCCGGGCCGCTGGGCAGACAGCGGGATGCTGGCGACCACGGGATCCGAGGCGGCCACGACAAACCCTGCAGCGTCAAGCAACTGGACGAACTGGCCGGCATGCGAGGTGCCCGCGATGTAGGCCCTGGCGTCCTCGATGTCTTGATCCGCCATTTCGGCGATCACGTCCTGCGCCTTCTGCCGTGCTGTAGCTTCGGTGGCCCGGCTCAGGGATGTATGTAGCAGCACCAGCAGGACCAGGCCGCCGAGCAACAGTGCCAAGGCCACAACGCCGACGGCGGCCGCCGTCGAACGCTTCCGCACGCCCCAGCGCGTCGCGCCCCAACGGCTCGCGCCCGGTCCCGGGGTGCCGCGCGCGGCCTGCTTGCTTGGTGCCATGGTCCAAGAATGCGGCACCGTGCGGCTCCGGACAACCAGGGGGACCAGCAATCGGGCCACATTGCCGCGCAGGGCGCCGCTCTCAGTCTCTTCTCAGCGTGATAGGGGACAGTGAGATTAGGACCCGGGACGCCGCCCCCGCCACAGATTGACGCGGGTCGCCGGCCACCTCCATAGATTCCGGCCGCATGCTCTCCTCAACCAGCGTGCGGCCGGCCAAGTTCCTTTTTTCCAAGAGCCGCCACCGGCGGCCGGCCGGACCGGTCGCACCCCCGAAGCGATGTGTGGCGGGCGCGGACCTCACGGCCTGGGAGCCACGCGGAGCCAGACGAATTGCCGGGGGTCCAGGACGATTCCGGTGCCGAGGCGCACCCTGGCGCCGGTCAGAACGTCGACGGCGTCCCCGGTGAAGCCGGACAGCGTCACCGCTGACACCTCCTGCGGGCCGTCGCTGAAGTTGGCCAGTACCAGAATCAGTGTGCCGGCTCCGGGGCGCTGGTACCCCAGGACGCCCGGATTGTTCGTGGCGAACCCGATCAGCCGGGTGCCGGCGAGTTCCGGCGTCGCGGACCGCACGGAAACCATCCGGCGCAGCCCCGCGTAGACCGCCCCGGCCGGAGTCTCCGGGTCCGCGCGCTGCGCGTAGTCCGCAGCCGGGTAGTGCGGCCGGTGCACCCACCGGCTGTCCGTTCCATGTCCTGCCTCAAGGTCATACTGGTAGTCATTGAGCTGCCCGACCTCGTCGCCGAGATAGAGCAGCGGGATGCCGCCGGTGCTGAAGGCTACCGAATGGGCCAGCAGGATGCGGTCTACCGCAGCTACTGTTCCGTCCTCCAGTCCGCACAGGGACGCCGTCGTGCCGGAAATCCGGCAGTCGCCGGTGCGCGGGTTGTCCTGGAACGGCACACCGCGGGCGAAGCTTCCGGGAAAGCGGTTGACGTAGAAGGCATTGAGGAAGCGCCGGTGGTCGAAGCCGTTGATGCCGAGTTCGGCTGCGTCTTCATCTGCGAACGTCCAGCCGATGTCGTCGTGGCTGCGGACGTAATTCACCCAGGACGTGCCGGCCGGCAGGTTGTGCCGCCGGTCCAGGGCCTGCGAAAGCAGCGACACGTCGCGGGTGGCCAAGGACTCCCAGATCAGCGCCATCTGGAGGGGATTGTAGGAGAGTTGGCACTCGGCGGGGTCGATGTACCGTGCCACCTCATCGGGGTGGACGATCGCCTCGGATTTGAACAGCAATGACGGTGCGGCCAGCCGGCACACGGCATTAAACGCCTGAAGCAGCGTGTGGGCTTCCGGCAGGTTCTCGCAGGGCGTGCCGAGCTGTTTCCAAATGAACGCGACGGCGTCCATCCGGAGAATGTCCACGCCCTGGTTTGCCAGGAAGAGCATCTCGCCGGCCATGGCCCGGAAGACGGCCGGGTTGGCGTAGTTCAGATCCCATTGGAACGTGTGGAAAGTGGCCCAGACCCAGCGCCCGTCCGGCATTTCAATGAAGGATCCAGGGTGGTCGTCCGGGAAGATTTCGCGCACGTTCTGCTCAAAGGCGTCCGGCATTGTCCGGTCCGGGTAGATCCAGTAGAAGTCGCTGTACCCCGCCTCGCCCTCGGCCGCTTTCCGTGCCCATTCGTGTTCGTCGGAGGTGTGGTTGAAGATGAAATCGACCACCACGCTGATGCCGTTGGCCCGCAGCTCGGCGGCGAGGTCGCGCAGCTGCTGCATGGTGCCCAGCCTGGGGTTGACCTCCCGGTAACTGGAGACGGCGTAGCCGCCGTCGGAATGCGGTTCGGGGGCCAGAAAAAGCGGCATGAGGTGCAGATAGGTGAGGCCGAGTTCCTTGAAGTACGGGATCCGGGCGCGAACGCCCTCCAGGTCCTCGGCGTACCGGTCGACGTAGCAGACGCCGCCGAGCATGGTGTTGGCCTGGAACCAGCCGCTGTTGTGCTCCCGTTCAGCGTCGAGGGCTTTGAGATCGGCCGGCCTTCCGGCCCACGACCGGGCGGACTGCAGCACGAGCTCCGTGAGCTGGTCCAGCCAATCGGGCCGTGCGCCGTAGAGATCCTGGAAGATCCGGAGCAGTACCGGGAAATGGCGGTCGAAGCGTTCTTCGAAGACGGCCCGGTCCGGGTCCTCCCAGGCGACTCCCGGGTCCGAGGCCAGGACGCCGAGCACATGCTGGCGCGCCTCGTGATCCACAACGGCCGGTTCAACCATGGAGGGTCTCCTTCGACGAACTGCGGCCCTCGGCGGCGCCACGACATCTCACATCCTTGCAGACAGACGGACCGGTGCCCAAGCACAAGGGCCGTGTTTCGGCACGCTCGTACGACCCCTCCGGAGGTGGCCGCCGCCGGAGGGGTCGATAGGCTGGCCAGATGACCGAGCCCGCCGCACTCCTGCCGACATTGCTGTGCGTCGGGCTCCTGATGGTGGTCACTGTCGGGCTGCTGGCGGCCGTCCGGATCCCGCACAGCGCGGCGCCGGCGCTGGCCATCGTCCGTGGAGCCGCGCAGCTGGCCGTCATCAGCCTGATACTCGGTGGAATCATCACCAGTCCCGTGTGGGTCGGCGCTGCGCTTCTCGTGATGTTTACGGTGGCAGCGGTGACCGCCGCACGACGCCTCGGCTGGTCCTGGAGCCGGCTGGGGGTGGTTGGCGGGGCGATGGCCGCGGGCATCCTGGTGACCCTGGCAATCGATTTCGGCACGGGCGCGATCGCCTTCACGCCCCGGTATGCCCTGGCCATCGGAGGGATCGTGATCGGCAACGCGATGACGATTGCCACACTGGCGGGCCGGCATTTCGCCGACGCGGTGAACGAGCGCTGGGATGAAGTCGAAGCCTGGCTGGCGTTGGGCGCGACGCGGCGCCAATCGACGCTGGAACTGGCCCGGCGTGCGGTCTATTCGGCACTCATCCCATCGACCGACCAGACGAAGACGACCGGCCTGGTCACCCTCCCGGGGGCTTTCGTCGGCGCGATCTTCGGGGGACTGTCACCCTTGGAAGCGGGCCGCTTCCAGATCGTCGTGCTCGCCTCGATCATGGCCGCAGGATCCATTACCGCCGTCGCCCTTATCCATGTCCTTGCGCCGGTGAGGGTGCGCCCCGCCCGGCCCCGCTAAAGCATGTCCCGCTAAAGCCCGCGCAGGGGCGTCGTGGTTAGGCCGGCACCCGGATGACCAGCGGATCCATGGCCTGGCCGTCGGCGTACTGGCCGTCGAACAGTTCCGAACCCGACTGGGATATGGCGACGTCGACGCGCTCCCAGACCAGAAATCCGTCCATGTTCCGGGGCGCAGCGGTGCGCAGGGTACCGACATCGGTGCGCTCGTGCCCACCGCCGTCGCCGGTGCTGATGGACAGGATTCCGTGCCCGGCGGCGAACTCGACCCAGGGATCCAGCAGGCGGACAAACATCATTCCGTGGTGGCCGGCGACGCGGACGTCGCCGCGGAACCGCAGCACACCCGTGCCGCTGGCGGGATCGTACTCGGCGCCGTCCGGGGCGAAACAGAACTCCCCGGACGCGGTCACGGTGGCGCCGTCCGCCGCGGAAACGGCTCCATCCGGGAGCCCCGAAATGTAATCCATAAAGCTGCGCTTGATGCCCCAGGTCAGACCCGGCAAGGGCAGCGGAGCGGGGGAAGCGGACGCTGGTATCACGTAGGTTCTCCTGGGCTGTCGGGCGGATCTACGTCCGAGCCTAGCCGTGGATCCGCGCCCGGCTGAACTGTTGCACCGCTGTCGGGCCCGGATTCGTCGCATTTCTCTGACGGCGTAGCCACCTCAGGACTACTCCCCGGGCCGCGGTGGTTGACTTGGATGAGTACCGGCGAGCAGGAGGTGCACAATGGCCGCAGCCGTGAGCAGGGTGCCCGGACCTGAAGCGTCCGGACCTGAAGCGTCCGGGGACCCGCTGGATTCTTACTCCGCAACGGTCATCCGCGTCGCCGCGACCGTCACGCCCCTTGTCGCAGCGCTCGAAATGACCGGCGCCGGGCGCGCCGGCAGGCGCACGGGCGGCGCCGGTTCTGCCGTCCTGTTCACCGCGGACGGGTACCTTCTCACCAACGCCCATGTGGTGGGCGGCGCCGCGTCCGGACACGCGGTTTTTGCCGACGGCACGAGCACCGCCGTCGAGGTGGTGGGTGCCGACCCGCTGTCCGATCTCGCCGTGGTCCACGGCCGGGCGCCCACGGCGGCGCCGGCCGACATGGGCGACGCCGAATCGCTCCGGGTCGGGCAGCTCGTGATCGCCGTGGGCAATCCGCTCGGGCTTTCGGGGTCGGTCACGGCCGGGGTGGTCAGCGGGCTTGGTCGGTCCATCCCCGTCTGGTCCGGACGGAACCGGCGCGTCATCGAGGACGTCATCCAGACCGATGCGGCCCTCAACCCCGGCAGCTCCGGAGGGGCGCTGGCGGACGCCTGCGGGCGGATCGTCGGAATCAACACAGCCGTCGCCGGAGTAGGCCTGGGCCTGGCTGTTCCCATCAACGCCACGTCCCGCCGGATCATCGCGTCGCTGCTCAAGGACGGCCGAGTCCGCCGGGCCTATCTTGGCCTGGTGAACACGCCGGTCCAGCTGCAGCCAAGCGCCGTCGTCCGGACAGGCCGCAGGCAGGGTTTGCTCGTGGTGGAAGTCCTTCCAGGCTCGCCCGCCGAACGCGCCGGACTCCGGGCCGGCGACATCCTCCTGAAGGTCGGGAGCGTGCCTGTGTCCAACGCTGAGAGCCTCCAGAAACTGCTCTTTTCCGAGGCAATCGGCGAGCCGCTGGATCTTGCGGTACTTCGCGACGGCACGGAGCTGCGTGTGGTCGCCGTACCCGCCGAGATGACCGAGAACCAATAGGAAAAAATCCGGCCCTGACCGGGTGGCATTTCACGACGGAATGACCCGGCTCGAGCCGAAATTCTGCCGCCCTGAGGCGTCCCGCGAACTACTTATATGCGTTCGATGGTGGCCCGCGGAATTACTTGTTTTGCGCCGGAAACACCTGCCTGCCGTTGCGAGGCCTTACTTGGCGGTACTGATGCCTGTACGCGTCTTTCTTTGGCCGAAAGATCGGGTAGCGGCATGCCTTGTTGCGCCCAGTCAGGCGTGTCACGGTGACATTGGAAAGCCGGAGGGAACAGAGTCTCAGTACGGCCTGGTCTCGATGTTGATCCGGCTCTTCGCAGACGATTGAGTTCGTTTTATCTGGGGAAATCGGAGAGCATCGTGGAAAGCCTAACGGGACCAACACCCTCCATTTCGGTCCGATTGTTCGGATCATTCGAAGTACACCGTGACGGCGTAGCCCTCACGGCCGCCGACATGGGGGGCTGCAAACCCCGCCACATACTGGAAATCCTCCTGCTGAACCTCGGAACGCCCGTGTCTAAGACCCGCCTGATCGATCTTCTCTGGGGTGCGGCAGCAAGCGACGGTTCCGTGGCCACACTCGAGAGCTACATCAGCGGCATACGGCGTGCCATCCAGCCCGGCCAGACCAAGACCGGTCCGCTCCGCACCGCCAACAGCGGCTACGTCCTGGATCCCACCCTGGTGGATCTGGACCTGTTCCGGTTCCGTGGACTGGTCCGCGACGCCGGCGAGCTGCCTCCTGACGAGGCGTATCCGCTGCTGCTCGAGGCCCTCGACATTTGTGCCGAGCCGCTGCTGGGGTTCGAACTCGCCTCCGATTGGGCAGAGGAGGCGCGCAGCCGCCATGCGGCAGAAAAAGTCGCCCTGCAGATCTTTGCCGCAGAAACGGCCGCCTCGCTGGGCAAGCCGGACGACGCCGTCAACCTGGTCCAGGCTGCCATCCGTGCCGAGCCGCTCAACGAACGGGCCTGGACGGTGCTGGTGACGGCCTATGAACAGGCCGGCCTGCCTGCCGAAGGACTCGCGGCGTACGACCGCTGCCGCCGCCTCTTCGACCGCGACCTCGGCTGCGCGCCGGGCCCTGCGTTGCAGGAGGCTCACCTGAGGCTGCTGCGGCAGCGCGCCGAAAGCAACTCCGAACTCTCCGAGGTACTGGCGGCCCTGCTTTTTCTGGGGGAGCGGCTGAACGGGCCCAAGGGCCGGCAACTGCCGCCGGCGGAGTCGCGGCGCATGCATGAGAACGCCGGGCGGGTGCTCGATTCCTTTCTCCAGCGCGTCCGGGCAGCTGTCTAACTCCTTGACGTGGGACGCCCCGGGCGGCCCTGACGCGCCATATTTTGGGCACCCGCGGCCGCCGCAACCGGGGCCGGACGTTAGCTTGGTCACGTGGCCGTGATTCTCGAGAAATCCGGCCATGCCGGGCGTCATACTGGGAAGGTCCCTGGCGGGCAGTCCGACCGCCGGGTGTGAGGAGGGCCCATGGAAACCTTGAAGAACGTCGTCACGAACGAGTACTTCCCCGCTGCCGCCGTGCTGTCCGGGGTCATCCTGTTTTGGGTCCTTGGCCTTTTCGGCGGACTGTCCCTCCTGAGTACCCGCCAGTCGCCGGTGACCACCCTGACGTGGCTGCTGTTCGTCTACGCCGCAGCGGTGCTGTCGCCCCTCGCGGGACTCGTCGCCGCCGTCGATCTCGTCCGCCGTTGGCTGCGGAACCGGCAGGCGCGCGAGGCTGAATCCGCCTAGCCGGCACTGCCCGGCAACACAGCCCCGACCGTACAGCGTTAGACCTGCGCCGCTCCCTACTCGAAGCGGGAAGCGTCGCCCATTCCGTGGCGGACGACTTCGGCGACACCACTTGAGAAGTCGATCACCGTGGTCGGCTCGGCACCACAGTCGCCGGAATCGATCACGGCGTCTACTACGTGCTCCAGCCGCTCCTTGATTTCCCACCCCTGCGTCAGCGGCTCGTCCTCATCCGGAAGCAGCAGCGTGCTGGACAGCAGCGGCTCGCCGAGCTCGGCCAGCAGTGCCTGGACCACGGGATGGTCGGGGATACGCACGCCGACTGTCTTCTTCTTCGGATGCAACAGGCGTTTGGGGACCTCCCGGGTGGCGGGGAGGATGAACGTGTAGCTGCCGGGCGTGACGGCCTTGATGCTGCGGAAGACGTCGTTGTCGATCTGGACAAACTGGCCCAACTGCGCGAAGTCCTTGCAGACCAAGGTGAAGTGGTGTTTGTTATCGAGGTGGCGGATGTTCCTGATCCGGTCCAGGGCTTCCCGGTTACCCAGTTGGGCCCCCAGTGCATAGCAGGAGTCGGTGGGGTAGGCGATCAGGCCGCCGGAGCGGAGGATTTCCACCGCCTGGCTGATGGAGCGCGCCTGGGGGTTGTCGGGGTGCACATCGAAGTATCTCGCCATGGGACGAGCTTACGCCCGACCGGCGTCCAGCCGTCCACGGAACGGTCCGATACGCGCGCCCCGGCAGCCCCCCCGCCGCCGTGAAGTTTCGGTTTCCGCATCGATTTCGGGCGCCCGCTGCGTGGATCCGCGTAGCGGCTGCCCCTTGTCGTAGCGGAAACCGGCACGCTCGTCCTTGTTGCACACCCTGACCTGGAAAGCTCGCGCATCACCGCGCACCTCACCAGAGCCATCATGGACATGGAGCACGTGACGGCCATGATCTTTCCGCCGCATACCCGGACCGCCGGATCGATGCTGCCCGCGAGCAGGACCTGCTGCGCGGGCACGACACCATCGTCTGGCAATTCCCCTAGCACTGGTACTCCGTGCCCGGGGTTCTGAAGGAGTGGATGGACCAGGTGCTCACGTACGGCTTCGCCTACGGTGCAGGAGGCGACGCCCTCCACGGAAAGCGGCTCCAACTGGTGCTTTCGACCGGCGGCCCGGAAGCGTCCTACGCTCCGGCAGGGCACAACCGCTTCACGATGGATGGGCTCCTGCGCCCCCTTGACGCCACTGCGCACCTGTGCGGACTGGACATGGCCCAGCCGCTTATCCTGCACTCAGCGCCCCGCGTGGATGCCGATGAGCTTCAGCGGCACGCTGACCGGTGCCGCGAACTGCTGGCTCCGGCGGCGGCAGCCATCGGCCGCTGACCAGCCACAGGGCCCAAGCCAGGCAGCGGCCCGGTGCGGGGCGCCCCTCAGGCGGCCAGGGCGACGAACATGAGAGCAAGCGCGGCGGCCCCCACGACCTCGACGGCCGTGTCGGCGAGGTCCCGAAATCCGGCGGAACGAGCACCCCGCAAACTATGGCCGAAGAAGGCCGCTGGCCCGGTATCGTCGCTGGAGCCGGGCCAGAGCTGGAGGAGGAGCCGGAGGGTCCACATCGCAGTGGCCAGCCCAAAAACGATGGCGGGCCCAAAAGCCACAGCCGGCACCGGGGAAGGCTGCATGCTCCAACCGTCGAGCGGTGCCGTCAGCGGCCCGACCGCCACAGCACCGTGGTGTGCCGGGGCCACGGGAACCGGTACCGGCGGACGCGGTCCGGACTGACGGACGGTCCCGAGGCCGCCGGCGGCCAGCATGAAGGCCATCGCGGCCATGGCCGCAGCATCGTAGAGGGACTTCGCCCGGCCTCGGACCGGCGGGCCGTCCCGGGGGTGCGTCCGGTATGAGACGGCCTGCACAACGAACCACCAGGAGCCCAGAACAAACAGGAGAACCTGCGGCAGGAGGGGCCACTGCGCGCGCGGCAGCAACATCAGCGCCATCGCCGCCATCATGAGGGAATGCAGCGCCAGCCCGACGCGCCCTGCCGCTCCGGAAGCGACCACGGCCCGGCAGGCCGAGTACAGCGTTGCCGCCAGCAGCAGCGCCGCTATTGTCCAGCGCACGGCGTCGTCCGCAATCACGGCGGCACGGTCACAACTGCTCGTCGTGATGAATCCGTTCGCCGAGATGCCGCAATGGCTCCCCGCTGCCGTTCCACTGCAGGGCGATGAACTCCGCGGCAATGGACACAGCCGTTTCCTCGGGCGTGCGGGCGCCCAGATCAAGGCCCACCGGGCTGTGGAGCCTGGATAGCTCGTCGTCGCCCAGTCCCGCCTCCCACAGCCGTGCCATCCTGTCCTCATGAGTGCGGCGGGAGCCCATGGCGCCGATAAAGGCCACGGGGCTGCCGCGCAGGGCCACCTCAAGGACGGGGATGTCGAACTTCGGGTCGTGGGTGAGGACGCAGAGCACGGTCCTGGCATCCAGCAGGCCTTGGGCGAACTGGTCGCTCAGATACCGGTGCGGCCACGCATTGACCACCTCGGCGGCGTCGGGGAATCTCGCGGGCGTGGCAAAGACCGGCCGGGCATCACACACCGTCACCCGGTAGCCCAGGAAGGCGCCCAGGCGGGCCAGCGCGGCGGCGAAGTCGATCGCGCCAAAGACGATCATGCGGGGCGGTGGAGCATAGCTGGCGAAGAACACACGCATACCGGTGTCCAGCCGTTCGCCGTCGACGCCGTAGTTTAGGATGCCTGTCCGCCCGGCGGCGAGGAGGCCCTGGGTGTCGTCGCCCACGGCGTGGTTGGTCCGTTCCGAGCCCAGATCACCTTCACACCCTTCCGGCCGGACGATCAGGTGCCGTCCCACCCGCGTGGCATCGGGGTGTTCGATGACCGTGGCGACCCCTACCCGTCGCCCGGCGGCGATGTCCTGCGCGACGTCGTTAAGTTCGGGGAATCGTTGCCGGGAAACAGGTTCGACGAAGATGTCGATGATCCCGCCGCAGGTCAGGCCCACCGCGTAGGCATCGTCGTCGCTGATCCCGTAGCGCACCAGGGCAGGCTCGCCGTCGTCCTTGACCTGGCCGGCCAGTTCGTAGACGGCCCTCTCGACGCAGCCGCCAGAGACGGAGCCCACGGCGTCGCCGCCGGCCGTCACCAGCATCGCCGCCCCCGGGAGCCTGGGTGCTGACTTGAAAGTGCTTACGACGGTGGCCAGGCCTGAGGTGGCGCCGCTCTGCCAGTCAGGCAACATGGCCGCCAGGACATCGCGCATCGGCGCTCCTCAGAGCCTGCCGCACAGGCGGAGCATGCGGAACGCAGACCGCCGGCCGGCCCAGTACGCAATGCACGCCACCACGGCGACGACGCCGAGGACCGTCGCCGGGTTGGACAGCTGATCTGCCGCGATGCCTTTAGCGAGGCTCAGGGCGTCCAGGCTGCCGGCCGGCGCGGCACCGGCGGGGGCGCCTGCCATGGCTGGCGCCGTCGCCGTTGGAGCAGCCGTCGTTGGAGTGGCCGCCGTCGTGCCTGCATCGGGAGCAGAAACCGCAGCCGACGCCGGGACCGGCTCGGGGACGGCCTGCGCGGCGGGCGACGGGGCCGCGGCAGATGACGCCTCCGGGCCTTGTTCCAGGACAGGGGGCGCCCCCTCGGCCAGCATCGCCTGCAGGTTGTTCGCGAAGAGGGCCATCATCTGCTCCGTGACGCTGCCGATCACGCCCTTGCCCATGGCGGCGGCCTTGCCGGACAGCGCCAGGTCCGCGCTGACGGACCCCCGTGTGGCGTCGCCTTCTTCGGTCAGGCTCAGGGTCACGGTCGCCTCGGCGGTGCCCTGTCCGCGGGTCTCCTGAGCCTTGCCGCCGAGCACGGCGCGGTGTTCGGCCGCGTTGCGTTCGATGACGTTCAGCAGGCCCTTGTATTGCATTGAGACCGGGCCGAGCTTCACGCTCATGCCCACCTGGTAGGCGTCGTCGGAGAGCTTGTTCAGGATTCTGGCCCCGGGAAGGCACCCGGCCACCCGTTCAAAGTCCATCAGCGTGTCCCACACCGTGTCGATCGGGGCGACCACCGAGAATGTGCTGTCTATCTGCATGAGTTCCCTCTTCCCTTGAGTGATGCCTGGCCGTCGCCGCGGATTGCGGCCGCCACCTCTGCCAACGCCGTGTAGCTGTGTCCGCTGACGAATTCGTCGCAATACGGCAGGGCCGCCGCCATTCCGCCCACCAGCGGCTGGTATTGCGGCGCGGCCTTGCGTGGATTGACCCAGATGATCCGGTACGCCAGGCGCCGCAGTCGCGCCATCTGGGCTGCGACCTGTTCGGGGTCCTCCTGCGCCCAGCCGTCCGAGAAGATCACCACCACCGCGCCACGGGCCAGGCCGCGGCGGCCGTGCTCGTCGACGAAGTGCCGGATGCTGTCGGCGATCCGGGTTCCGCCGGCCCAGTCCGGGGCGGCCGTGGCGGCCCGGGCCAAGGCCTCGTCCGGATCGCGGAGCGCCAGTTGCCGGGTCAAGCGTGTCAGCCGGGTGGAAAACACGAAGGCCTCGGCGCCGGCACCTGCCACGGCTCCCTGCAGCAGCGAGACGAAGATCCGCGCATACGGTTCCATGGAACCGGAGACATCGCACAGCATCACCAGCTTGCGGCGCTGCGGCCGGCGCCGGGCATACAACAGGCGGGTGGTGTCAGTGCCCGAGCGCCGGGCCGCACGGACCGTGGCGCGGACATCCAGCCGGGCGCTGCTGTGAGCGGACTTCCGGGCGCGGCGGCTCAGGCGCGTCGGGGTGGCGAGCAGCAGCCGGGACGCCAGCCGCCTGATCTCCACGACTTCCTCCTCGGTCAGCTGAGCGAAGGACGCTTTGTGCAGCCGCTCCTCGGGGGAGGCCATAGCCAGCACGGCCTCCCGCTCCGGGGCATTGCCGTCTTCGCTGGCGTCCGGTCCCGCGGAGGCAATTGCCGGCGCCGGGCGCGGGGGAGCAGGCGCGTAGCCGGGCGCACGGTCCTCGGCCGGAGACGGGCGGGTGCGGGTCTCCTCAGGGGCCCCGGCTGGGGCTGCAGCCGGAGCCACGGCGCGGGCGGGATGCTCGGAGGGGTCAAAGCCGCCGCGGAACACCGCGGAAAAGACGGCGTCGAAGACCGGCAGCTGCTCGCGGGCTGACACCAGCACCACCCGGGACGCCCAATACAGCTTTTCTGCGTCGCCGGGAGGGATCAGGCGGAGTGCCTCGGCCAGCCGGACTGCCCGGTCCGGTGAGCACGAGAGCCCGGCCCGGCGCAGGGCTGTGACGAAGGCCGCCGACAGGGCCGCCGCTTCTACCGTGGGGGGCACAGCGCGCATGTCCTGCGGGGTCCCGGCCGTCAAGGCGCTCACCCGCCCGTGCCGGCCACGAGCCAGTCGGACCCCCGGGCACCGACCAGTTCGAGGTCATCACGGTTCTTGACGATCGAGCCGAGGGTCTGTTCCGCCGTCGTGGCGTCGATGCGATCAATGCCGAGCACTGCCAGGGCCGAGACCCAGTCGATCGCCTCGGAAATGCCGGGCGGCTTGGCCAGGTCCAGGGTGCGGAGCCGGGTAATGACGGCGGCAGCCTGGAGGGCCAGGGGGCCGCTGCTGGCCGGCACCCTGCGGCGGACGATCTCCGCGATCCGCTCCGGACCGGGGTAGTCGATCCAGTGGTAGAGGCAGCGCCGGGTCAGGGCGTCGTGAAGGTCCCGCGTCCGGTTGGAGGTGAGGATCACGATCGGCGGATGGGTGGCCCGGATGGTGCCCAGCTCCGGGATGGTGACGGCGGCCTCGGCGAGCAGTTCGAACGTGAAGGCTTCGAACTCGGCGTCGGCGCGGTCGATTTCGTCCAGTAACAGCACAGCGGGGCGCGGACCGGGGTGCTCGATCGCCTGCAGGAGCGGGCGCCGCAGCAGGTACTCCGGGGCGAAGAGGTCTGTTTCGGTGACGGAGGCGTCCCGGACCTCGGCCAGGCGGATGCCCAGCAGTTGGCGCTGGTGGTTCCATTCATAGAGGGCCTCACCGGCGTCGATTCCCTCGTAGCACTGCAGCCGGTACAGCGGGGTGTCGAGGAGCTCGGCGAGCGCTTTTGCCGCCTCCGTCTTCCCGACCCCGGCCTCCCCTTCGAGGAGGATGGGCTGTGGCAGGCGGACCGCCAGGAACAGGGCGGTCGCCAGCCCGACGTCGGCCAGGTAGTTGTTGCGGTCCAGGGCTGCCATCAGGGATGGGACGTCCGGGACCCGGCGCTGCACGTCTTCCTCCGCGCCGGCCCGCGCCGCCGCCGTCATACAGTCTCCCGCAGCCGGCCAAGGAGGCGCCCGTAGTCTTCCTCGGTGTCCACGTCCGAAGGGGCGGGGCCGGGCGTGCGGACCTCGACGACGTCGGCCGCCCGCTGTTCGAGGAGCTTCCAGACCGCTTTGTCCCCGTGGAGGGCGGCCAGGTCCGGAAGCAGGCGACGGGCAAATGCCATCGGGTGGCCCACGCCGTCGTCGTAGCGGCAGACCGCGATCCCGGCAGGAGCGGCAGGGATGGCAGCGGCGGCGGGGCCGGCAGGGCCGGAACCCGCCTGCCGGAGGGCGCCGAGTACGGCCCGGACACTGGCGGCCCGGACGCCGGGCTGGTCACCGAGCAGCAGGACCACGGCATCGATCTCCGGGTGCACGGCGGCGAGGGCGGTGGCGACCGAGGACGCGCACCCTTCGCCGAAGTCCGGGTTGAGCACCACCTCGCAGCCGCTCGTGTCCACGGTGCGCTGCACATCTTCCGCCGCGCCGCCCAGGGCCAGGACCGTCTGGCTGAAGGCGCAGGCCCGGGCGGTCGCCAGGACGGCATCGAGCAGGACGCCCGTGCCGTAGGGAAGGAGCTGCTTGGGCCTGCCGAGGCGCCGCGAGGCTCCCGCGGCCAGGATGATGCCGGCGGTCCTGGGCTCGAGGCTTGCCGCGGCCCGCGGCTCAGGTTGCGGGGGCAAGTCAGGTTGCGAGGGCATAGCGCTCCGGATCTTTGCGGAAGGCCGCCCGGCAGCCGGGGGAGCAGAAGTACACGGTGACCCCGTTGTAGTCCAGGTGCAGGGACGATTCGACGGCCTGGACGGTCATACCGCAGACCGGATCAACGGCGCTCGCAGGCGCCGACCCGGTGGGCGCCGGTTCCGTGGGCATCGCCGGGACCCCGGTCTGCCTCGCGGCGTCAGCCATGGACACCGCGGCGTGCCGGGCCTTGGACCGCTCCCCGAGCAGCTGGGCAAGAATGGACAGCCCGATCTCCCCGGGCGTCCGGGCGCCGAGCTGCAGCCCGGCGGGTGTGAACACCCGGGCACGTTGGGCGTCGTCGACGTCGAGGGATTCCAGCACCGCGGCCCCACGGGTCCCGCTGGCCACCAGGGCTACATAGGGGACGCCGGCGCGCAGGGCGGCCTCCAGGGCCCCTTCCTCCGCCTTTCCGTGCGAGGCGACAATCAATGCCGCGTCATCCCCGCGGGGGTCTGCGGAATCGCCGTCCGTGAGTTCGACGTCGAGGCCGACGCCGGAGCCGAGCGTCGCGAGGGCCTGCGCCACCGGCCCCGTGCCCACCACCAGGACCCGGGGCGCCGGAATGCGCGGCTGGAGGAAGATCTCGATCGCGCCGCCGCTGAGGCACGGATTGGAGACCTCGACGGCGCCCTCCTCCGCCGTGCGCGACGGCTCACCGGGCAGCACCCGCAGCAGGAGCGGTTCCTGGGAGGCCAGAACCTGCAGGCTGTACTCGCGCACCGACGCCTCGACGCAGTTCCCGCCCACGAAGCCCTGGATTTCGCCCGTGGGCAGCACGAGGGCCGTGTCCCCGGCATGGGCACTCGTGGGGTGCTGGGCGCGGACCACCAGGGCGTGGACGAACGGCTCGCGGCGGCCGGCGAGTTCTTCCGCCCTGGCGGCCAGGGACTCTGCGGTGGCGGGCATCAGATCGGCGGCCTTGCCCGGCCCTGCATGGCAGCCCAGACTCGGGCCGGCGTGCAGGGCATGTCCATGTGCGTGACGCCGTAGGGCGCGAGCGCGTCCACGACGGCGTTGACGATCGCCGGCGGCGAGCCGACGGTGGCAGACTCGCCGATGCCCTTCGCGCCGATCGGGTGATGCGGTGAGGGGGTGACGGTGAAACCGGTCTCCCAGTCCGGCACTTCCATCGCCGTGGGGATCAGGTAGTCCATGAACGACCCGCCCAGGCAGTTGCCGTCGGCGTCGAACTCGATGATCTCCATCAGGGCCATGCCCACGCCGTCGGTCAGTCCGCCGTGGACCTGGCCTTCGATGATCATCGGGTTGATCCGGGTGCCGCAGTCATCAACCGCGATGAAGCGCCGCACCTTAACGTGCCCGGTGCCGGAGTCGACGTCGACGACGCAGATGTAGGCCCCGAATGGGAAGGTCAGGTTGGGCGGGTCGTAGGTGACTTCGGCGTCGAGGTTGCCGTCCACGCCCTCGGGCAGGGCCACGGTGCCGTGGGCGCCCATGGCGATCTCGGCGATCGTCTTGCCAACGCTGGGGTCGCCCTTGACGAACCACCGGCCCTTCTCCCATTCGAGGTCCTCGGGGCGGGTCTCCAGCATGGCCCCGGCGATCAGCTTTGCCTTCTCGCGCACCTTCCGGGCCACAAGGGCGACGGCGGCGCCGCTGACCGGCGTCGAACGGCTGCCGTAGGTGCCGAGGCCGAACGGGGTCTGGTCGGTGTCCCCGTGCACGACGTCGATGTCCTCCGGGGGGATCCCGAGTTCCTCGGCCACGATCTGGGCGAAGGTGGTCTCGTGGCCCTGGCCCTGGCTTTGCACCGAGAGCCTGACCACGGCCTTGCCGGTGGGGTGGACGCGGAGCTCGGCGCCGTCGGCCATGCCGAGTCCCACAATGTCGAAGTGCTTGCGGGGGCCCGCTCCCACGACTTCGGTGAAGAAGGAGACGCCGATGCCCATGAGTTCCCCGCGCTCGCGCTTTGTGGCCTGCTCGCGCCGGAGGTCCTCGTACCCGGCGAGTTGCATCGAGAGCCGCATGGCGGCCTCGTAGTTGCCCGAGTCGTACACCCAGCCGGTCTTGTTGGCGTAGGGGAACTGCTCCGGCTTGATGAAGTTCTTCAGCCGCAGCTCCGCCGGATCCATGTCCAGTTTGCGGGCCAGGATGTCCACCATCCGCTCCACCAGGTACACGGCCTCGGTGACGCGGAACGAGCAGGCGTAGGCGACTCCGCCGGGCGCCTTGTTGGTGTAGACGCCGGTGACGGAGCAGTGGGCGGCCTTGAGGTCGTAACTGCCGGTGAAGATGGAGAAAAAGCCGGCCGGGGTCTTGGTGGGCTGGGCGGTGGCGTTGAACGCGCCGTGGTCTGCCAGCACGTGGGTGCGCAGGCCGAGGATCTTGCCGTCCTTGGTCGCCGCGATCTCGCCCTGCATGATGTAGTCCCGGGCAAACGAGGTCGACATCAGGTTCTCGGAGCGGTCCTCCACCCATTTGACCGGGCGGCCGGAGACGATCGAGCCGACGACGGCGAGGATGTAGCCGGGATAGATCCCGACCTTGTTGCCGAAGCCGCCGCCGATATCGGGGGAGACGATCCGGATCTTGTGCTCGGGGATGCCGGCGACGATCGCGAACAGGGTGCGGTGCGCGTGCGGGGCCTGGGTGGTCTCGTAGAGCGTCAGCTTGCCGCTGACGGCGTCGAAATCGGCGACGGCGCCGCATGTCTCCATCGGTGCGGGGTGAACCCGCGGGTAGACCATCTCCTGGCTCACCACGACGTCGGCGCTGGCGAACACCGCGTCGGTTTCGGCTTTGTCGCCCATCTCCCAGTCGAAGATCCGGTTGTCCGTCCGGCCCTCGATCTCGTCGCGGATCACCGGCGCGTCCGGGTCCAGCGCCCTGCGGGCGTCCACCAGCGGGGGAAGGACGTCGTATTCGACCTCGATCAGTTCGAGCGCATCCCGGGCTGCGTACCGGTCCTCGGCCACGACGAACGCGACCTCCTGCCCCTGGAACCGGACTTTGTCGGTGACCAGGACAGCCTGGACATCCGCGGAGAGCGTCGGCGCCCACGCGAGGTTCAGGCCCAGGAGGTCTTTGCCCGTGATGACGGCCACCACCTTCGGATGCGCCAGGGCATTGGTGGTGTCGATGGACACGAGCCGGGCGTGCGCCACCGGAGCCCGCAGGATGGCGCCGTGCAGCATTCCCGGCAGCACAATGTCGTCCACGTAGTGGCCCTTGCCGCGCACAAAGCGCGGGTCTTCTTTGCGCTGGATGCGCCCGTAGCCGATCGGACGGTCCTGGTCGCCGGCGGCCGGATTTGACGGCCGGTTATGGATGACGGTCATGCCTTCACCTCTGTGGCTGTGTTTGCTGTCTCTGCCGCGACATCCGGGACGGCGGTGTCGGTGCCGTCGAGGACATCGCCGGCGGCCGGTGCGTTCTCCGGGGCTGTGCCGGCCGGATGGGCGGCTGCCCACTGGACCGAGCGCACGATCGTCGCGTAGCCCGTACACCGGCAGATCTGCCCGGAAATGGCCTGCCGGATCTCGGTGTCGTCGGGGTGCGGATTCTTATCAAGGAGTGCCCGGGCCGTCAGCATCATCCCCGGGGTGCAGAAGCCGCACTGCAGCCCGTGCTCCTCCATGAAGCCTTGCTGCACGGGGTCCAGGGTGCCGCCGGCGGCCAGCCCCTCGACGGTGCGGATGTCGTGGCCCGCGGCCATGGCGGCGAGGACGGTGCAGGACTTCACGGGCTGCCCGTCCATCAGGACCACGCAGGTCCCGCAGTTGCTGGTGTCGCAGCCCCAATGTGTACCCGTGAGGCCCAGCACCTCGCGGATGTAGTGGACCAGCAGCACGCGGGGCTCAATCTCGCTCGTGACGTCGCTGCCGTTAACGGTCATGCTGATCTGCATCGGTTTCAGCCTTCCTGCATCTGGGCGGCGCGGGCACAGGCCAGCCGCAGTACCCGCCGGGTGAGCTCATCGGCGAGATGCCGTTTGTAATCGACCGGGCCGCGCTGGTCCGCTACGGGATCGCACGCTGCGGCGGCCAGCCGGCCGGCCTCGGCGAACAAGTCCTCGTCGGGACGCTTGCCGCGGAGCACGGCCGCGGCCTCGTCCACCGTATGGTCAAGGCCCAGCGCAGTGAGTCCGACGGCGGCATCATCGACGGTCCCGTCCGCGGCGAGGACGACGGCCGCGCCGGCGGCACCGACGGCCCAGTCGCCCACCCGGCGCTCGACCTTCTCGTAAGCGCTGCCCGAGCGGGGGCGGATGGGGAACCTGAGTTCGCAGAGCAGTTCATCCTGCCCGACCGCTGTCTGGTACGGCCCGCGGTGGAAGTCCGGCATGGACAGGATGCGCTCGCCGCCCGGCCCGCGGATCACTGCCTCGGCGCCCAGGACGTCACACACGGTGGAGAGGTCCTCGGCAGGGTCGGCCTGGCAAAGCGAACCGCCGATGGTGCCACGGTTGCGCACCACGGGGTCGGCAATCACCAACTCGGCGTCCAGGACAATGGGGAACAGTGCCGCGACCTCGTCCGATTCCAGCAAGGTGGTGTGTCGGGTCATGGCCCCGACCCTCAGGGTGTTGCCGTCACGGAGGATGAAGTCCAGCTCGTAGAGGTCATTGATGTCGATCAGCCATTCGGGCCGGGAGAGGCGAAGCTTCATCATCGGCAAGAGGCTATGGCCGCCGGCCACTACCCGGGATTCGGGACCATAGCGGGCGAGAAGTTCCAGGGCGTTGTCCACGGTGGTGGCGCGCACGTAGTCAAATGGAGCCGGAATCTGCATAGTCCCTACCTCACTCCGAACCGCCGGCGGCGTGGGGCAGTGATTGCCTTGCGCCGGATTGAGGTCAGTCTTGCCCCGGCCTAAGTGGGATGTCAATATCGTCATAAGCGAAAGGTTATGAAGCCGTGGCGATGACATTGGGACAGTTGCGCACGTTCGCCCTCGTGGCCAAGCTGGGCTCTCTGCACGCGGCCGCGGCCCGCCTCGGAGTCAGCGAACCGGCCGTGTCGGCGGCGCTCGCCGCGCTCAGGCAGGACCTTGACGACCCTCTGTTCGTACGCGCCCACGGCGGCATTGCGCTGACGCCCGGCGGCCGCGCGCTCGCTGAATACGCCCAGGACATCGTCGGGCTGGCTGACAAGGCCCGATGGGAAGTTGCGCATGCCCAGACCGAGACCGGACGCCTGAAGATCGTGGCCACGGCGCCGTTCGCGGAGCACGCTGCCGGGCGCCTCCTGGACCTGTTCACCCGGCGGGTCCCGGGAGCCTCCGTCGATGTGGTCGTGGAGCAGGCGGAAGATGTGACATCGCTGATGCTGGAACGCGTCTACGACATCGCCCTGGGAATCAAGCCCCCTGTCCGCAACGGGGCTGCCCACAACAGCGCTGAGTCCAAGGATGCTGCCGACGTCGGGCTCGATTCCGTGCCGTTCTTGCGGTACCAGCGGGTCTTCGTGGTGGCCGCAGGGCATCCCCTCGCATCGCTGCACGGACCCGTACGGCTGAGCGAACTCCTGGGCCGGCCGTGGTTTGCCGGCCCCGCCGGCATCCAAGAGACGAGCGAAGAAGGCCGCTGGCTGGCCGCCCAGGGAGTGGTGCCGGAGATCGTCTGCCTCAGCAGCGAAACGGAGGCCCTTGCCGCCGTGCGGGCGGGTGAGGGAACGATGCTGGCGCTCGGCCATATTGTCCGGGCCGAAATCCGAAGCGGCTCCCTGGTTCGTGTGCCGGTCGCCGGAACGCCGATCTCCGGCCTCTGGTGGGCCAGCACCCTGGACCGGGGCCGGGCCACCACCATGGCACGGACCCTGCAGCGGTTTGCCGGCACTGCCGATGCCACGGCGGCCATGGTGGCTCCCGGCGGCTCGCGCGGGCTGGAACGCCGGGGCCCCAAGTTCCACGTCGCGCTGTGGAGCTGAGGCAGCCGGCGCGGGCGCCGGGCTGTGGTGCCACGCGCTGTGTCGCGTTGCGCAACGCCGGGGCGGGTGCTAACCCTTGAGGGTCAGACGATCCGTTCACCCGCGAGAAGGAGTAGCAATGACGTTGTCCCGAGACGAAGACAGCTCGCTGCGGCATTGGAGCAGCCGGCTCATCCAGGCCCTGCAGATCCTCGACCTTGAAGTCGACCACGAGAAGATCGTTGAGGTCGCGGAAGAATCCCTCAAAGCCGTCGGTCCGCACGCGGATGCCATCAGCGCATTCATGGTGGGCTACGCGGCCGGCACCGCGTCCACCAAGGGCCGGAAGGGCACGCAGGAAGCTGTGCACGCCGCGTCGAACAAAGTCATTGAGCTCTGCGAGCACGGCGAATCCGGCGGTCCGGACGAGGAAGGCTGGGTCAAGCGGGCACAGTAGCAGCGGTCCTGCGCTCGCCCCGGCGCTGGCAGGCGGCAGGCCGCAGGAAGTAGGCAGCTCGCCGGCTGAGGCTGCATCAGGGGACAGGCCGCGTTCCCTCAGGGGGACGCGGCCTGTGCCGTGTTCGGATCCGGCGTGGTGCTGCGTGGGACATGCTCATCGCTCCGGAGGACATGCTCATTGCTGGGGCGCTCGGCTGGGCATGGTGGTGTTATGTCCAGTGGCGCAGGCCGGGGCCGAGCATGTCCGGTGGCGGCGGGGTGGTGCTGCGTGGGACATGCTCATCGCTCCGTGGGACATGCTCATTGCTGGGGCGCACGGGTGGGCATGGTGGTGTTATGTCCAGTGGCGCAGGCCGGGGCTGAGCATGTCCCGCGCCCTGAGCCCCGGCCTGTGGAAGCGTGCGCCTACGGCCGGGCTGCCCCGGCGGAGAGGGGTGGCGCACTGTCCGGCGTCTGGTCCAGGCTTGGTTCGAGCCGGACAATGACCGCCTTCGAGATCGGCGTGTTGCTGCCCTCGGCCGTGTGGTTCAGCGGCACGAGCACGTTGGCCTCGGGGTAGTACGCGGCCGCGCAGCCGCGGGCCGTCGGGTAGGACACAACGCGGAACTTGCGGACCACGCGCTCTTCGCCGTCCTCGTACACGCCGCGGATGTCCACGTACTGTCCGTCCGCCAGGCCGAGCTCGGCGAGGTCGTCCGGGTTCACGAACACGACATGGCGGCCCTTCTTGATGCCCCGGTAGCGGTCGTTGTGCGAGTAGATGGTGGTGTTGAACTGGTCGTGGGAGCGCATGCTCTGCAGGATCAGGGTGCCCGCCGGCCGCTGGACATGCTCGAGGTCGTTGACGGTCAGCACGGCTTTGCCGGTGGGCGTGGGGAACGTGCGCGAGTCGCGGGGGCCGTTGGCGAGAACAAACCCGCCGTCCTGCCGGATCCGCTGGTTGTAGTCCTCGCAGCCGCCCACTACCCGCGAAATGTGATCGCGGATGAGGTCGTAGTTCTTTTCAAAGCCGTCCCAGTCGGCCTTGATCTTGGTGCCGACGAGGAGCTTGCCCAGCCGGCTCAGGATGGCCGGCTCGGACAGCAGCTGATGGGAGACCGGCTCGACGCTTCCCCAAGACGGGTGGACGGCGCAGACGGTGTCCTCCACAGACACGAACTGGGGCCCGGATTCCTGGATGTCAATCTCGGTCCGGCCCATCGTGGGGAGGATCAGCGCCTCGCGGCCGGTCACTGCGTGGGACCGGTTCAACTTGGTCGAGATCTGGACCGTCATCTCCGTGTTTTCCATCGCGGCCTCGGCCGCATTCGTGTCCGAGATCGCCGCCACCAGGTTGCCGCCCAAGGCGACGAAGACCTTGACCTCCCCGGCGCGCATCTGGTTGATGGTCTCGACGGCGTCCGTGCCGTGCTCGCGCGGCGGCTCGAAGTCGAATTCCTTGCCGAGGGCTTCCATGAAGGACTGCGGCATCTGTTCCCAGATCCCCATCGTGCGGTCTCCCTGGACATTGCTGTGTCCACGGATGGGGGACGCACCGGCGCCGGGCTTGCCGATATTGCCGCGGAGCAGCAGGAGGTTAATGATCTCCTTGATGGTGGCAACGCCCTTTTTCTGCTGCGTGATGCCCATGGCCCAGGTGATGATGACTTTCTCGGCCTTGAGGTAGCGGGCGGCCAGCTCATCGATGTCCTCGCTCCGCAGGCCGGTAGCCTCCAGCACAGCGCGCTCATCCAGCCGGCCCAGGTGCTCCTTGAGCTCCTCGAGCCCCTCGCAATGTTCGGCCAGGAAGGCGTGGTCCAGGACAGTCCCGGGTTTCCTGGCCTCGGCGGCGAGCACGCGCTTGGACACGGCTTGCAGCAGCGCCATGTCCCCGCCGATCCGGACCTGCAGGAACTGGTCCGCGATCTGGACGCCGTGGCCGATCACCCCGTTGACCTGCTGCGGGTTCTTGTACCGGCGCAGCCCGGCCTCTGGCAGGGGATTGACGGCCACGATCTCGCCGCCGTTGTGCTTGCAGTTCTCCAGCTCAGTCATCATCCGGGGGTGGTTGGTCCCCGGGTTCTGGCCCATGATGATGATCAGGTCCGCGTTGGCGTAGTCGTCGAAGCTGACGGTCGCCTTGCCGATGCCGATGGTCTGGCCCATGGCCCAGCCCGAGGATTCGTGGCACATATTGGAGCAGTCCGGCAGGTTGTTGGTGCCGTAGCCGCGGACCAGCAGCTGGTAGAGGAAGGCCGCCTCATTCGAGGTGCGGCCGCTCGTGTAGAACGCCGCGCGGTCGGGGGAGTCCAGCCCCTTGAGCTTGTCGGCGACAATCCGGAGCGCTTCGTCCCAGCTGACCGGCTTGTAGTGGTCTTCCCCTGCGGGCTTGTAGACCGGCTCCGTGAGCCGGCCCTGCATGCCGAGCCAGTACTCGGACCGGCTGCGCAGCTCGCTGACCGGGTGCTCCGCCCAGAAACTGGAGGGAATCGTGATTGGGGTCGCCTCCCACGTGACGGCCTTGGCGCCGTTCTCACAGAACTCGAACGCCTTGCGGTGGTGCGGGTCCGGCCACGCGCAGCTCGGACAGTCGAAGCCGTCCTTCTGGTTCATGGCCATAACGGTCTTCCGCGTCCGGTTGAGCCCCATCTGCTCGATGGCCGGCTTCATGGAGTGATACACGCCCGGGACGCCGGCGGCCCAGCTTTTCGGGCCGTTTTCGACAACGAGCTCTGTCTCCGACGGTTCCTCCACCTGAGGAGTCTTGCGAGTCACGTGAACTTCCCTTCTGCAACCGCCGCCCGGATGGGGCGGCGAGCCGATGTGCCTCTATGCACCCTACCGTCAGGCCTATCAGCTTGCCCGGAGGGCCGCAAGCGATCCGCCGTCGACGGCGGTGCCTCAGTTCCGTAGCATGTGCGGTAGGCGCATCCGGCACCGACGGGAACAAAGGAGCAGCCGTGAAACTGATGACAGTGGTGTGGACGGCGGCAGCGACCGCCGCAACGGCGGCGGCCGGCGGGGCCGCGACAGATCCGGCCAGCCCCTGGTACCGGCAGCTGCGCAAACCGGACTGGCAGCCGCCCGCCGTCGCCTTTCCCGTGGTGTGGACCGCACTCTACGCTGACCTCGCCGTGAGTTCCGCCGTCGCCCTGGACAGCCACGACACCACGGACGCCCCCGGCGTTAAGACCAGGCGGCAGGAGATCGCCGCCTACCGGGGCGCCTTGGCCGCCAACCTCGTCCTGAATGCGACGTGGAGCTGGCTCTTCTGGCGTGCCCGCCGGCCGTGGCTCGCGGCGGCGGAGTGCGCCGTCCTCACGGTAAGCAGTGCCGATCTCGTCCGCCGGACCTACCACGTGAACCGCGGCGCCGGAGTGTCCCTGGCCCCCTACGCCCTCTGGTGCGGATTCGCCACCGTCTTGTCGACGGCAATCGCACGGCTCAATCCCGGCGGGGGCAGCCGGGAGCAGTAGTCCGCTGGTTCAGCGGCCGGCCACGAGCGCGCCCCGGATTTCGCGGCGCAGGACCTTGCCGATCAGCGAGCGCGGCAGTTCATCCACCACGACAACCCGGCGCGGCACCTTGTAGGCGGCCAGATTCTCGCGTGCGAAAGCCAGGAGCGCCTCCGGATCGATGCCGGATCCTGCAGCGGGGACGACGGCGGCGACCACGTCTTCGCCGCCGCCGGGGCGGGGCAGGCCCACGACGCACACGTCCAGGACTCCCGGGTATTCGGCGAGGACGTCCTCCACTTCCGTGGGGGAGACATTGAAGCCTCCCGTGATGATCAGCTCCTTGATCCGGTCCCGGACCGTCACGAACCCGTCCTTGTCCACCGAGACAATGTCCCCCGTGCGGAACCAGCCGCCTTCCAGGAGTGATTCCTCGGTCTCCTGCGGACGGTTCCAGTAGCCGGCAAAAACCTGCGGACCCCGGACCAGGAGCTCGCCTTCCTCACCGGGAGCGCGGTCCAGCAGGACGTTCCGCGGGTCCGCCACCCGGATGTCGGTCAGGGGAAACGGGACCCCCACCGTTCCCGGTTTCCGGCTGGGACCGAAGGGGTTGCCCAGCGCGATGGGCGAGGTTTCCGTCAACCCGTAGCCCTCGATCAGGTAGCCGCCGGTTGCCTTCTCCCACGTCTCCACTGTTGCCGCCGGCAGGTTCATCGCCCCCGAGATGGAAAACCGGACGCTGTCCAGCGCAATGCCGCGCTCGGCCGCGGCGGCGGCGATGCGGTCGTAGATCGGCGGCACGGCCGGCAGGAAAGTGGCCGGTGATTTCTTGTAGGCCTTCAGCACAAGGTCAACGTCGAACTTGGGGAACAGCACCAGCTTCGCACCGATGCTCAGGGCAAACGTCATGCATAGCGTGAGCCCATAGGCGTGGAACATCGGCAGCACCGCGTAGATGGTCTCCCGGCCGTCCTTGAGCCCGGGCACCCACGCGCGGCCCTGCGCGGCATTGGCCTGCAGATTGGCATGCGTGAGCATGGCGCCCTTGGGCTGGCCTGTGGTGCCGCTCGTGTACTGGATGACGGCGAGGTCGCCGGCGGCCGGGCGCGGATGCTTCTCCGGCGGCCAGGAGCTCCTTCCACGGCAGCACCGTCCGGTGTGCCGGCGCCGCCGCTTGCCAGGGCGTGCGCTTGCCGGCGGCCAGTGAGGCCCGGGCCGTGCGGGCAGCGGGTACCGGGAGCCGCAGCGCCATCCGCTGGAGCAGCGGCATCGCCGGAATCAGCTCAACGGAGACGATGGTCTGCAGCGCGACGTCGGCGGGCAGCTGCCGTACCTTCTCCACGGCCTTGTCCCAGACCACGGCGACGGTGGCGCCGTGGTCCTCGAACTGATGGCGGAGCTCGCGGTCGGTATACAGGGGATTGTGTTCGACGACGACGGCGCCCAGCCGCAGCGCCGCATGGAACGCGATGATGTGCTGCGGGCAGTTCGGCAGGACCAGCGCCACCCGGTCGCCGGCCCTGACGCCGAGTTTCTTCACGCCCGCGGCCACCCTGCTGATGGCGGCCCCGAGTTCGCGGTAGCTGGTGCGTGCCCCGAAGAACTCCAGCGCCGTTTTCCGTCCGTAACGCCCGACGGAGGAGTCCATGAGGTCGGCCAGGGACCCGGCGGGGAGTTTGAGGTCGACGGGAACACCGGGGCCGTAGTGGCGGGTCCAGGGCGGTCGGGATGCTCGGGCCCCGCGGATCGTCTGCTCATGGTGTGTCCTCGCCACTGGGCTGCGCCGGGTTGCCGGCCGTCGGGCCCGGCAGGACCCGACACGAAATCCTACCGGGCAGTACCGGTCCGGGAGTACCGGACCGGGCGTATCGGACCGCACTGGGCGACAGCCGCGGCGCCCCGGGCCGTGAGGTGACTTTCGGCCCTTGGCACCCGGCAGGCCCGGGCGGAAGCTGGGGCGTACACCGCGAGCGGCAGGTCCGCGCATTTTTGTAGGTCTGTGCAGAGGACAGGTCTGCACAGTGCACAGGTCTGCGCGGTCCACAGATCCACGGGTAGAGGTCCACGGGAGCACCATGAAACACCAGCAGCCGAGCCTGAAGTTCCTTGGTGCCACCGACACCGTCACCGGGTCCCGCTACCTGATCGACGCCGGCGGCCGGCGCGTACTGGTGGACTGCGGGCTCTTCCAGGGCTACAAGCGCAGCCGCGAGCGCAACCGGACGCCCTTCCCGGTGCCGCCGCAGTCCATCGACGCCGTGGTGCTGACCCACGCGCAC
Organism: Arthrobacter sp. ok909; assembly: GCF_900104405.1. NCBI lineage: Bacteria > Bacillati > Actinomycetota > Actinomycetes > Micrococcales > Micrococcaceae > Arthrobacter > Arthrobacter sp. ok909. The sequence continues at coordinate 47,761 of NZ_FNJS01000001.1, read as the reverse complement.
CTGGACCACACCGGTTACGTCCCGGCCCTGGTCCGGGACGGATTCGGCGGCCCGGTCTACGCCACGGACGGCACCACCGATCTCTGCAAACTCATCCTCCCGGACAGCGGCCACCTGCAGGAGGAAGAGGCCAGGTATGCCTCGCAGCGGGGATCGTCCGCGCACGATCCCGCGATCCCGCTCTACACGGCCGCCGACGCCGTAGCGTCCCTCAACAGCTTCAAAATCCGGGACTTTGACGATCCCCTTGACCTCGGCGGCGGCATGGAGCTCACATTCCTGCCGGCCGGACACATCCTCGGCGCCGCCCAGGTCCGCGTCCGGCTCGGCTCCCAATCCGTGCACTTCACCGGAGACCTGGGCCGCGCCGATGACCCCTTCATGTACCCGCCGCGGCCGCTCGGAGAAACGGGGATCCTGGTGACCGAATCAACCTACGGCAACCGGAAACACTCAACGGAGGATCCGGAGAAGCAACTGGGGGAGATCATCAACCGCGTCGCGAAGCGCGGCGGCGTCATCATGTTCGCCGCGTTCGCCGTCGGCCGGGCCGAAACGCTCATGCTGTACCTGTCCCGGCTCCTGCGCAAGGGCGCGATACCGCGCATCCCGGTGTACCTGAACAGCCCCATGGCCATCGACGCCTCCGAAATGTACCAGCGCCACCCCGAGGAACACCGGCTCAAGCGCGAGGAATACGTGGACATGTACAAGCTGGCCAAGGTCACCCGCACCGTGGACGAGTCCAAGCTCCTGAACCTGCGCGGCGGCCCCATGATCATCATCTCGGCCAGCGGCATGCTGACCGGGGGCCGGATCCTGCACCACGTCGCGGCGTACGGCCCGGACCCGAAAAACGCCGTCATCCTCAGCGGCTACCAGGCCGGCGGCACGCGGGGAGCCACCCTGGCCGCCGGCGAACGGGAGCTGCGCATCTACGGGGAGGACGTCAAGATCCGGGCCGAAGTGATCCAAATGGAAAGCCTGTCCGCGCACGCCGACGCCGACGGCATCATCGCGTGGATGAAAGCGGCAGCGAAGGAGCCCCGCATGACCTACATCACGCACGGCGACCCCGATGCGTCCGATGCCCTGCGCATCAGGATCAAGCGCGAACTTGGCTGGAGGGCCCGGGTACCCGAGCATCTGGAGTCGATCGACATTGAGGATCCGCGATGAATCCGGTTGCCGTCACCCGCACCTCCGTGCTGAAGGAGATCCACGATCTCGCCCGGCCGCTGAAAAGCGATCACGACCTCAATGGCCTCGTGCGGCGGGCCGCCGACTGCCGTTTTGTCGCCATCGGCGAGGCGTCCCACGGCACCCACGAGTTCTACACCTGGCGCGACACCCTCAGCAGGCGTCTCATCGCCGAGGAGGGGTACAACTGGATCGGGGTGGAAGGAGACTGGCCGGACTGCTGGCGCATCAACCGGTGGGTCCGCGGCCAGGACGGCAAGGACCAGGGAGTGCACGCCCTGCTGGCCGGTTTCGAACGTTGGCCCACCTGGATGTGGGCCAACGAGGAAATCGCGGCGTTCCTGGACTGGCTGCGCACCTGGAATTCCGGCCGGCCCCTGGACAAGCGCGTGGGCTTCTACGGCCTGGACGTCTACTCGCTCTGGGATTCGCTGCGCGAAATCATCGGCTGGCTGCAGGAAAACGTCCCGGACGCCGTGCCCGCGGCCATGCGCGCCTGGCAATGCTTCTCGCCGCACCACGAGGACCCGCACCAGTACGCGTGGAGCACGCGGCTGGTTCCGCAGTCCTGCGAGGCCGACGTCGTGGCCCTCCTGACCGAGGTCAGGAACCGGGTCTTCAGCCCCGGTCCCCACGACGAGGACGCCTTCGACGCAGTCCAGAACGCCGAGGTCGCGGCCAACGCCGAGCACTACTACCGCATCATGGTCCGCGGCGACCGGCAGTCCTGGAATGTCCGCGACCACCATATGGCGGACACCATCGACCGTGTCAGCCGGCACCTCGGGCCGGCGTCGAAGGGCCTGATCTGGGAGCACAACACGCATGTCGGGGATGCGCGGGCCACCGACATGGCGCAGGACGGCCTGGTCAACGTCGGGCAGCTGCTGCGGGAACGCCATGCGGGCGAAGGGGTGCTCCTGGTCGGTTTTGCCGGGCACCGGGGTTCCGTGATCGCCGCCGACGCGTGGGGCCGGCCGGAGCGCGTCCTCACGGTGCCGGAAGCACGTCCGGGCAGCCACGAAGACTTCCTGCATCAGGCCCTCGGCGTGCCGTCCGTGCTGGAGTTCGGTGACGACAGGACCGGGCCGTGGCTTTCGACGTGGCTCGGACACCGGGCGATCGGCGTCGTGTACCACCCCGAACGGGAGGCCGGGAACTACGTTCCGACCCGGATGGGGGAGCGCTACGACGCCCTCATCTGGCTCGAACACACCGCGGCACTGCGTCCCGTGCACCATGAGGGGCCGCCCCGCGAACCGGAATTGGAAACGGAGCCCACAGGTTTCTAGTCCGTGTAATCAGGCCCGCTGGCGGGTCCACGTGCAGGTCCGCAGCGCGGCGCGGGGCCTTAAGGCCCTAACCCGGCCCATGACGGGCGCGGGACACTGAAGGTGCCAGCCGGCCGTCGGCACTGCCGCCCGATCATGCACTACAGGCACCACCCAACGCAGATGTTTGGCGGTGCAGCTATCAGGCAGTGCAGGGATCATGCGGTGTACAGGCAATGCGGTGTGTAGCTGCCGGTTCAGATCACGCGATGGAGAAGAGCAGGATTCAGAATGAGCAAAGCAATCGTCGTCGGTATCAACGGGTCTGCGGGCAGCGATGCCGCCTTGACGTGGGCCCTTCAGCGGGCGGCCCGGGACAAGCTTCCGGTCATCGCCCTCCACGCGGTGGATGACCGCTGGTTGTCCCCTGATTTCCAGTACCACGAGCTCATCCGCGAATCGGGGATGGAACTGCTTGAGAAAGCGAAGGCGAGCGCCAGCGAGCAGTCCCCTGGCGTCGAGGTGGACATCCAGCTCCGCCACGGCAGCGGGGGATCGGTGCTGCGGGATATCTCCAAGGAAGCAGCCATGATCGTGGTGGGCGGCCATGAAAAACATCACCTCGACGGCGGCCCGGTGACGGACCGCGCCCTGCAGGTCGTCGCCGCCTCGGACTGTCCGGTGGCCGTCATCCCCGCAAAACCTGGCGCCGGGGCCAAGGGCGTCGTGGTCGGCGTGGACGGTTCCGAGGAGTCGCTGCAAGCCGTGGCAGTCGCTGCCGCGGAAGCTGACCTTGGCGGAGACGAGCTCACCGTGGTCCTCGCGTTCAAGACCCCTGCCCGGTGGGTCGAGAAACAGCTGCCGTCCAGCGGCCTCGCCGAGAGCATGGTCGAAGAGAACCGGATCGTGCTCGCCGAGTCAGTGGCCGGGCTCGGCGATAAATACCCCGACCTTGTGGTCCATCAGCGACTCGAGACGGACACCCAGCCGGCGAAGGCCCTCGTGGACACGGCCGCGGACGCCAGGGTGCTGGTGATCGGAAGCCGCGGCCGCGGCGGGCTCTCCCGCACGGTGCTCGGTTCCACGGCGCACGCTGTCCTGCTGAACGTGCCGTGCCCCACCATCGTCACGCGGGTGCACAAGGTCAAGCACGGGGACTGACGCCCGGCAAGTCCCTGCAACTCGATGAGTACCGGACGGAAAGCCCCCTCTGCGGAGGGGGCTTTCCGCCGCCGCCGACGGATGGGAGGATGTTGCCGTGGACCCCTTCTACAATTTCGTCTCGCACTTTTGGTGGCTCGTCTTTCCCATGAGCGGACTGATGGGCGGGTGGGCCCGGTCCTGGTCCAAAGCCACTGAACGCCGGCATCGGCGCCGGATGGAGCTCTACACCATCAAGAACCAGGCCGCGCAGGCGGAACAGGCCAGCCAGGCCCAGGTTCTGGCCCTCATGAACGCGCACGACGCCGTTAACAGGCGCTGGCTCGATTACGAACTCGACGTCGGGAAGCTGATCGACTACCCGGTCATGACCGATGTCCGGGAGCCGCTCACGGTGGCTTTCCTGCGGGCCAAGCGTGAGGCCGACGGTCTGCGGCCCGCCGCCCCCGGTGACCTGAGGACTGCGGCCCGTTTGGCGGAGTACCGGGCCGCCGTCACCAGTTTCGAGGTCGCCTTCGAGGTCGCGGAACGCGAAGCCAAACGGATCAGGGACAGCAAATTCACCGGTCCGGAACGCCAGCGTCTGGAGACTGCCCGGAAGCTCCTGAGGATCGCCTCGGACGCCGCGGCGACTCCCGCCGAACGGCAGACGGCCTACAGGCGCGCACGCCGCGAACTCGACGGGCTCATCGTGCTGCCGGAGGCCACGCTCGCCGCGCTCGAGGACAAGATTGCTTCAATGCTCGACGCCGGTCCGGCGCCTGAGGCGCGCCGGTCCGCCTGAGCAGCACCGCTGACGGGGCAGTGCTCCCGGTCCACCTCTCTGTGACCAGGATCGCCTCGCTGCCGTGAGGGCCGGCTTCCTGCGGGAAGACCGGAATTTAGGGTCTTCTGGCATGTTTTGCGCTGCCGTCTTTCCCACGTACCATCGATAAGGTTTCAAGCTGCGTTCGTGGCCACTGAGCATTCATCCGGATAGGAATGAGATGATTGTTGGTGGCCATGCGGCACCGGGGAAGTGGAACTGCTGACCGTGGACACTGCAGATTGGGCAACAGGTGGAAATCACCGTAATGGTGGCGCTAGTAATATCGCTGGCGCTGTTCTTCGACTTCACCAACGGATTTCATGACACCGCGAACGCCATGGCTACCCCCATCGCGACCGGTGCCATCAAACCCAAGACAGCAGTCGCCGTGGCGGCGGTGTTGAACCTCGTTGGTGCGTTCCTCTCCACGGAAGTAGCCAAGACCGTTTCCGGCGGCATCATCAAAGAGGGCTCCGACGGGGTCCAGATCACGCCCGACATCATCTTCGCCGGGCTGATGGGCGCCATTCTCTGGAACATGATCACGTGGCTGAAGGGCCTGCCGTCCAGTTCCTCGCACGCCCTCTTCGGCGGCCTGATCGGTGCCGCGATCGCCGGCATCGGCATCCACTCGATCAACTTCGAATCGATCCTGCAGAAGGTCATCCTTCCCGCGGTCTTCGCCCCGATCATCGCAGGCGGTGTGGCCTATCTGTGCACGCGGCTGGCCTACGCGCTGACGTCACGCCATGACCCGGAAACCGGGGACAAGCTGACCCAGAAGCGCGGCGGATTCCGGACCGGCCAGATCTTTACGTCCAGCCTCGTGGCACTGGCCCACGGCACCAATGACGCCCAGAAGACCATGGGCATCATCACCCTCGTCCTGATCTCTGCGGGCGCGCAGCCTGCCGGCTCCGGACCGCAGTGGTGGGTTATCACTGCCTGCGCCCTCGCCATCGCGATCGGCACCTACGCCGGCGGGTGGCGGATCATCCGCACCATGGGCTCGGGCCTCACCGAAGTGAAGCCGGCCCAGGGTTTCTCCGCGGAGACCAGCACCGCATCAGCCATCCTGGCCTCGTCGCACCTGGGCTTTGCCTTGTCCACCACCCAGGTGGCCTCCGGCTCGGTCATCGGCTCGGGGATGGGACGCCGCGGCACCACCGTCCGGTGGGGAACCGCCGGCCGGATTGCCCTCGGCTGGCTCTTCACGCTCCCGGCGGCCGGTATCGTGGGCGCCCTCACGGCTATGCTCGTGCAGACCGGTGTCGTCGGAGTCATCATCGCGGCCGCCGCCGGCACCGCCGCCGTGGCGTATATGTTCGTGCATTCGCGGAAGTCCCATGTGGGCCACCACAACGCCGTCGAGATCGAAGAAATGGGCCAGGCCGTGCAGTTCCGCAAGAAGAAATCTGCCGCCAAGGCGATCAAGAACGGGGATGCCCAGCGATGAAGTGGTTGGAACTGTTCAGCGTGGCAGGTGCCACACTTGTGGCCGCGGTCACAGTCGTGGTCCTCTATTCCCTCGGCGTCCGGCTCACGGCCATCGCGGGGGACGTCCGGAACGCGCCGGCGTCGTGGACCCGCCCGCTCGCTTACACGTGCTTCGTCCTGTGCGGCGCCGCCATCCTCTTTGGGCTGTATCTAATCATTCCCTACTTCCACAAGTAGGACTTCCACAAGTAGGCCGCCGTCCTCACGGGGGCCGCTGCAGCACCCTCTCCGGGCGGCGCGACCCGGGGATGGGAACCCGGCGCCGCATTGGCTAGGCTGGGGCCATGGTGAGCTTCCAGTACTTCGTGGCCTCCTCACTCGACGGCTTCATCGCCACGGATGACGACAACCTGGCGTGGCTGCTGCAGTTTGACGGCTTTGAGGGCGGACAGGACAGCTACGACGCGTTCCTGGCCGACGTCGGCTGCATCGTCATGGGCGGTGAGACCTACGCCTGGCTCCTGGAGCACGAACCGGGCATCTGGCCCTATCCGGACACGCCCTGCTGGGTCTTCACCCACCACGAGCACTCCGCCCCGAAGGGCGCCAACGTGACGTTCGTGCGCGGGGCCGTCCGCGAGTTTGTGGACGACCTCAAGGACGAGGCCGCCGGCCGGAACATCTGGGTGGTCGGCGGGGGAGTCCTCGCCGCGCAATTCGCGGACGCCGGGCTGCTCGACGAACTGATTCTCTCGGTCATTCCCGTGGTGCTGGGAGGCGGCAAGCAGCTGCTGCCCATGACCGGCCCGACGCCGCCGCTGGAGCTCGTCGCGTCCCGCACCATGGGCCGCGGCATCGTGGAACTGCGCTACCGTTTCCCGGGCAGGAGCTAGCAGGGCCCACCCGGCGCGATGGCCGGCCCACCGGCGTGTGCCACCGGCCCGCCTGCCCGGCCCGCCGGCGTCCGGGTGAACTCCTACCCGGCGATATCGCGGATGAGGTTCGTGATCCGGGCCGTGGAGAGCCGGCGGCCGTGCTCGTCCGTCATGACGATCTCGTGGGTCGTGAGGGTCCGGCCGAGGTGGATGGCCGTGCACGTCCCGGTGACGGTGCCCGCGGAGATCGCCCGGTGGTGCGTGGCCCCGACCTCGATCCCGAGCGCCTGCCGGTTCGGTCCCGCGTGCAGGCCGGCCGCGAAAGACCCCAGGGTCTCGGCCAGGACCACGTGGGCCCCGCCGTGCAGGATCCCGGCGACCTGGGTGTTGCCCTCCACCGGCATGGTGGCGACGGTCCGCTCCGGACTCATTTCAAGGAAGTGGATCCCCATCTTCACCACGAGGGCGCCGACGCCATACTGGCCCAGCCAATCGTGCATGTCCTCGGGAACTCCGGCCGCCGCAAGCTCGGCCGCGTAGGGGGCCGGCGTGAAATTGTCCATCATGGGAACTAGGCTGGCACCTGTGAGTGAAACTACCAAACCGGCCCCTTCCCCCGCGACCGCGCCTTCCGCAGACGCCGCCGCAGATGCTGTCACTGCCACGGACGCAGCCGCAGCCGCTGTCCTGGTGGCCGAACCGCCCGTCACCGAAGCCGCAACGCCCGCCAGGAAGGCGCGGCGCGCCGGGACCGAGGTCTCCGCGACCCAGGCACCGGTGGTGCCCCTCACGGACCAGCCCCGGCTTCTGGTCCTCGACGGCCACTCGATGGCCTTCCGCGCTTTCTACGCCCTGCCGGCCGAAAATTTCGCCACCTCCAGCGGCCAGCACACCAACGCCGTCCACGGCTTCACGTCGATGCTGATCAACCTCATCAAGGAACAGAACCCCACGCACGTCGCGGTGGCCTTTGACGTCTCCGACGACACCACGTTCCGCAAGGCCGAGTACGACGGCTACAAGGCCGGGCGCAACGAGACCCCCCGCGAGTTCAGCGGCCAGATCGACCTCATTGAAAAAGTCATGACCGCCTGGGGCATCAAGACCATCAAGATGCCCGGCTTCGAGGCCGACGACATCCTCGCCACTCTCGCCGCCCAGGGCGATGAGGCCGGCTTCGAGGTCCTGCTCGTCTCCGGCGACCGGGACACCTTCCAGCTCATCACCGAGAACGTCTTCGTCCTCTACCCGAAGCAGGGCGTTACCAACATCCCCCGGATGGACGCCGAAGCAATCGAGGCCAAGTACTTCGTCTCGCCGCCGCGCTATTCGGACCTTGCCGCGCTCGTCGGGGAGACCGCGGACAACCTTCCGGGCGTCCCCGGCGTCGGGCCCAAGACCGCCGCGAAGTGGATTAACCAGTACGGCGGCCTCGAGGGCATCCTGGAAAACCTCGACACGATCGGCGGGAAGGTCGGCGACGCCCTCCGCGAGCACGTCGAATCGGTCAAGCGGAACCGCCGGCTCAACCGCCTCCTGACCGACCTCGAGCTCCCTGTGTCCCTCCACGACCTGGAGGAACCGCGCCCGGACCATGACGCGATCGAGGAAATTTTCGACCGCCTCGAATTCAAGACGCTCCGCACCCGGCTCTTCGCCCTCTATGGCAACGAGCCCGTCGAAGGCGAGCCGGACAGCATCGAGGTTCCCGAGTTCTCGACCCTCACCTCCGCGGCGGAGCTGCGGACCTTCTTTGACGCCGGCACGGGGCTCCGGTCCGCCCTCGCCGTCGAATTCGCGCCCGGCAGGATCGTGGACGACGCTGCAGCCCTTGCCGTGGTCCGCAAGGACGCGGCCGCGTACATCGAGCTCACCGGCCTCGACGCCGAGGCCGACGCCGTGCTGACCGGTTGGCTCCGGGATCCCGGCGCCCCGAAAGTCATCCACGGGTTCAAGCCGGCGCTCAAGGCCTTCACCTCCCGCGGGCTCGGCCTCGACGGCGTGGTGGACGACACCGCGATCTCCGGCTACCTCATCCAGCCGGACCGGCGCAGTTACGAACTCGCCGAACTCGCCCAGCACCACCTCAAGATGACGGTATCCACCGAGGCTGCCAAGACCGGTCAGCTGGAACTCGCCTTCGGCGGCGAGGACGACGGCGCCGCGGCCGGCGCGCTGGTCCAGCAGGCCGCCGTCGTGCACGCCCTGAGCCACCACTTCGAAACGGAACTGAAGACGCGCAAGGCCCAGGAGCTGCTGACGAGCCTTGAACTGCCCGTCAGCCGGGTCCTGGCGCAGATGGAGCTCACCGGGATCGCGGTCTCCATGGAGCGCATGGACGAACAGCTCGCCGACCTCGCCAAGGTGATCGACAATGCCCAGGAACAGGCTTTCGCCGCCATTGGCCACGAGGTCAACCTCGGTTCGCCCAAGCAGCTGCAGACGGTGCTGTTTGAGGAGCTCGGCCTGCCCAAGACGAAGAAGATCAAGTCCGGGTACACCACCGATGCCGCGTCGCTCAAGTCGCTGCTGGAGAAGACCGGCCATGAATTCCTCGTGCAGCTGATGGCCCACCGCGAGTCCTCGAAGCTGCGTCAAATGGTGGAAAGCCTCAAGAAGTCCGTGGCCGACGACGGCCGGATCCACACCACGTATGCGCAGAATGTGGCCGCCACCGGCCGTATCTCCTCCAACAACCCGAACCTGCAGAACATCCCGGTCCGGAGCGAGGAGGGCCGGCGCGTCCGCAGCATTTTCGTGGTGACCGAGGGCTATGACTGCCTCCTGTCCGCGGACTACTCGCAGATCGAGATGCGGATCATGGCGCACCTTTCCGGCGATCCCGGCCTCATCCAGGCGTACAAGGAGGGTGAGGACCTGCACCGGTACGTCGGTTCGCACATCTTCCACGTGCCGCCGTCCGAGGTCACCAGCGCCATGCGCTCCAAGGTCAAGGCCATGTCCTACGGCCTGGCCTACGGGCTGACGTCCTTCGGGCTTTCCAAGCAGCTGGAAATCTCCGTGGACGAGGCCCGGACGCTGATGAAGGAATACTTCGAACGCTTCGGCGCCGTCCGGGACTACCTCCGCGGCGTGGTGGACCAGGCCCGGATCGACGGCTACACGGCCACGATCGAGGGCCGCCGCCGCTACCTGCCGGACCTGACCAGCACGGACCGGCAGCTGCGGGAAATCGCCGAGCGGGTGGCATTGAACTCGCCCATCCAGGGGTCCGCGGCGGACATCATCAAGCGAGCCATGCTGGGCGTCTCCGGCGCGCTGGCGGACCAGGGCCTGAAATCGCGGATGCTGCTCCAGGTCCATGATGAACTGGTCCTCGAAGTCGCCAAGGGTGAACGCGAGGCCGTTGAGAAGCTCGTGACCGAGCAAATGGGCTCGGCCGCGGATCTCAACGTTCCGTTGGACGTCCAGATTGGCATCGGGTCCAGCTGGCACGAGGCGGGGCACTAACAGTTCACCGGTTCCGGTAGGGTGACGTTCCGGCCCTGCCGGGACTGCCGGATTTTCAGGATATTCAGGATTCTCAGGGGGAGAAACACGTGGCAGAGAAATACGAGCTCAGGCGGTTCCGCGCGGTCGGGAAGGACTCGGCAGCCTACGCCCAGGGGACTGCATGGTTGCGCGGAGTCGGGATCGGCTTCTACGACGAACCGCGCAAAGACGAGTTTGTGGACAAGATCATGGCCATGTACCAAGTGGATAACCGTGAGATGACCGGCGTGTACCAGCCCGACGGCGTCGCGGCGCACTCGCTGTCGGCCGACGTTCCGGTGGCCACGTTCGCCACCCTGCGCAAGGACCTGAACATCGGCTACGGCCGCCAGCTCGAAGCCCAGCTCGTCACCGCCGTCACGGTGCGCGGGACCCATCGCCGGCAGGGGCTGCTCCGGCGGATGATGACCGAGGACCTCGCCGCGGCCAAGGCGGACGGCGTCGCGCTGGCGGCGCTCACCGCCTCGGAGGCGTCCATCTATGGACGGTTCGGCTACGGGGTGGCCACCTTTGAGCGCAGCATCAAGGTGGACACCGGGCCCCGTTTCCGCCTCCGCCACGAGCCGGTGGGGTCGGTGGAGATCGCCGACCGGAAGGTCCTGCTTGACCTGGCCCCAGAGGTCTTCGCACGGGTCCAACGCGCCATGCCCGGATCCATCTCGCGGCAGGAGGCCTACCGGCTGAGGTCCTCGGGCACGCTCGGCCGCGACGGCAGCGAAGACGAGGCCATCCGCTGTGCCCTGCACTATGACGCCGCGGGCTGCGTGGACGGGTATGTCTCCTATAAGTTCGCCGGGTGGGACGCCAAACCGTACACCATGGAGATTGTGGATCTCGTGGCGGCGACCGACGCCGCTTATCTGGAACTCTGGCAGTTCCTAGGCAGCATCGACCTCGTGGAACGGATCAGCTGGCAGGACGCGCCGGTGGACGACCCGCTGACCTGGGCCCTGGAGGACCCCCGCTGCGTCGAGTCCTCGGACCAGCGCGACATGCTGTGGCTGCGCATCCTGGACCCGCTGCGGGTCCTGGGCGCCCGGCGCTACTCTGCCGACGGGACCCTGGTCCTCGCCGTCCGGGACAGCCTCGGCTTTGCCGCCGGAACCTTCGCCCTGGCAGTCAGCGGCGGGGACGCCACGGTGACGCCCGCTCCGGATGCTGAGCCGGAGTTGTCGCTGGATGTCGCGGACCTCGGGTCCGTCTACCTGGGCGCCGTCTGTCCCGTGACGCTGACGGCCGCCGGCCGGATTACCGAGCACGCGCCCGGGGCAGCCCTGACCGCGAGGATCATGTTCGCCGTCGAACGCACACCTCACTGCCTCACGCACTTCTAGCCTCACTGCCCAAGGCACTTCTTCGCGCGTTCCCGCCGTCGGCGTCGTTCGTGCAGAGGACCCCGCGCGCTTTGACCGGCGTTGACGTAAACGACTAGACTAAACGGGCGTGTACTACGTGCGCGCATCTACAATCCACAAAATCAGGATGACCCGGCATATCACCTGCTGAAATGCCGTGTTCTTCGTCTGCATTCCATAATGCGGGCGCAGCGGTTTGCCTGACCGACTAACTATCCACAACGGAGCCCCTACTACATGACCATCACCTCCACCGAGAAGCCCGGTACCCCCGTAGTCGCGATTAACGACATCGGTACCGCTGAGGACTTCCTCGCAGCTGTCGACGCCACCATCAAGTACTTCAACGACGGAGACCTCGTCGAAGGTACCGTCGTCAAGGTCGACCGCGACGAAGTTCTGCTCGACATCGGTTACAAGACCGAAGGTGTCATTCCCTCCCGCGAGCTTTCCATCAAGCACGACGTTGACCCCGGAGACGTCGTCTCCGTTGGCGATCAGGTCGAAGCCCTGGTGCTCACCAAGGAAGACAAAGAAGGCCGCCTGATCCTCTCCAAGAAGCGTGCTCAGTACGAGCGTGCCTGGGGCGACATCGAGAAGGTCAAGGAAGAAGACGGTGTTGTCACCGGTACCGTCATCGAGGTTGTCAAGGGTGGTCTTATCCTCGACATCGGTCTGCGCGGCTTCCTGCCCGCATCCCTCGTCGAGATGCGCCGCGTGCGCGACCTCGCTCCGTACATCGGTCAGCAGATCGAAGCCAAGATCATCGAGCTGGACAAGAACCGCAACAACGTTGTGCTGTCCCGCCGTGCATGGCTCGAGCAGACCCAGTCCGAGGTCCGCTCCACGTTCCTCAACAAGCTGGAAAAGGGCCAGGTCCGTCCCGGCGTCGTTTCCTCCATCGTCAACTTCGGTGCCTTCGTGGACCTGGGCGGCGTAGACGGCCTGGTTCACGTTTCCGAGCTGTCCTGGAAGCACATCGACCACCCGTCCGAGGTTGTCGAAGTTGGCCAGGAAGTCACCGTCGAGGTTCTCGAGGTCGACCTGGACCGCGAGCGCGTCTCCCTGTCGCTCAAGGCTACGCAGGAAGATCCGTGGCAGACCTTCGCCCGCACCCACGCCCTCGGCCAGGTTGTTCCGGGTAAGGTCACCAAGCTGGTTCCGTTCGGCGCGTTCGTTCGCGTTGAAGACGGCATCGAAGGCCTGGTCCACATCTCCGAGCTCGCCGTGCGTCACGTTGAGCTGGCCGAGCAGGTTGTCTCCGTTGGCGACGAGCTGTTCGTCAAGGTCATCGACATCGACCTCGAGCGCCGCCGCATCTCCCTCTCCCTCAAGCAGGCCAACGAGGGCGTCGACGCCGACAGCACCGAATTCGACCCGGCACTCTACGGCATGGCCGCCGAGTACGACGAAGAAGGCAACTACAAGTACCCGGAGGGCTTCGACCCGGAGTCCAACGAGTGGCTTGAAGGGTACGAGACGCAGCGCGCCGCCTGGGAGCAGCAGTACGCTGACGCCCAGACCCGCTGGGAAGCCCACAAGAAGCAGGTTGCCCAGCACGCTGCCGACGACGCTGCAGCTGCAACGTCCGGCGAGAGCGACTCCGGCACCACCAGCTACTCCTCCGAGCCGGCTGCAACCGAAGCCGGTGCAGGCACGCTTGCCTCGGACGAGGCTCTTGCCGCTCTGCGCGAGAAGCTGACCGGCAACTAATTGTCCCCGGTCCTCAAGGAGTCCGCTCCGTGAGTGCAGGCAGTTTGTAGCTGGACGCCGCACCGTCACGGTGCAGTAGTTATGATGCACAGCAAAGGTGGCCGTCCCCTTGGGGGCGGCCACCTTTGCGTTTCCCGTGGACATGCTCCGCCCCTGCCCGCTCCACGGGACATGCTCATTTTTGGGGCCCGCACTTGGGGACATGCTCATTCTTGGGCGTCACTAGTGGACATATGGGCATTGTGCCCAGCCTTGGCACCGAACGCTGGACATGTCTGGTGGCCAGGACGTGGTGCATTGCCTTGTCGACAGGCAAGTTGCTTCCTAGACAGCTCTACCAAGGGACATGCTCATTCTTGGAGCTCACCTCTCGGGACATGCTCATACTTGGGCGTCACCAGGGGACATATTGGCATTGTGCCCAGTTCTGGCCCCGAACGAGGGACATGTCCAGCGGCGGGGTGCAACATGTTCTGCCCTGCTGGCGAGGAACCGGCGTGTGCCCGAGGTGCGGCAGGCCGTGGAATCCTTGACGGCGCCTCGCCCCTAAGTCCAGACTTTGCAGGTTGAGATTTATGCAGCCAACGACGAGGGGGAGTTCCATGGCTGAGCCATCGGAGGCAGCTGAAGCGCAGGGCTCAGGCGGAAGAGTTGGTCCGTGGCCACGGGGCATCCATGCCATCACGTTGTTTGTCGAAAACCTGGCGACGACTAGGAGTTTCTACGAAGAAGTCTTTCGTCTGCCGCTCATCTTTGAAGACGACGTCTCCGCGGTCTTCAAGTTCGAGAACACTTTGATCAATCTGCTCAACATCTCCGAAGCCCCCGAACTCATACAACCGGCAACCGTCGCAAGCGCAGAGGCCGGCGTCCGCCTGCAGTTCACCATCGAAGTGGACGACGTCGACGCCATGTGCGCCGAGCTGTCCCGCCGCGGCGTGGAACTGCTCAACGGCCCCATGGATCGTCCCTGGGGTATCCGTACCGCCAGCTTCCGCTGCCCCGCCGGACACATCTGGGAAATCGCCCACTAGCCCGGTTCAGGCCGACGAAAATCATCTGTCCGGCGCGGCGCAAGTCCACTCTTGGCTTCGTGGGGCGGGCATGGGGATATTGCGCGCATTGCTCGCGGCCAGCGTGGGACATGTCCAGTGGTGGCCCGGTTGGCCGCGGGAGGGCATGTCCAGTCTCGGGCACGTGGCGCGGGCACGAGGGGATTCCGCGCATTGCTCGCCGCCAGCGTGGGGCATGTCCAGTGGAGGCCGGGTTGGCCGCGGGAGGGCATGTCCAGCCTTGGGCTCGTGGCTTGGGCACGAGGGGATTCCGCGCATTGCTCGCCGCCAGCGTGGGGCATGTCCAGTGGAGGGCAGTGAAGGGTCCTCGTGCGACGGGCCGCAGGGTCAGCGGAGCGCGATCGCGCCCCTGACCGGCACGGTGGCAGTCGCCGAGGCTGCACCAGTGACGAGTTGGGCACCCGCGGACTTCAGTAACGCAATGGCACCCACGTTGCCGGCCGTGGTCTCGGCCACCAGATGACTCGCTCCAGCAGCGGCGGCCCGGTCTTTCACGAGCCGCAGCGCCTCGCGGCCGACACCCCGGCCGCGGAAGCTCCGGCCAAGCCAGATTCCGGTTTCCAGCGCGCCGCCGCCAACAGGAGTGTCTGTCTCAGTGGCATCGCCACCAACAAGACTTCCTGTCTGAGGGGCATCGCCCAGCGAAGCGGCGGGCTGAATGCCGGTTTCACTTGCCCCGCGAGCACCGCCCCCGACAGCGCCACTCCCGCGAGCACCAGCCCCGCCAGCCCCATCCTCCAGCGGCTCCATCGTTCCCACCCCCGGCCCCGGTCCTATACGCGTCAGCCGGACGGAACCGGCGAGTTGCCCGTCGCAGGTGATGGCCCAGCTCTTTTGCTGCGCGGGGCCGTCCAGGCCTGCTGCGGCGGCGTGGTGGAATTCGCGGAACCAGCTGATCCGGTCGGTGTTCCAGGCGGCGGTCTCCCCCAGCGGCGGGGTGACCTCGTCGGCGTCGGCGTCCCGGAGCGCGAGCTCCAGGAGCTGTTCGAGCACGGCCTCGCTGACGTCAAGCAGCTCGACCGCGGGTACCGGCTCAGCTGATGGGGACATCGATCCACTCCGTTTCTCCGGGCAGCAACGCCGCACTGCCGGCTGACATGGCGGCCACCCGGTCCGCGGCGCGGGCCAGCTCCTCCGGATTATCCGGCAGCGCAAGCCTCAGGACAGTAGTCTGCGCCTCGTAACGGGTTTCGGCCATGACAAAGCCCGCGGCGCGCAGGTCGTTCTCGAGCCGACCGGCCCCGGCGTGCCCCACCCGCACCGAGCAGATCCGCAGCCGGCGGCGCCGCACAAGGGTCGCGAGCTCCAGCGACCCGGCCACCGATTCCGAGTACGCGCGCACCAGGCCGCCGGCGCCGAGGAGGATGCCGCCGAAATAGCGCACCACGACGGCGGCGACGTCGCTGAGGTCGGCGACGCCGGGCGCGGTCTCGCGCTTGAGCAGCGCCTCCAGCATCGGGATGCCGGCAGTTCCGGACGGTTCGCCGTCATCGTTGGAACGCTGGACGTCCCGGTCGGGGCCGAGCACGAAGGCGAAGCAGTGGTGCCGCGCGTCGTGGAATTCCTTGCGCAGGCCGGCCAGGACGGAGCGGGCTGCGTCTTCGTCCGCCGTGCGGGCAAGGACGGTGATGAACCGGGACCGCTTGACCTCGATTTCGTGCCGGAACTGGGACCCTGCGGCGAGGGTGGTGTAAATGGAAGTCCTGCTCTCGGGGTAATCCGCCTCATCTTCCACCGGTTCAGTTTAGTCTTGTGGGGTGTTGAAGATCGGGTTGACCGGCGGGATCGCGTCGGGTAAGTCACTGGTTGCGGCGCACCTGCGGGAGCTCGGCGCGGTGCTTGTCGACGCCGATGCGCTGGCCCGCGACGTCGTGGAGCCCGGCACGCCGGGGCTGGCACGGGTGGTCGAGGCGTTCAGCGCCGCCATCCTGACCACCGATGGCCGGCTGGACCGGGCCCGGCTGGGTGCCTTGGTCTTCGGCAATCCGGAACGCCTGGCCGTGCTGAACGGAATCGTCCATCCGCTGGTCCGGGAGCGCGCCGCGGCGATGGTTGCGGCCGCCCCGGCCGGCGCCGTCGTCGTCCAGGACATCCCTCTGCTGGTGGAAACCGGGCAGGGGAAGAACTTCCACCTCGTGGTGGTCGTCGACGCCCCGGACGACGTCCGGGTCCGGCGCATGGCCGAACACCGCAATATGGGCGTCGACGAGGCGCACGCCCGGATGGCCGCGCAGGCAAGCCGTGAGGACCGGTTGGGAGCCGCGGACGTCGTGCTGGACAACTCGGGCACCCCCGAGGAACTGAGGCTCGAGGTTGATGCGCTGTGGGAGGGGCGGCTGGCGCCGTTCGCGCTGAACCTCAAGGAGCAAAAGATTGCGCCGCGGACCGGCGGCCCGGTCCTTGCACCGGCGGATCCGTCCTGGGCGGCGCAGGCAGGCCGGCTCATCAACCGGCTCCGCGCCGCCGTGCCGGAGGACGTGCTGTCCCTGGACCACATCGGCTCCACTGCCGTCCCGGGCCTGGACGCCAAGAACGTGATCGACCTGCAGTTGGGCGTCCGCGACCTCGAGGCCGCAGACAGGATCGCGCCGCTGCTGGCCGAGGCCGGATTCCCGCGCTGGCCCGGCATCATTTCCGACAAC
This sequence comes from Arthrobacter sp. ok909, assembly GCF_900104405.1. Lineage (NCBI taxonomy): Bacteria > Bacillati > Actinomycetota > Actinomycetes > Micrococcales > Micrococcaceae > Arthrobacter > Arthrobacter sp. ok909. The sequence goes on along the minus strand of NZ_FNJS01000001.1, from coordinate 30,713 downwards.
CCCAAACCCTCGCACCCCGACCCGGCCGACTGGGGCAAACGACTGCACGGCAACGCCGATCCCGGCCGCGCCGTGAACCTGCACATCCGCGCCGCCGGATCGCCCGGCTGGCGGTACGCCCTGTGCTTCCGTGACTGGCTCCGCGCCGACTCCCGGGCCGGTGCGGACTATGTCGCCGAGAAGATCCGGGTGGCCGGCCTGCACGACGTCGACAAATCCACCGCCGGCTACGCGGCGGACAAGGAAGGCTGGTTCACGGACTACGCCGCGCCCCGGATGGAAGCATGGGTGTCGCGCACCGGCTGGCAGCCGCCGTCGTACGGTGACGACGCCGGTGACGGTACTGCCCAAAGCTGAATCAGGACATCGTGTCGGAGGCCGGCGGTAGATTAGATACATGAGCCTTGCCCAGGAAATCAACCGTGTCGTGGCGCCCTTTGAGGTCATCAGCGACTTCCAGCCCGCGGGCGACCAGCCGGCGGCGATCGCGGAACTCACCGAGCGGATCCGCAACGGCGAGAAGGATGTGGTGCTGCTTGGCGCCACGGGTACCGGTAAGAGCGCGACGACGGCGTGGCTGATTGAGCAGGTCCAGCGCCCCACCCTGGTGATGGTCCAGAACAAGACCCTTGCCGCGCAGCTGGCCAACGAATTCCGCGAACTGCTGCCCAACAACGCGGTCGAATACTTCGTCTCCTACTACGACTACTACCAGCCCGAGGCCTATGTGCCGCAGACGGACACCTTTATCGAGAAGGACTCCTCCGTCAACGAGGAAGTCGAACGTCTGCGCCACTCCGCCACGAACGCCCTGCTGACCCGGCGCGACGTCGTGGTGGTCGCCACGGTGTCCTGCATCTACGGCCTCGGCACCCCGGAAGAGTACATCGCCGGCATGGTGACGCTCCGCAAGGGTGCGGAGATGAACCGCGACGACCTGCTGCGGAAGTTCGTCGCCATGCAGTACACCCGCAATGACATGGACTTCCACCGCGGCACGTTCCGGGTCCGCGGCGACACCGTGGAAATCATCCCCATGTACGAGGAACTGGCGATCCGGATCGAGTTCTTCGGCGACGAGATCGAGAACGTCTACACGCTGCACCCGCTGACCGGCGAGGTGATCCGGGACGAGACCGAGATGTACGTCTTCCCTGCCTCGCACTACGTCGCCGGGCCGGAACGCATGAGCCGGGCCATCACGAAAATCGAGGACGAGCTCGCCGAACGCCTCAAGGTCCTGGAAAGCCAGAACAAGCTCGTCGAGGCCCAGCGGCTGCGGATGCGCACCACCTACGACCTCGAAATGATGCAGCAGATGGGCTTCTGCAACGGCATCGAGAACTACTCCCGGCACATCGACGGCCGCGACGGCGGGACCGCGCCGCACTGCCTCATCGACTACTTCCCGGACGACTTCCTGCTGGTGATCGACGAATCGCACGTCACCGTCCCGCAGATCGGCGCCATGTACGAGGGCGACATGTCCCGCAAGCGGACGCTGGTGGACCACGGCTTCCGGCTGCCGTCGGCGATGGACAACCGGCCGCTGAAATGGGACGAGTTCCTTGAGCGCGTGGGCCAGACCGTCTACCTCTCCGCCACTCCGGGCAAGTACGAGCTCGGCAAGTCCGACGGCTTTGTGCAGCAGATCATCCGGCCCACCGGCCTGATCGATCCCGAGGTGATCGTCAAGCCGACCAAGGGCCAGATCGATGACCTGCTGGGCGAGATCCGCACCCGCACGGCCAAGAACGAACGCGTCCTGGTGACCACGCTGACCAAGCGGATGGCCGAGGACCTCACCGACTACCTCCTGGGCCACGGCGTGAAGGTGGAGTACCTGCACTCCGACGTCGACACCCTGCGCCGCGTCGAGCTTCTGCGGGAACTGCGGATGGGCGTCTTCGACGTCCTCGTGGGCATCAACCTGCTCCGTGAAGGCCTCGACCTCCCGGAGGTCTCGCTGGTCAGCATCCTGGACGCGGACAAGGAAGGCTTCCTCCGCTCGTCCACCTCCCTGATCCAGACCATCGGCCGCGCCGCACGTAACGTGTCCGGCCAGGTGCACATGTACGCGGACCGGATCACGGACTCGATGGCCCATGCGATCGACGAGACCAACCGCCGGCGTGCCATCCAGGTCGCCTACAACACCGAGAAGGGGATCGACCCCCAGCCGCTCCGGAAGAAGATCGCGGACATCACCGACCAGCTGGCCAAGGAAGACGCGGACACCCGCGAACTGCTGGCGGCGGCAGGCAAGAACCGCGGCAAGGGCAAGGGCGCCGCGGTCATCCGGGAGGACGGGCTCGCGGCGGCCCCGGCCGAGGACCTTGTCGGGCTGATCGAACAGCTCACCGAGCAGATGCACGCCGCGGCCGGGGAGCTGCAGTTCGAGCTCGCGGCGCGGCTCCGCGACGAGGTCGGGGACCTGAAGAAGGAACTGCGGCAAATGCAGTCGGCGGGGCACGCCTAGGGTAAACTCGGACGAACGTAGGGGAGTATCCCAAGCGCTACGATCGTCAACACGCACGGCTACGATGCCGTGCCGGGCGTAGCGGGCAGCAAGGCGGCATCACGCGCCGGCGGTCGGAGAGACTTACACCGCTGAGCTGTACCCTACGAAAGGTATTTCCCCGTGCCCGACCTTCCCCTGTGGTTCGAGATCGGCTCGTTTGTCGTCCTGGGCATCATCCTGGCCATTGACCTGCTGATGGTGCTTAAACGCCCGCACGAGCCCTCCATGAAAGAAGCCGGACTGTGGGTCACGTTCTACGTGGCCCTGGCCCTGGTGTTCGCCGGCGCCATGTTCGCCTTCACCGGACCGGAGTTCGGTGGCCAGTTCATCGCCGGCTGGGTGACGGAATACAGCCTCAGCATCGACAACCTGTTCGTGTTCATCATCATCATGGCCCGCTTCTCGGTACCGCGTAAGTACCAGCAGGAAGTGCTCATGGTGGGCATCATCATCGCCCTGATCCTGCGCGGCATTTTCATCATGCTCGGCGCGATCGTGATCGAGCAGTTCAGCTGGGTCTTCTACATCTTCGGCGCCTTCCTGCTCTGGACCGCGTGGAAGCAGGCCCAGGATGAGGGCGAGGACGAGGAAGATAAGGAAAACCCGCTGATCGCCCGGATCCGCCGGGTCCTGCCGATGTCCGAGAAGTTCGACGGCGGCAAGCTCCGCACGGTGGTGGACGGCAAGAAGGTCTTCACCCCCATGCTGATCGTCTTTGTCACCATCGGCATGACGGACCTGCTCTTCGCGGTCGACTCCATCCCGGCGATCTTCGGCCTCACCCAGAGCGCCTTCATCGTCTTCACGGCGAACATCTTCGCCCTCATGGGCCTGCGCCAGCTGTACTTCCTGCTCGGCGGCCTCATGAACCGGCTCATCTACCTCAAGCACGCCTTGTCCGTTATCCTGGCGTTCATCGGCGTCAAGCTGGTCCTGCACGCCATGCACGTCAATGAACTGCCCTTCATCAACGGCGGCCAGCACATCGAATGGGCGCCGGAGATCCCCACCTACGTCTCCCTCGCGGTGATCATCGGCACCATTGTCGTCGCGGTGATCGCGAGCCTGATCAGCTCCAAGGCGTCCAAATCCAAGCTGGACGCCCGGCTCGAAGAGGACGCCCGCAAGAGCCTGAGCGACGTCGAATAGCTCCGGCGCGACCGGTCCGCGGCGCGGGCCTTCGGCTGGCGCCGGCACGTGCCCGACGCGTTATGCTCGGACCGTGAAGACCTTCTACCCTGCGGCACGTGACTCTGCGGCGCTGGACCTGCACCGGGTCCAGCGCCGCACCGTTTCCGTCCTGAGCGTTGCCCAGCTCCTGAGCAGCGTGGGCAGCGGTGCCAGTCTCTCCGTCGGCTCCCTGCTGGCCGTCCAGCTGTCCGGCTCCAACGCCTGGGCCGGCTCCGTCACCACCGCCGTGACGCTGGCCGCCGCCGTCGCGGCCCTGCCCCTCGCCGGCCTGGCCGGCCGCCGGGGCCGCCGGGCGGCACTCGTGACCGGCCAGCTGTCCGCCATGGCCGGCTCCTTGCTCATCATCGCGTCCACGGTGTCCGGAGTGTTCCCGGTGCTGCTGCTGGGAGCCGCGCTGCTGGGCCTGGGGACCGCCGCCAACCTCCAGGCCCGCTTCGCCGCCGTCGACCTCGCCGACGCCGAACACCGCGGACGCTCCCTCGCGATCGTTGTCTGGGCGGTGACGATCGGCGCCGTCGCCGGACCCAACCTCATCCGCCCGGGAGCAGCCGTGGGGGAGGCCCTGGGCCTGCCGGCACTGGCCGGGCCGTTCCTGTTCTCCGCCGCCGGGCTGGCCTTGGCCGCCGTGCTGCTGGTCATCGGCCTGCGCCCGGATCCGCTGCTGCTCGCGGCCCGGCTCAGGGCCGCCGGCGAGCCCCCGGCGGCGAAGGGCACCACGGGGGCCCGACGCCGGCACGGCCTTCGCGCCGGCCTCCGGGCCGTCGGGAAGTCACCGCGGGCACGCCTGGCGCTGTTCGCGATTGTGGCCGCGCACGGCTGCATGGTGGCCGTGATGTCGATGACGCCGCTGCATCTGCAGCTCCTCGCCGAAGGCCCCATGGCCGACATGCCGGCCGGACATGTCCATGCCGCCAGCACGGACGTCCTGGTCCTGATCGGTTTCACGATCTCGCTGCACATCGCGGGCATGTACGCGCTCTCGCCGGTGATGGGCTGGCTCACCGATAAGACCGGCCGCCTCCCCGTGATCATTCTGGGGCACGGGCTCATTCTGCTCGCCGTCTGCGTCGCCGGATTCGGACAGCAGCAACCCGTCCTGGTCACGGCGGGACTGGTGCTGCTCGGCCTGGGCTGGTCGGCGGCCACCATCGCGGCCTCCACGCTCCTCGCCGAAAGCGTCTCCGCCGAGGACCGCGTCCTTGTCCAGGGCGTCTCAGACACCCTCATGGGAGCCGCCGGGGCGCTCGGCGCAGGCTTCTCCGGCCTGGTGATGGCCGGGGTCGGCTACCAGGGACTGAACCTCGCCGCAGCTGCCCTCGCCGCGGGGGTGCTGGCCGTCGCCGTCCCGGCTGCAGCGAGGGGCCGGGCGGCCGCCGCAGCGGCTTAGCGGCCCGGCCCCTTCCCGCACAGCGGCTGATCACACGGCGGATGTCCGCACGGCGGATGCCGGGTCAGTGTGCCCGCTCAGCGGCGGGCGGAGCGGGCCATCCCCAGCAGGCGCCCGAAGATCGCCTCGCCGTCGTCCGCGATGCCGTCGTGGTGGAATTCGTCGGACTCCCACACCTGCAGGCCGCGGACGGCGGCCGCGGTTTCTCGGGAGAACTCGCGGTCCACGTAGATGTCGTCCGTGTACACGGCTGCGGCGACGGGCACGGTGTTGAGGGCCAGCCGCTCCGGATCGTAGAGCGGGCCCCAGTCGTCCTTCTCGGCGAGCAGCCGTGCCACGCCCCGCAGCGGGCGCAGGGCCGGGTCCTGCTCGAAATACCACGGGTAGACCATTTCACCGGTCAGGAGCGGCTCCGCGGCGTCGGGGCGGAACTCGGGGAATTCCGCCAGGACCCGCCAGGCGGCCCAATCGGTGGCCGCGGACTGGCCGTAGATGGATTCGTGCATCAGCGCGTACAGGGGGTTAGAGGCCCGGGACACGAGGCCCCGGACCTGTTCCAGGAACGCGTCCGAGAGGCGGTCGCCGTCGGGTGTGGCCACGAAGGCGTCCTCGAGCAGGTGGTGGAGCGCATCCACCCGGGTGTTGCCTCCCAGGAAGGAACCCACCATCTGGAAGCGCTCCACGGTGAGGCGGCCGCCGTCGGGCAGGAATTCCTCCGTCTCCCGCAGATGCCGGGCGATCCGGGTGACGGCGGCACGGTCCTCGGGGTACCAGCTGAAGTACTCGGCGTTCCGGGCCGCGACGCGCTGAAACGTTGCGCGGTACACGCGGTCCGCGGAGCCGACCAGCGGGGCAAGGCCGCCGGTCACGAGGACCTCGCGCAGCCCCTCGGGCGCGAAGGAGAGGTAGCTGAGGGCGCAGAATCCGCCGTAGCTCTGGCCGTAGACGGTCCAGGGCGGGGCGCCCAGGGCTGACCTGATGGCCTCGGCGTCGGCGACGATGGAGTCGGCGCGGAAGTGCGTCAGGTAGCGGGCCTGCGCCGCGTCGCTGCCGCGCAGGGGCAGCGTGTTGCGGTCGATTGCCGAGGACAGGCCGGTGCCGCGCTGGTCCAGCATGAGGATCCGGAAGTCCCGTGCGGCGGCCTTGCTCCAGCCGCCCAGGGACGGCAGCCGGTTACCGCGCCCGCCGGGGCCGCCCTGCAGGTAGAGCAGCCAGGGAAGGTCGGCCGCCGCTTCCTCGCTGTGCTCGGTGGACACGTATTCGCGGGCGAACACCGTGATGGTCTCGCCGCGTCGTCCGTCCTCGCTGAAGTGGTCCAGGGGTACCTGGAAGTAGTGTTCCGCGGTGCGCATGCCGCGGTAGGTGTGGCGTGCCCGGACGTGGCGCCGGACGCTGGATCCGGACTCGAGGAGTGCGGCTCCCATGAGCCCCGTTACCGGAAGATCAACCACGGGAGGCCTCCTCGCGGACGCCGGCACGGAAATCGTCCAGGTCGGCGCCGTAGCCGCCGAAGGCTTCCAAGGCCGCGCCGGTGAGGCGGAAGGTGGACCATTCGTCCATCGGGGCCGCGCCGAGCTTCTTGTAGAAGTTGATCGAGGGCTCGTTCCAGTCCAGGACGCTCCATTCGACCCGCGCGTACCCGCGGTCGACGGCGGTGGCGGCCAGGTGCTGGAGCAGTGCCTTGCCGTGGCCCTCGCCCCGGGCCTCGGGCCGGACGTAGAGGTCCTCCAGGTAGATCCCGTGGACGCCTTCCCACGTGGAGTAGTTCAGGAACCAGAGGGCGAAACCGCGGACCTCGCCGTCGGCGTTTTCCGCCATGGTGGCGAAGACCCGGGGGTCATCGCCGAACAGGACCCCGGTGAGCATCTCGGGGGTGTTCCGGACGGCGTCCGGTTCCTTCTCGTAGATGGCGAGGTCGTGGATCATCTGCAGGATGGCAGGGACGTCATGCGGGGCGGCAGGCCGGATTACACTCATTGTTCGAGTTTACTCGGGGCATATGCCGGGCGGGTGACGGCCTTCGCGGGTGCCCGTGCCGCATGCCAGACACTGGGCGCAGTCCCGCTAGAGGCGGTTGACGTCCGTGACGCGGACGACGGCGGTCCCGGACTCGTCCGAGGCCGCCAGGTCCACCTCGGCGGAGATGCCCCAGTCGTGGTGGCGGGCCGGGTCATCGAAGATCTGCCGGACCTTCCACACCCGGGGTTCCTCGGTGATGATCAGGAGCCCCGGGCCGCGGGCGTCCGGGCCGGTGCCGATGTCGTTGTGTTCGTCGAAGTAGTCATCGAGCGCATCCTCCCACCGTTCCGCGTCCCAGCCGGAACCGGCGTCGAGCTCGCCCAGGGCCGTGGCGGCTTCATCGGCGAAGAGCTCCACGCGGCGGAACATCTCGTTGCGCACCATCACCCGGAAGGCCCGGACGTTGGAGGTCAGCGACGGCGGCGGGGGCGGTGGAGCGTCATGTGGGGTGGGCGCGGCGCCGGAGGTCAGCTCTTCCCACTCGTCGAGCAGGCTGGAATCAACCTGCCGGACCAGTTCGCCCAGCCAGGCGATGAGATCCTCCAGGTCCTCCCGGAGGGCGTCCTGCGGGACGGTCTGCCGGAGTGCCTTGAAACCGTCGGCGAGGTAGCGCAGCACGATCCCCTCCGAGCGGGCCAGGCCGTAGAACTGTACGAATTCGCCGAAGTTCATGGCGCGCTCGTACATGTCCCGGACCACGGACTTGGGGGCAAGTTCAAAGTCGCCCACCCACGGGGCGGCCTTGCGGTAGACCTCAAACGCCTCGCCGAGGATCTCGGCAAGCGGCTGCGGGTACGTGACTTCCTCGAGCATCGCCATGCGCTGGTCATACTCGATGCCGTCGGCCTTCATCGCCGCAATGGCTTCGCCGCGCGCCTTCTTCTGCTGGGCCGACAGGATCTGGCGCGGCTTCTCCAGGGTCGCCTCGATCACGGACACGACGTCCAGCGCGTACGACGGCGACTCCGGGTCCAGGAGCTCCAGCGCTGCGAGGGCGAAGGGGGACAGCGGCTGGTTGAGGGCGAAGTTGGCCTGCAGGTGGACCGTGAGCCGGACCGCGCGGCCGTCCGGCCCCTGCTCCTGAAGCGGGATGCGCTCCACGACGCCGGCCGCGAGCAGTTCGCGGTAGATGCCCAGGGCCTTCTTCATGAGCCGCAGCTGCGAGGACCGGGTCTCGTGGTTCTCGGTGAGCAGGCGCCGGGCGGCCTGGAACGGGTCGCCGGGACGTTCCATGAGGTTCATCAGCATCGCGTGCGTCACGGTGAAACTGGACGTCAGCGGGTCCGGCACCGACTCCACGAGCCGCTTGTAGGTCGGTTCGCCCCAGGACACAAAGCCTTCGGGGGGCTTCTTCTTGACCACCTGGCGCAGCTTCTTCTGGTCGTCACCGAACTTGGCCGTGGCCTTGGCCATCGCCTTAACGTTTTCGGTCACGTGCTCCGGGGCCTGGACCACCACGGTGCCGGCGGTGTCATAGCCGGCGCGTCCGGCCCGCCCGGCGATCTGGTGGAACTCGCGGGAGTTCAGCAGCCGGGTGCGCACGCCGTCGTACTTGCTCAGCGCCGTGAGCAGCACGGTGCGGATCGGCACGTTGATGCCCACCCCGAGGGTGTCGGTGCCGCAGATGACCTTCAGCAGGCCGGCCTGCGCGAGCTGCTCCACAAGCCGGCGGTATTTGGGCAGCATGCCAGCGTGGTGGACGCCGATCCCGTGCCGGACCAGCCGGTTGAGGGTCTTGCCGAAGCCCGCGGCGAAGCGGAACCCGGCGATGAGCTCGGCGATCTTGTCCTTCTCCTCGCGGGTGCAGACGTTGATGCTCATCAGATTCTGTGCCCGGTCGATCGCCTCGACCTGGCTGAAGTGCACCACGTAGACCGGGACCTGCTTGGTGGCGAGCAGCTCTTCGAGGGTCTCGTGGACCGGAGTCTGTTCGTAGTAGTAGTGCAGCGGAATCGGGCGTTCGGCGGAACTGACGGTCGTCGTCGGGCGGCCGGTCAGTGCGCTGATCCCTTCCTCGAAGCGGCTGACATCGCCGAGCGTCGCCGACATCAGCAGGAACTGCGCCTGGGGCAGCTCCAGCAGCGGCACTTGCCACGCCCAGCCGCGCTGCGGGTCGGAGTAGAAGTGGAACTCGTCCATGATGACGGCGCCGAGTTCGGCCGCCGAACCCTCGCGCAGGGCAATGTTGGCCAGGATTTCGGCGGTGCAGCAGATGATGGGAGCGTCCTGGTTGACGCCGGAGTCACCGGTGATCATGCCGACGTTCTCGGCCCCGAAGATCTCGCAGAGGGCGAAGAACTTCTCGGAGACGAGGGCCTTGATCGGGGCGGTGTAGTAGCTGCGCTGGCCACGGGCCATGGCCTGGAAGTGCGCGGCGATGGCCACGAGGGACTTGCCGGACCCGGTGGGCGTGGCCAGGATGACGTTGGACCCGGCGGCCAGCTCCATGATGGCCTCGTCCTGAGCGGTGTAGAGGGCGAGGCCGCGGGTCTCGGTCCACTCGACAAACCGGGTGTAGAGCTCGTCCGGGTCCAGGGCCGTCCTGCCGGGAACTCGGGCGGCCGGGGCGGGGAGCTGATCAACGAGTTTCATTGCTGTCCAGCTTAGTGCCCGCATGCTGCCGGCGGCACCGGCGGGTTGGTGCGCCCCGCCCGCCGGATGCGTGGCTCCTTGGCTGGCCAACATTGCCGGGGCTACGCTTCGGGTAGGACAACAGCGCCCGGGACTGGAGGTAGCCGTGAAATGGGATCCCGAAAAGTATGTGCAGTTCGGTGATTACAGGGACAGACCATACTTTGACCTCACGGGGCGGATCCACGCCGAAGCCCCGCGGCACGTCGTCGACCTCGGCTGCGGTCCGGGCAACCTGACCGCGACTCTCGCGGACCGGTGGCCGGGGGCCCAGGTGGTGGGCCTGGATTCCTCGCCGGAGATGCTGGCCAAGTCGAGGGACCATGCGGCCGCGGCCGCCAACCTCTCCTATGAACTGGCCGACATCGGGCACTGGCTGCCCTCCGGCGAGACCGACGTGGTGGTCACCAACGCCGCCCTGCAGTGGGTGCCCGGACACCGTGAGTTGTTGCCCGCGTGGCTTGATGCCCTCAAACCGGGGGCCTGGTTCGCGCTACAGGTGCCGGGAAACTTCAATGCCCCCTCCCACACCCTGATGCGGGAACTGGCCGAGTCTCCGGCGTGGGCCGGGCGGCTCGCCGGGGTCCTGCGCCACGACGACGTGGTGGGGGAGGCGGCGGAATACCTCGACATCATGCTCGACGCCGGTTGCGCCGCCGATGCGTGGGAAACCACCTACCTGCAACTGCTCCCGGGCGCCCACCCTGTCCTGGAGTGGGTCCGCGGAACGGGGCTCAGGCCGGTCCTGGCCGCCCTCCCGGCAGACGAGGCCAGGGAGTTTGAGGCCGAGTACTCGGCGCGACTGGACGAGGCGTATCCGGCGGGCCGGCACGGGACCGTCTTCCCGTTCCGGCGCACCTTTGCGGTGGCGCAAAAACGCGGATGAGAGGCTTGTCTGCCGGTTGACACGAGGCACTCCGGAATGGGGCTTAGAATGACGTGGCGGCGTGGGGCGGCGTGGGGGCGGCCGTTAGGCGGATTCCTATTCCGAGCCCTGGGCATGTGATGGAGGTTCGGTGCTAGTAAGCCTGATGGTGCGGCTACTGTCCGCGCATAAGGGGAGCGTGCTGGCCATCGTTGTGCTCCAGCTCGTGCAAACCACCGCCAACCTGCTCCTGCCCACGCTGAACGCCGCGATTATCGACGACGGCATCATCGGCGGGGACACGGGGGAAATCGTCCATCTGGGCGGCTGGATGGCCGGAATCGCCGCCGTGCAGGTGGCCACGGCTATCGCGGCCGGTTACCTGGGCGCCGTCGTCGCCATGGAGCTTGGCGGGCAGCTGCGCGAGGAACTCTTCGCGAAGGTGCAGTCCTTTTCCTCCCAGGAGGTCGGGGTCTTCGGTGCGCCCAGCCTCGTTACCCGGGCCACGAACGACGTCGCCCAGATCCAGAACCTCGCAGTCCTGGTCTTCACCATGCTGATCGCGGCCCCTGCCATCTTCATCGGCGGCATCGCGCTGGCCGTGCACCAGGACGTGGTGCTGTCCTGGATCGTGGTCGCCGTGATCCCGATCCTCACGGTGATCATGACGGTGATCGTGCGCCGCCTGATTCCGCTGTACCGCGAGGGTCAGGGGCTCCTCGACAGGATTGGCCGCGTGCTGCGCGAGCAGATCATCGGTGCCAACGTCATCCGCGGCTTCGTCCGGCAGGACCACGAAATCCGCCGCTTCGACGAAGCCAACAAGGACCTCACCCGGAACAACCTGCGCTCGGCCCTGCTGGTGGCCGGGATGATGCCCATGATCATGCTGGTGGTCAATCTGTCCTCCGTGTGCGTGGTGTGGTTCGGCGGCCACCGGATCGACGCCGGCGAAATGCGGCTCGGTGCCCTCACCGCGTTCATCGCCTACATCCTGCAAATCCTGATCGCCATCATGATGGCGATGTACGTGTTCATGACCGCCCCGCGGGCCGCGGCGTGCGCGGAACGGATCCGCGAGGTGCTGGACACGAAACCGTCCATCGCGGACCCGGCTGCCCCCGCCGGGGCGCATGCCGGCCCTGCCCGGCCCGAAGACGCGGCACAGCCCGAAGACGCGGCACGGCCCGGACATGCCGCACGCCCGGTGAGCTCGTCGCATGCCCGTCATACTGCCCGCCCCGTACACGCCGTCGAGTTCCGCAACGTGTCCTTCGCCTATCCCGGCGCCGAGGAGCCCGTGCTGGACGGCATCACATTCACCGCCGCCCCCGGGACCACGACGGCGATCATCGGCGCGACCGGCAGCGGCAAGACGACCCTCCTGAACCTGATTCCCCGCTTCCTCGACGCGACCGGCGGCGAGATCAGCATCGGGGGACGCAATGTGAGGGCCATGCCGCTGGAGGCCCTGCGCGGCCTCATCGCCATCGTCCCGCAGCACTCCTACCTTTTCTCAGGCACGCTCGCTGAAAACCTTCGCCTCGGTTCGCCGGCCGCCGCCGACCCGGACTTGTGGCAGGCACTCGAGTCCGCCCAGGCAGCCGACTTTGTCCGCGCCCTGCCCCTCGGGCTCGACGCGCCCGTCAGCCAGGGCGGCACCAACTTCTCCGGCGGCGAACGCCAGCGCCTGTGCATCGCCCGGGCACTGCTCAAAGATTCGCCGGTCTACCTGTTCGATGACAGTTTCTCCGCCTTGGACTACGGGACCGATGTCCGGCTCCGCGCGGCGATTGAGCCTCTGCTGGAGCAGGCCACCGTGCTGATCGTGGCCGAACGGGTGGCAACGATCGTGGACGCCGGGCTGATCCTCGTGCTCGAGGACGGCCGTCTCGTCGCGCAGGGCACGCACGCCGAACTCATGGAGTCCTCGCCAAGCTACCGGGAGATCGCCGCGTCCCAGCTCGTGCTGGAGGAAACCCTGTGAGCCGCGGCAGGGCATCAGGCACGGAGTCCGCCGCGCTGTCCGGGGCCAAGGAGCGCTCCAAGTGGCGGGCCGCAGCCCGGCTGCTGGGCCTGTTGCGGCCGCTCAAATGGCGGATGGCCGGTGTCATCGCGGCCACCTGTGCGTTCGTGACGCTCAACGTCGCCGCTCCCAAAGTCCTGGGTGACGCCACCGACGTCGTGGTCGCAGGTTTCCTCGGCGGTGCCCTCGACGAACAGGCGCTGGCCGGGCGGCTCCTGACGGTGTCCGCCCTGTACGTCGGGGCGTCCCTCTTCAGCTGGATCCAGGGCGCCCTGACCGCCACGGCCGTGCAGCGGCTCAGCTACGGACTCCGCGGCTCCGTGGAGCAAAAACTCCATGTGCTGCCGTCGAGCCATTTCGAGGAGCAGCGCCGCGGCGAGGTGCTCAGCAGGGCCACGAACGACGTCGACAACATCTCCCAGGCCCTCAACCAGCTCCTCAACCAGCTGATCATGTCCGTCCTGATGCTCTCCGCCGCACTCGCCATGATGCTCTGGCTCTCGCCGCTGCTGGCGCTGATCGCTGTCCTCTCGGTGCCGGTGTCGACCGTCATCACCGTGTTCGTGGCCAAGCATTCCCAGGCGCACTTCACGGAACAATGGGGCAGTACCGGGGCGCTGCACGCCCAACTCGAAGAATTCTTCACGGGCCATGAAGTGGTCAAAGCCTTCGGCCGGCAGGAGGCGTCGGCGGCGAGCTTCCGGGACTGCAACGACAAACTCACGCGGTCCAGCGCCCGCGCCCAATATCTGTCCGGCATAGTGCAGCCGCTCATGGTGTTCGTCGCCAATCTCAACTACATTGCCGTGGCCGTTGTGGGGGCGCTCCAGGTCACCACCGGGGCCATGACGATCGGCGGCATCCAGGCCTTCATCCAGTTCTCCCGCCTTTTCAGCCAGCCGATGGGCCAGATCGGCGGCATGCTGACCCTCCTGCAGTCCTGCCTCGCTTCCGCGGAGCGTGTTTTTGAGCTGCTTGATGCTCCCGAGATCCCGCCGGACAGCGCCGTGCCGGCCGCTGCGGCCAACGGCGCCGGAACCCCGCTCACGGTACATACCCCGCTCAAGATCCATACCCCGCGCAAGACCAACGGCCGGCACAAGTTCAACGGCCGGCGCAAACCCCGCGACCTGCGGGAAGCCAACGCGCCGCTGACGCCGGGCACGGCCGCGGGCAGCGTCACGTTCGAGCACGTCAGCTTCAGCTACAGCCCCGGCACTCCCGTGGTGAAGGACCTGTCCTTCACGGTGGAACCGGGACAGACCGTGGCAATCGTGGGACACACCGGCGCCGGCAAGACCACTGTGGTGAACCTCCTGATGCGCTTCTACGAACTCGACTCGGGGCGGATCCTGGTGGACTCGACCGACATCGCCACCATCCCGCGGGACGAGCTCCGGTCCGTCTTCGGCACGGTCCTGCAGGATGCGTGGCTGTTCACTGGCAGCATCCGGGAGAACATCGAGTACGGCCGGCCCGGGGCCACCGACGCCGAGATCGTCGCGGCGGCCCGGGCCAGCCATGTGGACCAGTTCGTCAGGGCCCTGCCGGCCGGGTACGCCACCATGCTCGGCAACGACGGCGACTCCCTGAGCCGGGGCCAGCGCCAGCTCGTCTCGATCGCACGGGCGCAGCTCGCCGGCCGCAGCATCCTGGTACTGGATGAGGCGACGAGTTCCGTTGACAGCCGTACCGAGGTGCAGATCCGGCATGCCATGGAGCGGCTTCGCCAAGGTCACACGAGCTTCGTGATCGCGCACCGTTTGTCCACGGTCCGGGACGCTGATCTAATTCTCGTCATGGACCACGGACGGATCGTTGAACACGGCACCCATCAGCAGCTGATGGCGGGGAGCGGGCTCTACAAGGATTTGTACGACGCACAGTTCGCCGGTCGCGAACACGTGCAGGCTGTCGGGGAGCCGGAACAGTGAGCCCCGCGGACACCGCGGGGGAGCGTTTCCCCGGTGCCTGGCGGACCAATCCGGCCAGCTCCGTCCCCCTCTTCGAACAGCTCCGGCTGTACGTCATTGAACGCGCCGATAACGGCACGCTCGCGCCGGGTACCCGGCTGCCGGCCGTGCGGAGCCTCGCCACCGAACTGGGCGTTGCACCCCACACTGTGGCCCGTGCCTACAAGGAACTCGAGGCCGCCGGCGTCGTCGTGACGCGCGGCCGGAACGGCACGGTGGTCTGCGCCCGCGATGCCGCCTGGAGCTCGCTGTCCACCGCCGCGGCGGAGTTCGCGGCGGCCGCCAAAGCGCAGGGCGCGAGCTTCGCCGAGGCCGTGCAGTTGCTGGCCGCCGCCTACGACCGCCGCTAGCACATCCCGGCGGACCCCCCGGGCGAGCAGAATAGTTTTTCGAAGAAGTTTTCGATTAGCATTAGATTCGTGCCTAAAGCTGTAGCTGAAGATCCAGCCGTTGAAGTCCAGTCCGCCGTCGAACCGCTGGCAGCCCCGGAGGCCGTCCCGCCCCGTCCCGAGCTGAAACGCCCGGACATGACGCGCCTCGTCGTCAAGGGCGCACGCGAACACAACCTGCGCAACGTGGACCTGGACCTGCCCCGCGATGCCATGATCGTGTTTACCGGCCTGTCCGGTTCCGGCAAGTCCTCCCTGGCGTTCGACACCATCTTCGCCGAGGGCCAGCGCCGCTACGTCGAGTCGCTCTCCGCCTATGCCCGGCAATTCCTGGGCCAAGTGGACAAGCCCGACGTCGACTTCATCGAGGGCCTCTCGCCGGCCGTGTCGATCGACCAGAAGTCCACGAGCAAGAACCCGCGCTCCACAGTCGGCACCATCACCGAAATCTACGACTACATGCGCCTGCTGTGGGCCCGCGTGGGCCGGCCGCACTGCCCCATCTGCGGCGAACCCGTGGCCAAGCAGACCCCCCAGCAGATCGTTGACCAGCTGCTCGAACTCCCGGACGGCACGCGCTTCCAGGTGCTGGCACCCGTGGTCCGCGGCCGCAAGGGCGAATTCGTCGACCTCTTCAAGGAACTGACCGCCAAGGGCTACTCGCGGGCACGCGTGGACGGCGAGCTCGTCCAGCTGAGCGACCCGCCCAAGCTGGGAAAGCAGTTCAAGCACACCATCGAAGTGGTCGTGGACCGCCTCGTGGTCAAGGAAGGCATCAGCCAGCGCCTCACCGACTCCGTCGAAACCGCGCTCGGCCTGGCGGAGGGCCGCGTCCTGGCCGAATTCGTCGACCTCGACGCCGACGACCCCGAGCGGATCAGGGCGTTCTCCGAACACCTCGCCTGCCCCAACGAACACCCCTTGGCGATCGACGAGATCGAGCCGCGCTCCTTCTCCTTCAACAACCCGTTCGGCGCCTGCAGCGCCTGCAGCGGCATCGGCACCAAGCTGGAAGTCGATGAGGATCTCATCATCCCCAACCCGGAGCTATCGCTTTCGGAGGGCGCCATTGCGCCGTGGTCGCTGGGCACCGCCACCACGGAGTACTGGAACCGGCTGCTGGGCGGCCTCGCCAAGGAGCTCGGCTTCTCCATGACGACGGCGTGGGAAAAGCTCGACGCCGACGTCCGGCAGACCGTGCTGCACGGCAAGGACCACAAGGTCGTGGTGCAGTACCGCAACCGCTTCGGCCGGGAACGCAAGTACAGCACCGGCTTTGAGGGCGTCGTGCAGTACGTCCACCGCAAGCATGGCGAGACCGATTCCGACTCGGCGCGCGACCGCTACGAGGAGTACATGCGCCAGGTCCCGTGCCCGGCCTGTAACGGTGCACGCCTGAACCCCGCATCCCTTTCGGTGCTGATCAACGGCAAGTCCATCGCCGAGGTCGCCGCGCTGCCCATGCGCGACTGCGCGCACTTCCTCGACAACCTCGTCCTCACGGGCCGCGAAGCGCAGATCGCCCACCAGGTCCTCAAGGAAATCCAGGCCCGGCTGACCTTCCTCCTCGACGTCGGACTCGAATACCTGAACCTGGAGCGGCCCTCCGGAACCCTGTCCGGCGGTGAAGCCCAGCGCATCCGGCTGGCCACCCAGATCGGCTCAGGGCTCGTGGGCGTGCTCTACGTCCTCGACGAGCCCTCCATCGGCCTGCACCAGCGGGACAACCGCCGCCTGATCGAAACCCTCACCCGGCTCCGGGACCTGGGCAACACCCTGATCGTGGTGGAGCATGACGAGGACACCATCCACGAAGCCGACTGGGTCGTGGACATCGGACCCGGTGCCGGCGAGCACGGCGGCATGGTGGTCCACTCCGGTTCCTACCAGGACCTGCTGAAGAACACGGAGTCCCTGACCGGCGACTACCTCTCCGGCCGGAAGTCCATCGAGGTGCCGAAGAAGCGGCGCAAATACGACAAGAAGCGCGAGCTCAAGGTCGTTGGCGCCAAGGAAAACAACCTGCTCAACGTGGACGCAGCCTTCCCGCTGGGCCTGTTCACCGCCGTCACCGGCGTCAGCGGCTCCGGCAAGTCCACCCTCGTCAACGAGATCCTCTACAAGGTGCTCGCCAACAAGCTCAACGGTGCCAAGCAAGTGGCCGGCCGGCACAAGGCCGTCCAGGGCCTCGAACACCTGGACAAGGTGGTGCACGTCGACCAGAGCCCCATCGGACGCACCCCGCGCTCGAATCCGGCCACCTACACCGGCGTGTTCGACCACATCCGGAAGCTTTTCGCCGAGACCACCGAGGCGAAGGTCCGCGGCTACCAGCCGGGCCGGTTCTCCTTCAACGTCAAAGGCGGCCGCTGCGAGGCCTGCTCCGGCGACGGCACCCTGAAGATCGAGATGAACTTCCTGCCGGACGTCTACGTCCCGTGCGAGGTCTGCCACGGCGCCCGGTACAACCGCGAAACCCTCGAGGTCCATTACAAGGGCAAGACGATCGCGGACGTGCTGAACATGCCCATCGAGGAAGGCGCCGAGTTCTTCGCAGCGTTCTCCCCGATCGCGCGGCACCTCAACACGCTCGTCGACGTCGGCCTCGGCTACGTCCGGCTGGGCCAGCCCGCCACCACGCTCTCCGGCGGCGAGGCCCAGCGCGTGAAGCTCGCGGCTGAGCTCCAGAAGCGCTCCAACGGCCGCAGCGTCTATGTCCTGGACGAGCCCACCACGGGCCTGCACTTCGAGGACATCCGCAAGCTCCTCATGGTGCTGCAGGGCCTCGTGGAAAAGGGCAACACCGTGATCACGATCGAGCACAACCTCGACGTCATCAAGAGCGCCGACTGGATCGTGGACCTTGGCCCTGACGGCGGCTCGGGCGGCGGCCGGGTAGTGGCCTCCGGCACCCCGGAGCAGGTCGCAAAGTCGAGCGAAAGCCACACGGCGGCGTTCCTCGCCGATCTCCTCGCCTGAGAACGGACCCCGTGCCGTGCGTGCGGACCGGGAGCACCACTGCTGAGCGCTCCCGGTCCGCGGCACGGCCAAGTATTCCCCTGACGTATTCCTGAAGGAGTATGCGAATTTCTGGCATCCGTGCACTCGTGAGAAACTAAGCCGGTGACGCATACAACAGTGCCTGTGATCTTCGACCTCGACGGCACTCTTGTCGATCCGGCCGGGGGAATCACGGGCGGAATCGCCGCGGCCCTCACCGAACTCGGACTGCCCGTTCCAGGACCTGACCGGATGGACGAGATGGTCGGACCCAAACTGAGCCATTCCCTCACGGAAATCGCCGGCGTACCGGCAGCGCTCCTCGCGGACGTCATCCGGATCTATCGCCGGCACTATGCGTCCACCGGCATCGCGCAGAGCCGGCTGTACCCCGGAATCCGCGACCTCCTCGAAGGCTTCGTCGCCGCCGGGCGGCCCATCGCCGTCGCCACCCAGAAGCCGGAGGGTCTGGCCCGCACCGTGCTGGAACACCACGGCATCGCCAGGCTCTTCCACAGCATTCGCGGCTCGGCCGCCGACGAGGCAGGCGCGGCAACGGACTCCGTCCCCGAAGGCAAGGCCGGCATCGTCGCCGCCGCGCTCTCGGACCTGGCTGCCGCCGTCCCGTCGACGGCCGGCCATGCCGTGATGGTGGGCGACCGTGCGCAGGACGTCGCCGGGGCCGCTGCGAACGGACTGGACTGCATCGGCGTAGGCTGGGGTTTTGCGCCCGACGGCGAACTGCACGCGGCCGGCGCCGTCGAGATCGTGCACACCACCACGGCGCTTCACGCAACGATCACCAGACTCTCCGAACGCCCGGGGACCGCAGCCCTGAACGAGGTGCACACCGATGGAAATGTTTGACGTAATCCGCTGGACCACGCGCGGGCTCATATCGTCCACGTGCCGTCCCACGGTCATCGGCCTGGAGAACGTGCCCAAGCAAGGCCCGTTCATCGTGGCCCCCAACCACCTCTCCTTCCTGGACAGCGTGATCGTCCAGGCCCTCATGCCGCGGCCCGTGGCGTTCTTCGCGAAGGCCGAGTACTTCACCACCGGCGGCGTCAAGGGCAAAGCCATGAAGTCCTTCTTCGAGGCTGTGGGCTCCATCCCCGTCGAGCGCGGCGAGCAGGCCGCCAGCGTCCAGGCGCTGAAGACGCTGCTGGACATTCTCGACGCCGGCCGCGGCGTGGGCATCTACCCCGAAGGCACCCGCTCCCGCGACGGCATCCTGTACCGAGGCCGCACCGGCGTCGGCTGGCTCGCCCTCACGACGGGCGCGCCGGTGATCCCGGTAGGCCTGATCGGCACGGAACACCTGCAGCCGGCGGACAGCAAAGCGGTCAAACCGCAGCACTTCACCATGAAGGTGGGCGAGCCGCTGTACTTCGAGAAGACGGGACCGGACCACTCGCTGCCGGCCCGCCGCCAGGCCACCGACCGCATCATGGACGCCATCGCGGAACTGAGCGGCCAGGAACGCTCCACCAGCTACAACCAGAGCAAGTCGGTCGAATAGCGGGAGCAGCCGCGGTTCCCGGACGGGCCGGTGCCGCGGCACCCCCGGAGGCTCAGTAGACTGGAACCGTGGCAGATCCAGCGAGTTACCGACCCCAGACAGGTGAAATTCCGACCAATCCGGGCGTGTACCGCTTCCGCGATCCGCACGGCCGGGTCATCTATGTGGGCAAGGCCAAGAACCTCCGTTCCCGGCTGAATTCCTACTTCGCCAACCCGGCAGGGCTGATGCCCAAGACCTACGCCATGGTGCACACGGCCAGCAGTGTCGAATGGACCGTGGTGGGCAGCGAGCTCGAGTCGCTGCAGCTGGAATACACCTGGATCAAGGAATTCACACCGCGCTTCAACGTGATGTTTCGGGACGACAAAAGCTACCCGTACCTGGCCGTCACGATGGGGGAGAAGTACCCGCGCGTCCAGGTGCTCCGCGGCGACCGGCGCAAGGGCACCCGGTATTTCGGCCCCTACACCGCCGGTGCGATCCGGGACACCATGGACACCCTGCTGCGGGTCTTCCCCGTACGCAGCTGCAGCGCCGGCGTGCTCAAACGCGCCGAAGCCAGCGGCCGGCCGTGCCTGTTGGGCTACATCGACAAATGCTCCGCGCCCTGCGTGGGGCGCATCTCCGCCGAGGACCACCGTGCCCTGGCCGAGGACTTCTGCAGCTTCATGGGCGGGGAAGCCAAGCCCTTCGTGAACCGGCTGGAACGCGAGATGGCCGCGGCGGTCGCCGAGCTCGACTACGAGCGGGCGGCGCGCCTCCGGGACGACATCGTGGCGATGAAGAAAGTCTTCGAACGCAACGCCGTCGTTCTCGCCGAGGGCACGGACGCGGACGTCTTCGCCCTCCACGAAGACGAACTCGAAGCCGCGGTCCAGGTCTTCCACGTCCGCGGCGGCCGGATCCGCGGCCAACGCGGCTGGGTGGTGGAAAAGGTCGAGGACTCCACCACCCCGGAGTTGGTCGAACACCTGCTCCAGCAGGTCTACGGCGAGGAAGCCGGCGTCCAGGGCAGGCTGCCCCGGGAGGTCCTGGTGCCCGCCGAGCCCAGCAACGCCGCCGAACTCGCGCAATGGCTTAGCGGCCTGCGCGGGGCCCGCGTGGACATCCGGGTGCCCCAGCGCGGCGACAAGGCCGCGCTCATGTCCACCGTGCGGGACAACGCCGAGCACGCACTGAAACTGCACAAGTCCCGGCGCGCCGGCGACCTCACCATGCGCTCCCAGGCCCTCCAGGAACTCCAGGAGGCACTCGACCTCCCCGTGGCGCTGCTGCGGATCGAATGCTTCGACATATCCCACGTCCAAGGCACCAACGTTGTCGGCTCCATGGTGGTGGTGGAGGACGGGCTCCCGAAGAAGTCCGACTACCGCAAGTTCGCCGTCACCGGGGCAGCCGCCACGGACGACACCGCCGCCATGCACGACGTCCTGACCCGACGGTTCCGGCACTACCTCGACGAGAAACGCGAGCAGGCAGCCGCCGCGGCGAAACCGGCACACCAGGCCGCGCTGGAAGCGGCAACCGCGGCGGCGGTTGCGGACTCCACGACGCCGGCCCCGCGGAGCAAGTTTGCCTACCCGCCCAACCTCGTCGTCGTCGACGGCGGCAAACCGCAGGTCAACGCCGCCGCCCGGGCGCTGGCCGAACTGGGCATCGAGGACGTGTACGTTGTCGGCCTGGCCAAACGGCTCGAGGAGGTGTGGCTGCCGGACAGCGACTTCCCGGTGATCCTGCCGCGCGCCTCCGCCGGCCTATACCTGCTGCAGCGGATCCGCGACGAGGCCCACCGCTTCGCCATCTCCTTCCACCGGCAAAAGCGCGGCAAGGCCATGACGGTCTCTGCGCTGGACGGCGTACCCGGGCTGGGCGAGTCCAAACGCAAGGCCCTCCTGGCCGAATTCGGTTCCGTCAAGGGGATCAAAGCGGCGACGCAGGAAGAACTCACCGGCGCCAAGGGGATCGGTCCGTCCCTGGCCGCCGCGATCGTCCGGCACTTCACTGCCGACGGCGAGGAAGCCGCCACCGTTCCGGCCATCAACATGACCACCGGCGAAATCCTCGAAACTTAGCTAGCTCCGCCAAACTTAGCTAGGGTAAAGACTTGGGAAACGGCACGGGCGCGGCATCACCGCGGCCGCGCCGCTACCTGACCGCAAACAGCAGACGCACAGGCAGAGATGGGGCTTCACTGATGGCAGACTCGACGGCAGAATCCGGGACGGATGAGGACGGCATGACACCCGTCAAACCCGTCGAGGCGGAACTGCTCGTGGTGACCGGCATGTCCGGAGCCGGCCGGAGCACCGCTTCGGACGCCCTCGAGGACCACGGCTGGTACGTCGTGGAAAACCTCCCGCCGCAGATGCTCGGCACGCTCGCGGAACTGGTGTCGCGCACACCGCACTCGATGTCCAAGCTCGCCGTCGTGATGGATGTCCGGAGCAAGGACCTGTTCGCGGACATGCGCGCTGCGCTCCGCGCCCTCGAGGCCTCCGGGGTGACCTTCCGCGTGCTGTTCCTCGATGCTAACGACGACGTCCTGGTCCGCCGCTTCGAGCAGGGCCGCCGGCCGCACCCGCTTCAGGGCGGCGGCCGGATCCTCGACGGCATCGCCGCCGAGCGGGAGCTTGTCCGTGAGCTGAGGGAGACCGCCGACATCGTCCTGGATACGTCCTCCCTCAACGTGCACGGCCTGGCGACGGCCATCACCGAGCTCTTCAGCGAGACCGGGCCGGTGGCCCTGCGGCTGAACGTCATGAGCTTCGGGTTCAAGTACGGGCTGCCCGTGGACGCCAACTTCGTGGCCGATGCCCGCTTCATCCCCAACCCGCACTGGGTCCCGCAGCTGCGGCCCCACACCGGGCTGGACAAGGACGTCAGCGACTACGTGCTCGAAGCGCAGGGCGTCAGCGACTTCGTGGAGCGCTACGTCCTGGCCCTGGAACCGGTCCTGGACGGATACCGGCGTGAGAACAAGCACTACGCCACGATCGCCGTGGGCTGCACCGGCGGCAAGCACCGCTCCGTCGCGGTGGCCGTCGAGCTCTCACGGAGGCTGGCGCAGTATCCGCGAGTCACCGTGACCACGACGCACCGGGACCTGGGCCGCGAATAATGGCGCTGCTGACCGGCCCGCTGCCCCTCGTCCCGCCCGCCAGCGCGGCATTCGCTGGCCAGCAGGACAAGGGCCCCTCCGTAGTTGCGCTCGGCGGCGGCCACGGACTCTCCGCGTCGCTGTCCGCCCTGCGGCTGCTCACCTCCGAACTCACCGCGATCGTCACCGTCGCGGACGACGGCGGATCCTCCGGCCGGCTCCGTGAAGAGTACGGCGTCCTTCCGCCGGGGGACCTCCGCATGGCCCTGTCCGCGCTGTGCGACGACACCGACTGGGGCCGCACCTGGCGCGACGTCATGCAGCACCGCTTTGCCCCCGGCAAGGGCCGCGGCGGGTCCCTCGACGAGCACGCCATGGGCAACCTCCTGATCGTCACCCTCTGGGAACTCCTGGGCGACACGGTCGCCGGCCTGAAGTGGGCCGGGGCCCTCCTCGGCGCACGCGGCGAAGTCCTGCCGATGTCCAGCATCCCGCTGACCATCGAAGGCCAGGTCCGGGTCACGGCCCCGGACGGCAGCACGGCGCTGCAGACCCTGACCGGCCAGGCCAAGTGTGCCGTCGCGGGGTCCCTCGAGCGCGTCCGGTTGTTGCCGGAGGACGCTCCCGCCTGCATGGAAGCCCTGACCGCGATCGAACTGGCCGACTGGGTGATCCTGGGCCCGGGATCCTGGTACACCTCCGTCCTGCCGCACCTGCTGCTCCCGGAAATGCGCGAGGCCCTCTGCAATACGGCGGCCCGGCGCTGCCTGACAATGAACCTCGCCACCGACACCAAGGAGACCGCCGGCATGACCGCCGCGGACCACCTCCGGGTGCTGCGCGAGTACGCCCCGGAGTTCACGGTCGACGTCGTCCTGGCCGATCCGGCGTCGGTCCAGGACCTGCCCGACTTCGAACAGGCGGCCGGAATGCTCGGTGCCGAGGTGGTCTTGGGTAAAGTGGGGGCGTCTGGTCGCCGTCCGGTCCACGATCCGTTGCGGCTGGCGACGGCGTACCACGATATTTTCGGGAATAGTTAGGAAAGGTGCCATGGCACTGACAGCATCAGTCAAGGAAGAACTTTCCCGTCTGGATATCAAGAAGTCCTCGGTCCGCAAAGCCGAGGTATCGGCCATGCTCCGCTTCGCGGGCGGGCTGCACATCATCTCGGGCCGGATTGTGATCGAGGCCGAGGTCGACCTCGCATCGACCGCCCGGCGGCTGCGTGCCGCCATCGCCGAAGTGTACGGCCACCAGAGCGAGATCATCGTCGTCTCCGGTGGCGGCCTGCGCCGCGGCAGCCGGTACGTGGTGCGCGTGGTCCGCGACGGCGAGGCCCTGGCCCGCCAGACCGGCCTCCTGGACACCCGCGGGCGGCCCGTCAGGGGCCTGCCGTCCGTGGTGGTCAACGGATCGGCCGCGGACGCCGAGGCCGTCTGGCGCGGCGCCTTCCTGGCCCACGGCTCACTCACCGAGCCCGGCCGCTCCTCCTCCATGGAAGTCACCTGCCCCGGCCCCGAGTCGGCCCTGGCCCTCGTCGGCGCCGCCCGCCGCCTCGGCATCCAGGCCAAGGCCCGCGAGGTCAGGGGAGTGGACCGTGTGGTGATCCGCGACGGCGACACGATCGCCGCGCTGCTGACCCGCATGGGAGCCCACGACGCGCTCATGGTCTGGGAGGAACGCCGCATGCGCAAGGAAGTGCGTGCCACCGCCAACCGGCTCGCGAATTTCGATGACGCGAACCTGCGCCGCTCCGCCCAGGCCGCCGTCGCCGCCGGCGCCCGGGTGGACCGCGCCCTGGAAATCCTGGGCGACGACGTTCCGGACCACCTCAAGTACGCCGGGGAGCTGCGGGTCGCGCACAAGCAGGCCAGCCTGGACGAGCTTGGCCGCCTCGCCGATCCTGTCATGACCAAGGACGCCATTGCCGGCCGGATCCGTCGGCTCCTGGCGATGGCCGACAAGCGGGCCCAGGACCTCGGCATCCCGGGCACGGAAGCCAATGTGACGCCGGAAATGCTCGACGACTAGCGTCACTTAGAATCAAGAACAGATTTCCGGATGCCCGGCATCCGGATGCACAATCCGAGAGTTACCGAACCGGACAACCCGTCCACGACATTGGAGGATTTTGTGACCGAGTACGTATTGCCTCAGCTCGACTATGACTACGCAGCGCTGGAGCCGCACATCTCCGCGAAGATCATGGAGCTGCACCACAGCAAGCACCACGCGGCCTACGTGGCCGGCGCCAACAACGCCCTCGCCCAGCTGGCCGAGGCGCGCGAGAAGGGCGACTTCGCCAACATCAACCGCCTCTCCAAGGACCTCGCGTTCCACACCGGCGGCCACATTAACCACTCCGTCTTCTGGAAGAACCTCTCCCCGGACGGCGGCGACAAGCCCGAGGGCGAGCTCGCGGCAGCCATCGACGACGCCTTCGGCTCGTTCGACGCCTTCCGTGCCCAGTTCAGCGCCGCGGCGCTGGGCCTGCAGGGCTCCGGCTGGGGCTTCCTGGCCTACGAGCCGATCGGCGGCAACCTGGTCATCGAGCAGCTCTACGACCAGCAGGGCAACGTCGCACTCGGCACCACTCCGCTGCTGATGCTGGACATGTGGGAGCACGCCTTCTACCTGGACTACGTCAACGTCAAGGCCGACTACGTCAAGGCGTTCTGGAACATCGTGAACTGGGCCGACGTCGCCAAGCGCTTCGACGCCGCCCGCAAGAACGCGACGGGCCTCATCACGCTGTAAGCGTGACAGGACCGACTCCTGCTTGTAACAAAGCTCACATTACGGCCGGTTCGGCCCGAAATGTGGACGGACTGCCCCCGCACTTGCGGGGGCAGTCCCAGTTAAACGTAAGATGGATCACGGAAGGCGGTTAGCCTTCAGCAACGTGGCTGGTCGTCCTCCGATCTGGTAATTATCTCTGCCCAATGGCGTGCGGGATCTGTTAGTTGGCTTGAACGCCTTCTCAACTAGTCGTGCTCGCAAGAGCACCAAGGAGACTGAAAACGTGACGACCCGTATTGGCATCAACGGCTTTGGCCGTATCGGCCGCAACTACTTCCGCGCCGCCCTCGCACAGGGCGCCGACCTTGAGATCGTTGCAGTCAACGACCTCACGAGCCCGGAAGCTCTCGCTCACCTCTTCAAGTACGACTCCGTCGGCGGCCGCCTGGCGGAATCCATCGAGGTCAAGGACGGCAACATCGTCGTCGACGGCAAGACCGTGAAGGTCCTCGCCGAGCGCGATCCCGCCAAGCTGCCCTGGGGCGAGCTCGGCGTTGACATCGTCATCGAGTCCACCGGCTTCTTCACGAAGGCCGCCGACGCGCAGAAGCACATCGACGCCGGCGCCAAGAAGGTCCTGATCTCCGCCCCCGCCTCCGGCGAGGACATCACGATCGTGATGGGCGTCAACGACGGACTGTACGACGACGCTGCGCACCACATCATCTCCAACGCTTCCTGCACCACCAACTGCCTCGGCCCGCTGGCCAAGGTTGTCAACGACGCCTTCGGCATCGAGCGCGGCCTGATGACCACCATCCACGCGTACACCGCCGACCAGAACCTGCAGGACGGCCCGCACAACGACCTCCGCCGCGCCCGCGCCGCCGCCATCAACATGGTCCCCACCTCCACGGGTGCGGCCAAGGCAATCGGCCTCGTCCTGCCGGAGCTCAAGGGCAAGCTGGACGGTTACGCCATCCGCGTCCCGGTCCCCACCGGCTCGGCCACCGACCTGACCGTCACGGTTTCCCGCGAAACCACCGTCGAGGAAGTCAACGCCGCCCTCAAGGCAGCCTCCGAGAGCGAAGAGCTCAAGGGCCTGCTGACCTACACCGACGAGCCCATCGTCTCCTCGGACATCGTCGGCGACCCGGCATCGTCCATCTTCGACTCCGGCCTGACCAAGGTGATCGGCAACCAGGTCAAGGTTGTGTCCTGGTATGACAACGAATGGGGCTACTCCAACCGCCTCGTGGACCTCACGGAGCTCGTCGCGTCCAAGCTGGGCTAGGGTAAGACTCATGACATTCCACACCCTCAACGAACTGATCGCTGATGGTGTCCGCGGGCGGTACGTTCTGGTCAGAAGTGACCTGAACGTACCGCTCGACGGCTCTACAGTGACTGACGACGGCCGCATCAAGGCCTCCCTGCCAGTGCTGGCGAAGCTCACGGACGCCGGTGCCCGCGTGCTGGTCACAGCACACCTGGGCCGCCCCAAGGGCGCCCCCGAAGACAAGTACTCGCTCAAGCCGGCCGCCCTGCGGCTGGCCGAGCTTGCCGGGTTCAAGGTCACCCTTGCCGGCGACACGGTCGGCGAGTCGGCCAAGGAGCTGTCCTCCGCACTCCAGGACGGCGAAGTGCTCGTCCTGGAAAACGTGCGTTTCGACGCCCGGGAGACCTCCAAGGACGACGCCGAACGCGGCGCCTTCGCGGACGAGCTCGTCGCCCTCACCGGCGACAACGGCGCGTTCGTCGATGATGCCTTCGGCGCCGTGCACCGCAAGCACGCCAGCGTGTACGACGTCGCCACCCGGCTGCCGTCCTACCAGGGCGACCTCGTCCGCACGGAGGTCGAGGTGCTGCGCAAGCTCACCACCGACACCCAGCGGCCCTACGTCGTCGTCCTTGGCGGCTCCAAGGTCTCGGACAAGCTCGCCGTGATCGATAACCTCATCGGCAAGGCGGACACGATCCTGGTGGGCGGCGGCATGCTGTTCACCTTCCTCGCGGCCGCGGGCCACAAGGTCGCGGGCAGCCTGCTGGAAGAAGACCAGATCCCGGTCGTGCAGGAATACCTCAAGCGCGCCGCGGACGCCGGGACCGAATTCGTGGTGCCGACCGATGTTGTGGTGGCCAGCAAGTTCGCCGCCGACGCCGAGCACGAGACCGTTGCTGCCGACGCCATCGAGTCCAGCAGCTTCGGCGTGCAGGGCATCGGCCTGGACATCGGACCGGACTCGGCATCGGCCTTCGCGGAACGGATCAAGGGCGCCAGGACGGTGTTCTGGAACGGTCCCATGGGCGTGTTCGAATTCGCGGCCTTCGCCGGCGGTACCCGGGCCATCGCCCAGGCTCTGACCGAGACGGACGCATTCACGGTGGTCGGCGGCGGAGATTCCGCGGCCGCGGTCCGGACCCTCGGCTTCGCTGATGACCAGTTCGGCCACATTTCCACCGGCGGCGGCGCAAGCCTGGAGTACCTTGAAGGCAAGGAACTCCCCGGCCTGAGCGTCCTCGACCGCTAGAAGCACTGACCGCTAAAAGCACCGGCCGCTAAAGCAGCAGCCGCCAGGCAATCCAGCCGGCAGGGTGCCCGTCCGCAAGGGACCGGGCACCCTGCCGGCTGCTCATACCACAAGCACTCTTGGAGATCACGTGACCACGTCAACCAACGGTAAATTCGACCGCAAGCCCTTCATCGCCGGCAACTGGAAGATGAACATGGACCACGTCCAGGGCATCACCCTCCTGCAGAAGCTCGCGTGGACCCTGTCCGACGCCAAGCATGACTACAGCCGCGTGGAGGTTGCCGTCTTCCCGCCGTTCACAGATCTCCGCGGTGTCCAAACCCTCGTCCAGGGCGACGAACTCGACGTCGTCTACGGCGGTCAGGACCTCTCCCAGTTCGACTCCGGCGCCTACACCGGTGACATCTCCGGACAGTTCCTCGCCAAGCTGGGCTGCAGCTACGTCCTGGTCGGCCACAGCGAACGCCGCACCATCCACAACGAGTCCGACGACGTCCTGAACGCCAAGACCAAGGCCGCCTTCCGGCACGGCATCACCCCCGTCCTGTGCGTCGGTGAAGGTCTCGAGATCCGCCAGGCCGGCACCCACGTGGACCACACGCTCGCCCAGCTGCGCGCCGGCGTCGAAGGCCTCACCCCGGAACAGGCCGCCGAACTCGTCGTCGCCTACGAGCCCGTCTGGGCCATCGGCACCGGGGAGGTCGCCGGCCCGGAGGACGCGCAGGAAATGTGCGCCGCCATCCGTGCCGAGTTGGCCACCTTGTTCGGCGGCGACGTCGCCGCCAAGACGCGTCTGCTCTACGGGGGGTCGGTCAAGGCGAACAACGCGGCGTCGATCCTGAAGGAGCGCGACGTCGACGGCTTGCTGGTCGGCGGTGCCAGCCTGGACGCCGCGGAGTTTGCTAATATTGTCAGGTTCGAGAGTCACCTGCTGACGGATTAGTCCGGACACAGGTTTGGCCCCCGCAATCCAATTCTTCTGAAAGGCCGTCGTGGACGTTCTTCATGTCATTCTGCAGGTCCTCCTGGGCATCACCAGCCTCCTGCTGACGTTGCTCATCCTGCTCCACAAGGGACGCGGAGGCGGCCTGTCGGACATGTTCGGCGGCGGCATGAGCTCGGGGCTGAGTTCCTCGGGTGTCGCGGAGCGGAACCTCAACCGGTTCACGATCATCCTCGGTGTCACATGGGGCGTCGTGATCATCGCCCTCGGCCTGATCATGCGGTTCAGCACAGGCACCGATTCGTAGCACGTCTTTTTCGAGAACTTCATAAGGGGCTTGAGGCCCTCCCCGCATCGGGAACTTCGAACTACACTGTCGCTGGCAAGCACCAATCCACCAGCTGAGTAGCCAGGAGTTCCCGATGCTGCATTCCGCTTCCGGATTCAAGGGAATCCGTGTGGGCGCCACCGAAGGGGCATCGCCCCGCCACGAGCCAATGAACGGGGCCGGTGCACGCCAGCCCCGTATTCGTGTCTCCTACCGGTGCGCCAAAGGCCATGAAACCGCGCTCGTATTCGCCCAACTCCCCGAGGAGCAGATCCCGGGAGTCTGGGACTGCCGGCGCTGCGGCGGCACGGCAACCCGCGACGAAACAAAGTTCGCCCTGGACGACGTGCCAACGGAGGGGTTCAAGACCCACCTGGAATACGTTAAAGAACGGCGCTCCAGCCAGGACGCCGAAGACGTACTGGCCGGAGCGCTGGAACGGCTACGCGCCGGACGGGCCCTTCCGGACGAGCTGCTCGGGGACCCGTGAGGCAGCGTTCTCGTCAATGAGCCACAAGGTCTCCCGGCGGCCCCGCGGCCCGGCCGCGGGAACCTGCACGGGATTGGCGCCGGCCAGGGCCAGTCCCACGGCGCCGGCCTTGTCCTCGCCGGCCACCACCATCCACACCTCTAAGGCCGTATTGATGGCCGGCAGGGTCAGGGAAACCCGGGCCGGCGGCGGCTTGGGGGAGTTCTGGACCCCCACGACGGTCAGTTCCTTCTCCCGGATGCCGGCCTGCTCCGGAAAGAGCGACGCGACGTGCGCGTCCGGTCCGACGCCGAGGAGGACAATGTCCAGGCGCGGAAGCCGGCCCGGGTGTTCCGGCCGGTCATCGGACATGTCCGCAGCGTGCTCTGCTGCCGCCGCGTCAGCGAGCCGGCGCGCATAATCCGCCGCAGCCTCCTCCGGGCTCCCGAAGTCATCGGTGGAACCGGGCACGTGGACCCGCGCCGGATCCACCGGGATGCGGGACAAGAGAGCCTCATGGGCCTGGCGGGCGTTGCGTTCGGCGTCATCCGCCGGCACAAAGCGCTCGTCACCCCACCAGAAGTTCACCTTGGACCAGTCGACGGCCTTCGCGGCCGGGGATTCGGCCACGGCCCTGAGCGAACCGACGCCCATTGTGCCCCCGGTAAGCACCACCGTGGCCTCGCCGTGCCGGTCCTGGATGTCCACGAGCTTGGTGATCAGGCGGGCGGCGATCGCAGCCATCAGGACGGTCGAGTCAGGATGGATGCTTACTCTCGGGTCAGCGCTCACTGGGACGGACACTCCTTAGATTGGTACGTGGCAGTCCCATAGTAATCACTTCGCCGAAGACTTCGTCGGGGTCCAGGCGGCGGAGTTCTTCTGCCAGGCAGTCCTTGAGGCTGCGGCGCGGCAGGGAGATCCGCTGCGCCGGCTGGCCGGGCTGGGTCAGTTCCGCGATGGTCAGGCCGGGACGGAAGAGCTGGACGTCGCCGCCGGTCCGGGTCAGCCGGACGCGCCGGATGCCGGTGCCGGCGGGGTCCGCGACGATCGTGACGGGAGCGTCCAGGGCCAGG
>NZ_FNJS01000072.1:0-1682 GCF_900104405.1 Arthrobacter sp. ok909 | reverse complement strand
TTCATGCGCGCAGGCTCCTTCTCCCCACGCTAGACCTAATACCGGCTTGGACCTAATATCATCCAGGAAAGTTTTGGTCAAGTCATGGACACGGACATATCCGGGTCCATGGGGCTTTCAGCCCTTACCCGCTCTGAAGGTGTCGGGCAGAGTGCGTTCATGAGTTCGTCCCTGAAAACGGGTATGGCTGCGCCGGATGCGCGGTTCCTTCCCCGGTCGTCGCTTGCCCGCTGGGCGCTGGCCTTTTTCGTCGTTTTTCTGCTCCTTCTTGACCTGACCCCGTTGTTCCGTTTCGAAGCAGGAACCCAGTTCGCGGACATCGATAAGGTGACCGGGCCCGCTGCGTGGGCCAGCATCATCGCGGCCAACACCCTCGCATTGTTGGCTGTTGTTCGTTCGAAGAAGCAGGCGTTGGGCCGCATCCTCGCTACCGGCCTTGGCCGCGGGGCATTCACGCTGGCTGCGGCTGCGCTCGTCCTGACTATCGTCGGGCCAGCCATAGGAAACGGGGATCTTTATCTTCTCGGCGGAGCCGTGGCGTTCGCGGCGGCCCTGACGGGCTCCTTCGCTTCGTTCCGGGCCTCGGCTCAGCGCGTTACGTTTCTGCCTCGGACGGCGATCGGCACCTGGGCGCTTTGCATATGGATTGCTGCCCTCGCCTCGATCATCGCTTCACCGCTGCTGCCATTCGACGCCGACCCGATGCTCATACAGATCGTGACGGAGTTGGGCGTTCTGCTATGGGCACCTGCGGCTGCCTCGGGCTTAATCGCAGTTCTGCACTACCGCGAACGGTCCGCCCTGGTCCTCGTTCTGACGGCCTTGGTGGCAACTGCCGCCGTCTACTGGGCGGCCGCCGAGTTCGTCTTTCCCGGACACTAGGAGCATAAATGGCAGCTTCGCTCAAGCCTCACACGCCCGTTGGAAGGTGGGCAGCCCTCTTCGGCGGCCTCCTTTTGATCGAGGTGCTGGTCGCCCTCGTGGTTGCGGGCGCCACGGCCCCCACACAGGGCATGGCGTTCTTCCTGCTTTCGTGGAGCCGCGCATGGGCAATGTCCGCAGCAGTCGCGCTGATCCTCGGCCTGATCGGACTCCTGCATCATTCGGAGCGGTCGGTGTCGAATTGGAGTGTGACGGTCCTGGGCCTTCTTGTAACCAGCGCTGCTTTCGTCCCTCCTGCATGGTATTGGTGACCCTGCAGTTGAGCGACGGCGTGACTCCCTTCAACACGCAGCGTCGGACCCTCCCATGCGCCGCTCCCCCCGTGTATGTCGTGTCAAGTAACCATACTGGCTGGCTGAGCCGGGACCGGTGTGTAGAGGGTGCCTTCGCGGAGCATGGCCCAGAGGACGTTGAGGCGGCGCCGGGCGAGGGAGAGCATGGCCTGGATATGGGTTTTGCCTTCGGTGCGTTTGCGGTCGTAGTAGGTCCGGGAGGCGGGGCAGCTTTTCAGCCCCGAAAGCCCGGCGAGGTAGAACACCCGCAGGAGCCGGCGGTCGTAGCGCCGGGGTGGTCACTCCTTCGCGTCCGCTGTCGGGTCCCGGCCCTGCGGGCGTGCACCACGGGGCGCCGCGGATGCTCAAGGCACTAGATGAGTGAGTCCGAATTGGGCGTGCGCCGCGTGGACGCTGTTAATTGAAGGTGGAGGGTGTTAAACCCTGTTTGTGAAGACAGATCTAAAC
>NZ_FNJS01000014.1:0-118899 GCF_900104405.1 Arthrobacter sp. ok909 | reverse complement strand
ATCCGGCTGGCCAACGCCACCGAATACGGGCTGGCCTCCTACCTCTACAGCCGCGACTTCAACCGGCTCCTGCGCGTCGCGGAACAGATCGAATTCGGCATGGTCGGCTTCAACGCCGGCGTCATCTCCAACGCCGCCGCCCCCTTCGGCGGCGTCAAACACTCCGGACTCGGCCGCGAAGGCGGCACCGAAGGCATCGCCGAATACACCACCACCCAATACATCGGCATCGCCGACCCCTGGGCTGGCCAGGAAGGCTGGAAATCGTGACTAGCAGCTGGGCCGGGGCTTCAACGGGCGGGGCAAAGAGTCATCTGGTCGTGATTGACATGCAACGCGCCTT
Organism: Arthrobacter sp. ok909; assembly: GCF_900104405.1. Lineage (NCBI taxonomy): Bacteria > Bacillati > Actinomycetota > Actinomycetes > Micrococcales > Micrococcaceae > Arthrobacter > Arthrobacter sp. ok909. The sequence goes on along the minus strand of NZ_FNJS01000014.1, from coordinate 118,556 downwards.
CCGTCAACCGGGGGAGTGGCACATCCCGCGCTACGACGAAGCGGCCCGAACTATCGCGCGTCTGGCAGCCTCCGGACTGGAACCCATCATCACGCGCTTTGTCCCCGACCCTGCGGAAGACGGCTCGTGGTCCTCGTACTACGACCGCTGGCAAAGTATGCGCCTGGATCCCGCCGATCCCATCTGGCACATCGAGCTTCCCGACGTTGAGGACCGCGGCTCCATAGACCTTCCGACGTTCTCCAAGTGGGGGCAAGAGTTGGCAGAACGGATCCCCGTCGGAGACGAGATGATCCTCACCGGCGTGGCAACGGACTGCTGCATCCTCGCTACCGCCCTAGGCGCCGCGGATGCAGGTCGATATGTGACCGTGGTCGAGGACGCCTGCGCCGGCCAAAGCGAGGCTGCCCATGATCAGGCGCTAAACCTCATGGAACTACTTTCCCCGATGGTGAGGGTCGTCAAAAGCGAATCTCTCCTGAATTGACGGCCTGCAGCTGAGCCGGCGGAACTCTATACAGACGCCAGAGGACGACGGCGGGAGTCACCTCCCGCCGTCGTCCTCTGTGTGTTTGCTAGGCGGAAACTGCCTCAAGGTTTGCTGCACCGTGGTTCAGGCTGAGCGTGAAGGTGCCCGGTCCGCTGGCGTGGACCGCGATGTTGCTCTTGGGGGTGTTGTGGCGCTCCGAGAGGTCGTGGATCAGGGCGTCCAGCTCGTGGTGCATCGTGGAGCGGTCCCAGAGCTTGTGGGTTACAGAGTTGGCAGTTTCAAACGTCATTGTTCAGTGCTTCCATTCATGAATCCGGATGTCCGGCTGCCGCACCGATGCGGAGCCGCCGTGGGGCCAAACCAGGAACGCCTGAGACCTCGGGGCAGCTCTGCGAGCTCACCGGTTTGGCCTCATTGCGTCCACCAGGATGGGTGCCCCTGGTTCACTGCGGACGCGTGGCGTCGGAGGGAACATCGGGGCTGCGTGACCGGGAGCCATGCTCCCTGCCCTGCCTTTCCATAGTGCACAGCGCCGCGCAGGCGGCTCAAGCCAGATGGCGAAAATTGCGCGTGAGACTCATCACAGGTGCCCCGCCGGCGCGACCGGGACGGCGTAGCGCGGGTTCCGTTCGGACTACTGACGGGGCCGCCTCGGCTGGAAAAGCGCAGTGGGCGTGTGCTTGCGGCTCAGGCCCCGGGCCGGCGCGCGGGTGACCGGCACCGGCCCTCCCGGCTCCGGCCCCGCTGCGGCAGCGGTTCTGCCGTAGTGGGTTGCCAGTGGCGCGGCGCTGAAGCCATGGGCCAGGACGCTGAGCAGTACGGTGGCCGCGATGACGGCCACCGCCTGATCGGACACTGGTCCGAGGGCTTCCAGCGCCAGCAGCGCGAACACGAGGGATGCCAGACCGCGCGGACCAAACCAGCCCACGAACAGGACGGTGCGCCGGTCCAGTCCGGCGCCAATCGAGGCCAGTGCCACCGGCAGCATGCGCACCACCGTGAGGCTGAGCACGGCATACACGATGGTCAGGGGGACGAAGTGCGCCAGCATGGTCGGAATGGTGATGGCTCCAAAGGCCAGCCACACCAGCAGCGACACCAAGCCGCCCATCTGCTCGACGAAGACCAGTTCGGCGGGCGCCCGTTGACCGGCGCACGTACCGAACGCCAGCCCGCCGCAGAAGGCGGCGACGAATCCGTTGCCGCCCACAGCGAGGGCTGCGGTGTAGGCGAGCAGGCTCAGGGCAAGGACCCCGACTCCGGCAAAGTCCTCGGCGCTCGTCCCGCGCCGGCGGGCCAGCTGCAGCAGCCACCCGCCCACGGCGCCGGTTGCCGCGCCCACGCCGGCGCCGATGAGCAGCTCGACGGCGGCACTGCCGGGACCAGCTGCACTCTCCAGACCTGCGGCGGCGGCCGCGCCGGCGATCGCGACCATGACGACCGGGGTGGCGATGCCGTCATTGAGGCCGCTCTCGACGGTCATCAGCTGGCGGATCCGCGACGGCACCGCTGGATTCGTCACCACGGGGATCCCGAGCGCGGCGTCAGTAGGGGCCAGCGCCGCACCGACGAGCAGGGCCAGCCACAGTCCGAACTGGGGAAAGAACCAGGCGGCCAGGACCCACCCGAACACAATCGTCAGAGGCAGCCCGATTCCCAGCAGCCGCACATAGCGGCCCACGTCTCGGCGCAACTCCTGAAGGGGCAGACGGGCGGCGTCGGAGAACAGCACCCACACCAGGGCGACCTCGACAACCGGGGTGATGACCGCCGGGGGCGACGCGGCATCGACCAGCCCGGCCCAGGCCAAGGCCATGCCGACAGCGGTGAACACTATGGGAGCGGTCAGGTCCGCCTGCTGCAACCGCACCGAAACGAGTGCCCACGCGAACAGGGCGGCGGTGATGAGAACTATGACCGTCAGCTCCATGACTGTCCTGTGCCCGCTTCCGTGGCCCCGGGGACGTCATGGTCCCATGCGCGCAGACGTCGGAGCAGGCTCCTTTTCTTGTGGGTATGGTCCTGCATCCGGCCGAGGATTCCCGCGAGCATGCTGATGGCCTCGTTGATGAAGGGGCCCTTGTTGAGCATGACACACTCGGCACGTTGTGCCATGGCGGCGTCCGTCACCTCGGCCCGGGACGGCATGCCCGTTCGTGCGAGGGTGTCGAGCACTTGGGTGGCCCAGACTACGGGGACGTGACCGGCTTCGCAGAGCCAAAGGATTTCCTCCTGGACCTCCGCGAGTCTTTCGAATCCGGCTTCCACGGCGAGGTCGCCGCGCGCGATCATGACGCCGACGTCGGCCCACTTCATGAGTTCAAGGAGGATATCTGGCAGTGCTTCGAAGGCCGCCACAGTCTCGATCTTGAGCAAAACGTCCAGGTTCCCGTCCCGCCCTGGATCGAGGTGGGCGAGGAGCTTCCGCACGTCTGTTGCGCTGCGGACGAAGGACATGCTGACGATGTCGGCCAGTTCCCGGACGTGCTCCAGATCGGCGATATCCTGCTCGGTCAGCGCTGAGACGGTGAGCCGGGAGTCCGGGAGGTTGATGCCTTTTTCTGCGCGAAGGCGTGTACCCTGCGGCGCCGCGGAGGTGATCCGGGCTGTGAGCTCTCCCGGCCCGACGGCGGTGACCACCCCTCCGATCTTGCCGTCGTCGAACCAGATTCGTTCCCCGGTGCGGGCGTCGGCCAGGACGCTGGCGAGGGTGCACCCGATGCGGTGTATGTCCACTGAGGTGCTGTCGGCGGGAGCGAGGTCACTGCTCAGGACGAGGCTGTCACCTCGGTGGATCAGCAGGCTCTCCTCCACGGCCGGGAGTTCACCAACCTTTACGGACGGATATTCCTGGTGGTGTCCTTTCTTGCCGATACCAGGGTCCAGGACCGCAGTGAGCCTGGTCCCGGGCGTGAAATAGACCGTCTTGTCCAGCGCCACCAGGCACCCGTCCGGGGACGTCGCCTCGACGCGGAGGGTGCGGCGGGCTCCGCGGGCATCATGCAGCCTGATCGTCTGGCCCCGACCCCGCGAGCCGCCCCACGCGTTGTCGTCGAGAGGAATCACGGGCACTGCCGGGCTGGGTGCTGTTGCGGGCGAAGTTTCGGACGCCTTTTCCGGCAAAGTCCCAGGTGCGGCGCCGAGCCACACACGTCCCGGTTCCAGGACCGTGCCCGTCTTGCTGCGGACCGGTTTGACCCGCAAAACTCGGGGACCAGGCCGGACCGGGCCGGTGCGCAGCTTGGGGCCGGCGAGATCCATGGCGATGAGGCAGCGTTTCCCGGTGGCCTCTTCGGCGGCGCGGATATGGCCGACCATGTGCCGCCACGCCTCGGGTCCGTCGTGGGCGCAGTTGATGCGGGCCAGGTCCATCCCCCGCTCCACCATGCCGCGGACGAGTGCCGCGTCCGTTGCCGCTTCGCTCGGCAGCGTGACCATGATGCGCGTGGAGCGGTCTTCCGGATTAGGGCCGAGGAGATTGACAGCATTCCGTGCGAGCAACTCGCCGCCGTCCGGGAAGCCGGGAGGCATCGCAGTGCGCTCGCCATCAGGGGTGACCAGCCGGGTCAGCGTCCAGATCAAGGTTTCGATACTGGGCAGCACCCGGGATTCTGTGCGTCCGAGCGAGGACAGCCCGTACTTCGCGAGTCCGGACTGGAGATCCCTGATGTCGTGACGGCGCAGCTCGGTGTAGTGAACGAGGTTGAGGGCACTCTCGCGGTGGCGGGGCCGCACAGCCCCGATCCTGCCGCCGCTGCGCGTTTCGGCATGCTTGACGTTGCGCCGGAGCCTGATGACTTCTTCAAGCAATGCGCGCAGTTCCTCGATCTCCGCAACGGACACGACGATTATTGTCGTTCCACGTCGAGCACGTCGAAACCGGGCATGCTCAATTTTAGGCGGCGCGGCCCCTGTAGGGACCCGTGTCCAAAGTCCCTAGGGTCCCGGGCAGGCCGCAGATTAGTTGCCGACGTCGGTCACCCGCGGGGCTGCGACCGAGCCGCGGCGGATCAGCTCGGCCGTGAACATCGGCGCGGGCGCAGGGGCCTTCCGGCCTTCGATCTGCCGGATCAGGGCCGCCGCCGCCGCAACACCCATGTCATACACAGGCTGCGCGATGACCGCGAGCGGCGGGGTGGTGAGGCGGGTCCAGGCGAAGTCGTCGTACATGAGGAAGGAGACGTCGTCCGGGATGCGCAGGCCCAGCTCCTGGATGGCTTCAACGACGCTGAGGCCGATCAGGCCGTCGGAGGCGATGATCGCCGTCGCCGGGTCCGGGCGCTGCAGCAGCTCGCGGGTGATCTTCCTGATCGACTCGCTGTCGCCGGCGTTGAGGCGGATCAGATCGTCCGGCAGGTCCAGGCCCGCCTCATCGAACGCCCGTTTCATGCCGTCGCGCCGGTCCGAGATCTGGGACGAGTCCAGGACCATGCCGTCGCGGTACGGCTCGTCCGTCTTGAGGGTGGAGACGAAGGCGATCCTCCGGTGTCCGGCCCCGATCAGGTAGCTCGTGGAGTCGTGCGAGATGTCCTCCATGTCCACCGCCACGGTGTCGACGTCGAGCCCCGGCGCCTTGCGGTCCAGCAGGACCAGCGGGCGGCCGGATTCGTGAACGCGACGTAAATGTTGCGTTTCCACGGATGACGCCGGCGCCACGATCAGGCCGTCCACGCGCTTGTCCAGGAGCACCCGGACGGCATCGATTTCCGCCTCGGTATCCTCATCCGTGTTGATCAGGATGACGTTGAAGCCACTGCGCTTGGCGGTGTCGGTAATGCCCCGCATGGCGAGGCCGAAATGGGGGTTTTCGATGTCGCCGACCACCACCCCGATGGTGTGCGATTTCCCCGTATTCATGCTGCGGGCGAGCTCGTTGGGCCGGTACTCCAACTCCTCGGCGGCGGCCAGCACCCGCTCACGGACGTCGTCGCTTACAGCACCGTAGTTGCCCAGGGCGCGGGCAGCCTGGGCCTTGGAAACCTGGGCGGCCCTGGCGACGTCAGCGACAGTGACATCGCGGCGCCGGGAAGCATCACTATTCATTACGGCCTTTCTTCGTGGACCCTTGACGCCCCATGTGGCTTCGATTACATTTCTATCAATCGATGTGAGTCCGGTCTCAATCCTAGGGACTGAGACCGGACTCAGCAAGAGCTTCATCGACAGTCCCGCACTACGGGGGCCCACTGCCCGACTACCTCGCCCCTCTCCCACGATTGGAAAACGCTGTGAACACAGGAAAGAAATACCGCCCGGTGGCGCTCGTCGCCGCGGCCGTCGCCGCGGTCCTGGCATTGTCCGGCTGCGGGGGATCCTCCTCCGCCTCGTCCTCGCCGGCGGACAACCCCTACGGCCTGATTGAGGCCGGCACCATTCGCGTGGCCAGCCTGGGCGATTCGAAGCCCTACACCTTCACCGACGCGCAGGGGAACTTCACGGGCTTCGACGTCGAGCTCTTCAAGAACGTCGCCCACCGCGCCGGAATCGACAAGGTCGTCTTCACCGGACAGGACTTCTCCGGGCTGCTCGCCGCCGTCTCCAACGGCCAGTTCGACGCCGGCGTTGCGGCCATTGGAATCACGGACAAGCGCAAGCAGACCGTCGACTTCTCCGATGGGTACCTCGCCGGCTATCTGACGGTCATCACCACGAAGACCTCGGGCATTGCCGGCGCAGACGGGCTCTCCGGTAAGCGACTCGGCGTCGTGCAGGGAACGCTGCAGGAGGCCTACGCGGTCAAGAACTTCACCTCCGCGAACCTGGTGCGCTTCCCAGACAACAACACGGCAATCGCCGCCGTCAACAGCGGATCCGTCGACGCGCACTTCCTGGACTACGAGGCCGCCAAGGCTTATGAGACGCAGTACGGTCTGGTCAGCGCCGCGGACATCCCGTCCTTCGACGCCCCCGCCGGGTTCGCCGTGGCCAAGGGCAAGACTGCCTTCAAGGACGCCCTTAACAAGGGCCTGGCCGCAGCCATGGAGGACGGCACCTGGAAGAAGCTCTACCAGAAGTGGTTCCCGGGCTCCCCGATGCCCGAGCAGTACCTGCCGAAGGCCGAACAGACGGCCAGCCCGACCCCCAGCAAATAAGCGTCCCCACAACGAGGCACGTCCGGCACCTAGCCCGCCGGCCACCTGACCGGGCGGGCCGCGCAGCGCGGCCCGTCCGGGATCCACAAGCTACCTACGTCTGAGAGCAACCATGGACTGGTTAAGCACCATCACCCGCACCTTCTTCGACTTCGACGCAATGGCCGAAGTCCTTCCGCAACTTCTGGGAGTCGGTCTCCTCAACACCCTCATCATCTCCATCGCAGCAACGATCATCGGCGTTGCCCTCGGCATGATCGTCGCGGTGATGGGAATATCCCCCTCCAGGTGGCTGCGGGTCCCGGCACGGATCTACACGGACCTCTTCCGAGGGCTGCCGGCCATCCTGACCATCCTGCTGATCGGCCAGGGATTCGCCCGCTTCAGCCAGTCGATCTTCGGTCCCTCGCCGTATCCCCTGGGCATCATCGCGTTGAGCCTGATTGCCAGCGCCTACATCGGCGAAATCTTCCGCGCCGGCATCCAGAGCGTGGACAAAGGCCAGGGCGAGGCCTGCCGCGCCCTGGGCATGAGCTACGCAAAATCCATGGCCCTCGTGGTGGTTCCGCAAGGCGTCCGCCGGGTCCTCCCGGCACTGGTGAACCAGTTCATCGCGATCGTCAAGGACTCCTCGCTGGTCTACTTCCTGGGCCTGCTGGTCACCGAACGGGAACTCTTCCGCGTTGGCCAGGACGCCGCCGTTCTCTCCGGCAACCTCTCGCCCCTGGTCATGGCCGGCATCTTCTACCTGCTGATCACGGTGCCCCTGACCCACCTGGTCAACCACTTCGACAACCGCTTCCGCACGGGCCGGCGCCGCCCCGCCGCCCCCAGCAGCGGTCTCAAGGAAGTCAAGGAACTCGCCGCGGCCTCGCCGCTGACCACCGGGAGCAACACATGAGCCTCGCCAGCAACACCACAAAGAACGCCGCCCCGGACATCGAGACCTTCCACGGCTCCAGTTTGGAACTGAAGAACCTCACCATGGCCTACGGCGACATCGAGGTGCTCCGCAACGTGAGCCTCACCGTCGCCCCGGGCACCACCACGTGCATCATCGGGCCCTCCGGCTCCGGCAAGTCCACCCTCCTGCGCGGCGTCAACCGTCTGCACGAACCCAAAAGCGGGGACGTGCTCCTGGCCGGCGAAAGCGCCCTGGCGGTTAAGCCGGACCTCCTGCGCGCCCGCATAGGCATGGTGTTCCAGCACTTCAACCTCTTTCCGGACCACACCGCCCTCGAGAACGTGGCCCTGGCCCTTTGGAGCGTCAAAGGCATGCCCAAAGCCGATGCCAGGGAACGCGCCCGCCGCCGCCTCGCCGAGGTCGGCCTCGCCGAACGCGCCGACCACCGCCCCCGGGACCTCTCCGGCGGACAACAGCAGCGCGTGGCGATCGCCCGCGCCCTGGCCATGGAACCGGAAGTCATGCTCTTCGACGAGGCCACCAGTGCGCTCGACCCGGAACTGGTCAAGGGGGTGCTGAACCTCATGGCAGGCCTGGGTCGCCGCGGCATGACCATGCTCGTGGTCACGCACGAGATGGGATTCGCCCGCAAAGTCGCCGACCAGGTCGTCTTCATGGACGAAGGCGAAGTCGTCGAGTCCGGAACCCCCGCCGAGCTCTTCGACAACCCCCAAAGCGAACGCCTCCAGCGCTTCCTCTCGGAAGTGCTCTGATGGAGACCCTGACCGGAAACGCAGGAGCTGCACCGATCCGCACCGCCGTCGTCGGATTCGGAATCTCGGGCAAGGTCTTCCACGCACCGCTGATCGCGGCGGATCCCGGCTACTCGCTGGACGTGATCGTCACGGCGGATCCGGTCCGCGCCGCGGAAGCGGCACGGCTCTACCCGGACACCCGGATCGTCCCGACGCCGGAGGATTTGTTCGCCCTCGCCGGGGACCTGGACCTCGTCATTCTCGGCACGCCTCCGCTGACACACTACGACCTCGCTGCAACCGCGATGGCCCGTGGCCTCCACGTGGTGGTGGACAAACCGTTCGTCACGACGGCGGCCGAGGGCGAAGCGCTCATCGCCAGGGCGTCCGAGGCCGGCGTGCAGCTCACGGTATTTCAGAACCGACGCTGGGACGCCGACTTCCTGACCCTCCAAGAGCTTCTCCGGGAAGGACCGCTGGGGGAGGTCCGCAGCTTCGAATCGCGCTTTGAATGGTGGCGGCCGGAAGGCTTCGGGAACTGGCGGGACACCGCCGCAGTGTCCGACGGCGGCGGGATCCTCAACGACCTCGGCGCCCACCTGATCGACCAGGCCATCCAGCTCTTTGGTGCCGTGACGGAAAGCCATGGGGAGACCGCGAACCACGGCCCGGACCCGGACGGTGCCGACACCGAGGCCTTCGTGTCCCTGCTCCACGAATCCGGGGTCCGGTCGCGGCTGTGGATGAACGGGATGGCGGCCCAGGTGGGCCCGAGGTTTCATGTCCTGGGCTCCGAGGCCGGCTACACGAAGTGGGGCCTGGACAGCCAGGAACCTGCCCTCGCAGCCGGCATGACGCCGTTGGATCACGCCTACGGTGTCGACCCCGAGGATACCTGGGGGCGCGTCGGCGTCGATGGCGCCGACGAGTCCGTCCCTGCCCGGGCGGGCGCCTATCCCGAGTTCTACACCCGGCTGGCAGCAGCCCTCCGGGGCGAAGGCCCGCTACCTGTGGACCCCGCAGAGTCCCTCGAAGTCCTGAAGGTCATCGACAAGATCCGCGTTTTCGCCTAGCCACACTGCGCCCCGGCCAAGGCTCGTGCGCAACCCAAACTCACTACGCAACGAAAGGGAGACCCATGTCCTCCACGCCCTCAACCAAACGCGTCGCTATCATCGGCGGCGGCATCCTCGGCGTCTCCACCGCCGTCCACCTGCTCCGCGAAGGCGCCTCCGTTATCCTCCTGAGCGAACGTGGCCTCGCCAGCGAGGCCACGGGCCGCTCGCTGTCGTGGCTGAACTCCGCCGGAGAACGGTCCACCCCGTACCACCAGCTCCGGGTCGCCGGCGTGGACCGGTACCGCACCCTCTTTGCCGCGGACCCCGGCCGGGACTGGCTGCAGTTCGGCGGCGGCGTCATGTGGAACGCCGCCGGGCACGGGGCTGCCACGGAAGCCCGCCACGACTACGAAGAATCCATCGGCTACAACTCCAAGCTCCTTGCCCCCGAACAGATTCCCGCAGCCACGCCCGGCATCGATCCGGACGCCGTACCCGAGAACGCCATCTTCAACCCCGGCGAGGGCTGGGTCAGCCTGCCCGAACTCGTGGATTTCCTGATGGAGGAATTCCACGCCCGGGGCGGCGAACTCGTCCTCAACGCCGGCAAAGTCTCCGTGACGGTCGACGCCGGCCGGGCCGCCGGCGTCGAGACGGCCGCGGGCGCCACCTACGAGGCAGACACTGTGCTGGTGGCGTGCGGCGCCGCAACGCCCGCCGTCGTCGCGCCCCTCGGCGTCGACATCCCGAACGGGTCCCCGGTCTCCATGCTGGTGGTGACCAAACCCGTGGAGCACGGGCTGAAAGCCGTGCTGAACACCCCGCGGGCCGCCGTCCGGCCCAACCCCGGCAACACGCTTGCCCTGGACCACGACTGGTACGAAGAGCACATCACCGAACACGTCGACGGCTCCTTCAGCATCCCCGATGACGTCGTCCAGGAACTCGCCGACGAAGCCTCCAAGCTCATCGCCGGAAACCCCGAGCTCAAGCCGGCCTCCTGGAAGCTCGGGTACAAGCCCATCCCGGGCGACGGCGAGCCGGTCCTCGGCGAACTCGGCCAGGTCCCCGGCTGCTTCGTGGCCTTCACGCACTCCGGGGCCACGCTCGGCCTCATCGCCGGCGAACTCCTCGCGGGCGAGATCATGACCGGCAAGAAGCACCCGATGCTGGCAACCTTCCGGCCGGGACGCTTCTCCTAGGCACTGCCAGCAGAGGCCGAGCCGTGCCCGTCACGGCTCGGCTATGGTGGCTTCAACTGCCCACTCGTCGCAGGAAGCTGAAGGAGCAACTTGTTCGCCGAGACGTCCGCCGCGCTTGCCGGGCTTGCCCTGCTCGCCGTCGAGCTCATCCGGTCAGTTCCCGCGCTCCTGCGGGTGCAACGCACCGGGACCAGCGACGGCGTCAGCGGCGTGAGCCTGGGCGTGCTCGCAGGCACCGGACTGGGCTGGCTGGCCCTGGCGTTGTTGGTGCAGAGCTGGTGGGTGCTGGCCGCCAACCTCTTGTGGATCGTGATCCATGCCTTCCTGTGCCGGGAAGTGGCCCGGACCGATAGCCGGAAGAGACGCGAAATTGTCCTGGCCGGGGCCGGCTCCGCGGCGGCCCTTGTGCTCGCGGCGCTCGGCGCCCGGTTTTTCGTGCCCGTGCAGGACGCCCTCGGGCTCATGCTGGGCGTATCGACGCTGTTCTACGCCGTCCCCGCCGCGTACGAAGGCCTGGCCAGCGCCTCCACTCGCGGCCTGAGCCTGCTCTCTGTGGGTGTGAACACCGTGGAAGGCAGCATCTACTTCTTGGCCGGAATCGCCGTGCTGAGGATCGCCGAGGCCGGGGACCCGGTGTTCGGCTTCGCCTTCTTCGGCGTGGTCAGCATCGCCTCCAACGGGGTGCGGTTCGTGCGCGTCGCGTACCGGCGGATTAGAGGGCTCGACCAGGCCTGGCCGCGGGCGGACGCGCCCGTCGCCGCAGCCCGGCCCTAGCGCCGCCGTACCAGCAGGGGGACGACGACGGCGGGAGCCTCCCGTGAAGCCTGCGGGCCGGATTCGCCGGAAACCCTCCAATTCGCCGGAAGCTTCCGGCGAATTGGCAGCCTTCCGGCGAAATCGGCTGTGGTTGTGAGCACCCGACCATGCGCAGTGCGGTGACTGCTACGGCAGGCGTCTCGGCCGGAGCACCACAGCCTGGCCTGCTTTTTCTGGCTCGAGCGGGACGGGGCTGACCAGGACGGCCGGCCCGCGGCTCAGGAAGCCGTCCGAGAGCGGCTGGCAGCGCACGCCACCCCGTCCCCGCATGGCGGCGTGGGCTCCGGCCGCGAGCATCCGGTCCATCCAGGCGCAGGGGTGGGCGGGGCGACCGGCCCGGAGCCGGACCACTTCCCCGCCCGATTCGAGCGCGAAGTCTTGACCCAGCAGGGGAGCCAACTGGGCGCCCCGGAGGACCACGTTGCGCCGGGTCAGGAGCGGGTCAAAGGGTCCGACGCCCAGCTCCGCGGCCATCGCCTCGAGGGACTCGACGGCGATAAGGGTAACCGCGGCATCCATGTGCGCGGCCTTGCCGAAGAACCGGTCGCCGACGATGCCCTTCCCGGCGACCAGTTCGGCCCGCTCCGCGTCCGTCGTAGGGACATCTGCCGCACCGTCGCGCGCGCGGCCGAAATAGGCGTGCGCCGGCGAGACGAGAAGATGGAGGATCTCGACGTCGTACCTGTACGTTTCCGTCATGCCACCAAACTAGCGTCCAATGCACGGCTCAGGGCCATCGACTGCTCCACAACAGCCCTTTTGGGTCCTCATAACGGCAGTACTGGAGCAGTCGATGCCGTGTTGTCCCCGGCAGGCGAGATTTCGCACGCTCGTGCCACAAAAGCTCAAACTGCTACGCTCCACGTATCGGCACGTCCGGTGCCGACGGCGCAGCAACAGCGAAGTTGTGAGCGAGGTAAACAGCATGACGGTTGCCGAAATCCAAGTGGACCAGCGCGTGATCGGGATCGACTCCCGGCGTTTTGCCTCGGTGGAGAAGGCGCTGGTGGAGCTGATCACGAACAGCGACGACAGCTACGCCCGGCTGGAAAAGGCCGGCGCTTCCGTGACCGGGCGGATCCACGTCGGCTACGAGCGGCACCACGCCGGGGCCGTGCTGATGGTCAGCGACCAGGCGGAGGGCATGTCCTTCGAGCAGGCCGGGCGCATCCTCAGCTACGGCGGCGCGCACAGCCCGCTCGCCCGCGGCGAGGGCGCCGGGCGCGGGTACTTCGGCCGCGGCCTCAAGCAGGCCATCTTCGGCCTGGGCCACGGCTGGATCGAGACCATCCAGAACGGCCGGTTCACCCGGATCGACGTCTTCCGCGGCGAGAATGGCGGCTACCTCTACGACGACGACGGCGCAGACCGCCGCGCCTTCCCCGCCGACTACGCCCGGCTGGGCATCCCCGCCGGGGACATCGACGCCGGCGCCGCCGGCAACGGCACCCGGGTGACGATCGTCGTCGACAATCCCCACGTCACGATCACCCAGCACGCGACCTTGCTGCAGTCACTCTCGGACAACATCTATCTGCGGGACGTCCTGGACCGGCGCGAGGTGGAGCTGGTGCACGGACGTCCCGGCGCCGAGGACTACGGCAGCGAGAACATCCGTTTCCACGAGCCGCCGGCCACCGTGCTCCTCGGCCCCGACCAGCCGGGAAGCTTCAGCCTTGATGGTGAGGAGTTCCCGTTCACCGTCACGCTCAAGCGGGCCCGGGACGTGGAACTGACGCTCAAGGGCGACGAACGCACCGCCGGCTTGGTGGTTGAATCCGGCATGGCCGTGCTCGACTGCCAACTGTTCGAGTACGAGAACCAGGTGGGCACGGAATACCTCTTCGGCACCGTGCGCTGCCCGGCACTGACCGAGATGCTGGGCCGGGGCAAGGCGATCATCAGCGACGAGCGGGAGGGCCTGAATCTCAAGGACCCCTTCGTCGCCGCCTTCTCCCGCGCCGTCAGCCGGATGATCGCCGGCCCCGTGCAGGCTGAGAAGGAAAAGCTCACCCACCTGGAACGCGCCACGACGTCCGGGCGGACCGCCGAGATGATCGAGCACCTGCTGCAGCACATGAGCGAGGCGGCCGTCATCGATCTGGGGCTGGAGACGGGCCCGCCGCTCCGGAACGGCGACGGCTCGGCGGCGGTGGCACCGCCGGCGGCCCTGCGGTTCACCACCCCCTTCTACTACCGGCCGCCGGGGCACCCGTTCCATGTCGCGCTGCTGCTGGATCCTGGTCAGCTGCCCGACGCCGAGACGCTCACCTTTGAGCTCGCGTTGCCCGGTTCACTGCGGATTGACCCCGCGCCCGCCCCGGTCCCGGTCAGCGCGCTCGGGGACACGCGGAGGATCGAGTGGACCATGGCGGGGGAGCGCGCCGGGGAGCACGGCGAGATCACTGTCCGGGCCGGCGACTGCTGGGCGTTGTGCGAGATCGTCATCGCTGAACACGCCTCACGCCGCAGCGCCGACCAGCCGCCGCACCACGCCATCGCCGCCGATGCCTCGGCGCAACAGGCGGCGGCGCACCGCGAGGTCCACCGCCCGAGCCGGGATCACGGCGTCGACCTCTTCACCGGCTACGACTTCCGCACGCTGCACAACAGCGCGGACCGTGCCGTCTACAGCCCCGCGGAGCGCAAGGTCATCATCAACACCGGCGCCCCAACGGTCCAGCTGTATGTCGACGGCCGCGGCCGTTTCCGGGATTCCGCCCGGCTGTTACTGGCCGAGCTCTTCCTGGATGTGATCTCGGACGAGCTGGCCAGGCGCCGCGTGGAACAGCACGGGCATGCGGGCGACCTTAAGGCCTTCCAGGCCGCCAAACGGGACATCATCCGTCGCTACGGGAGCGACATCCACCGCACGTTCCTGGGCTAAGCGCTCGGTGACCGTGCCGGTTTAGGGGACGAGCACGATCTTCCCTGTAGCCGCCGTGCTCCCCAGCAGCTCATGGGCGCGCCGGGCCTCCGAAGCGGCAGCCGCTCGGCCACCACAGGCGATATAGGTGCGGGCCCGCAGTTGCGCGTCGGTGAACGAGTCGCCGCAGGCGAGGACCCTGACACGGACTTCGCCCGGGGCCGGCGGGGGATCCGCGACCTCAACAGGCACGCGAATTCGCCGGACCCCTGTGGGGTCGCCGTAAGCTTCCGGCGAATTGGCGGGCCTCCGGCGAACTCGGCGTCCCGGGCCACCCGCCACCCCATTGACACCCTCGAAACACCGGGCTATTCTACAACCAAATGGTTGTAGATCAGCGCAGGAATCAGCTCGGCGAACCGCTTGGCGACGAAGAACTCGACCGCTTGTTCCAGGCGTTCGCCGATGCGACGCGACGGGACATTGTGCGCCGGGTGACGGTGGGGGAGTACTCGGTCTCCGGACTGGCTGCCCTCTACGCCATGAGTTTCGCGGCCGTCCAGAAACACGTGGCGGTGCTGGAACGGGCTTCGCTGGTCTCGAAGCAGAAGCGGGGAAGGGAACAGATTGTGCGGGCCAACCATGACGGGCTGCAGAAGGCCCGCCGCCTGCTCGATGAGTACGAGGTCATCTGGCGGCGGCGGGCCGACCGGATCGCTGACCTGCTCGCCGAGACAGCCGACCCGCAACCAGGCAAGTCAGAATCAGACAGGACCGAAGCAGGCAAGAAACAGGCAGGGAACACGCAGCAATGCTGAAGGATAGGAAGGGTTTGTCATGACCGTTGTCAGTTCAGTCAAGAATCTCGAGGCGCTGAGCCTCACCGTGGTCGCCGAATTCGACGCCCGCGTGGAGCGCGTCTGGCAGATATGGGAAGACCCGCGCCAGCTCGAGCGCTGGTGGGGCCCGCCCACCTGGCCGGCCACGTTCGAGAAGCACGACTTCGTCCCCGGCGGCGAGGCCACCTATTTCATGACGGGCCCCGAAGGGGAGAAGGCCCGTGGCTGGTGGCGGTTTGTCGCCATCGACGCCCCGCACCGTCTGGAGTTCGATGACGGCTTCTCGGACGACAACGGCGACCCCGTGGCCGACATGGGCAGCATCCGCGGGGTCGTGACGCTGGAACCGATCGGCAGCCGCACCCGGATGACCGTCCTGTCCACCTTCGAGGCCGAGGAACAGATGGAGCAGATCGTCGCCATGGGCATGGAAGAGGGCATGAACCAGGCCCTGGGCCAGGTGGACGCGATCCTCGCCGAATCCGTCAACGCCTGAGCTGCAGCGACAGCGGACGACGGCGGGAACCTCCCGCCGTCGTCCGCTGTGGCCCTATTCAGCCCGCTGCCTGCGGCGTTAGGATGCCTTGTGACTTTCACCCACGGTTACGCGGCCAATGGCGATCTCCGCATGTACTACGAGGTCCACGGTCACCCACGTGCCGACAAGCCCCCGCTGCTGCTCATCCCCGGCGGAGGGTCGACCATCGAGACGAACTTCGCCGGCCTCATCCCGGCGCTGCTGGCCGAGAGTCTTCAGGTAATCGCCGTCGATGAAGAAGGGCACGGCCGGACCGCCGCGACCGGCCGCCCGCTCACCGCTGAAAACTCCGCCGACGACATCAAAGCCGTGCTCGACGAGCTCAAGGTGGACTCCGTGGACGTGCTCGGTTTCAGCGCCGGCGGCCATACCGCGCTGGCACTGGCGATGCGGTATCCGGCCTCCGTGCGGTGCCTGATTGCCGCCTCCACCTTCGTCGGCCGGGACGCGGTCAGCGACGAGTTCTGGGACGGAATGGCGAAGGGCACCCTTGCCGAGATGCCGGAGGCGCTTAAGGACGCGGACCGCCGGCTGAATCCGGAGCCCGGACACCTTGAGCGGCTGTTCGAGCTGGACCGTCAGCGCATCCTGACCTTCGCAGGCTGGCCGGACGATGACCTGCGCCGCATTACGGCCCGCACCCTGGTCCTGGGCGCCGACCGCGACGTCATGAGCCCAGAACACGCCGTGCGGATGTCCCGTGTCATTCCCGGGGCCCGCCTGATGATCGTGCCGGGCGGCCATGGCGATTACCTCGGCGAACTGTCTGCCAGCGGCGGCGACCTGACGGCCATGCGGACCATCGTCCCCTACCTGCTGCGGTTCCTGGGGGAGTAGGACGCGGTCAGGGCTTTGCCGGCGTCGAGGTCTTTTTCGGCATGGAAGTCCAGTGTTGCCGGTGCAGGCGTTCAAAGCCCTCCAGGAGCAGATCCAGCGCGAACTCAAATTCGAACTGGTCGTCGCAGCCCTGCCCCACCACGGAGTCCTCGTGCGCGGACGAGGTGGCGACCTTCAGGATGTTCGGGTACCGCTCGGCCATCTCGCGGAACATGGCGGCCTGCACCTCCGGCGGCAGATCCGCCGTCCCCTCAGCCGTCCCGCCGGCAGGCTCAGGGAACAGCTCCTGAGTGAACCCCCACATGCGGCTGCCCAGGGCATGCATGACGTGGTGGGTCAGATCGACGGAGAAGCCGCCGGCCAGGAACATCCCGATGAACGAATCCATGTACCCAAGGACCGCCGGCGTCTTGTTGGTGCGCGACTCCAGCACCTGCCGGGCCCACGGGTGACGCAGGAGCGCCCGCCGGGCCGAGAGCACCCTTAGCCGCACGGCGTCCTTCCAGCCGGCATCGCGGGCGGGAGGATCGATCTCGCTGACGAGCGCGTCCACCATGCCGTCGAGGAGTTCCTCCTTGTTGGCCACGTGCTTGTAGAGCGCCATCGGCACGACGCCGAGTTCCAGGGCCAGCCGGCGCATGCTCAGCGCCTCGATCCCCACCTTGTCGGCCAGTACGACGGCTGCCGTCAGCACCCGGTCCCGGCTCAGGGGGATCCGGCGCGTGCGTTCCGCTTGCTGGGTCATCCGGCCACCTTTCCCTAGCGCTCTCCTATTGACAAGTGTACGGCGTACACCTAGCGTTGTGCGCATCAGGTGTACGCCGTACACCGCGAGCCGTTCGAAACGGGCCGCGAGCCGCTCCAGCGAAGGACCAAGCCATGACGATTCAAGCCAGCAGCGCTCCCGTGCCCCGCGTCCGCCGTCGCCCCCAGTGGCCGGTGCCCGCCGGATTGATCCTGCTCAGCCTCATCCCGGTCATTGCGGGGGCAGCGCGGCTGACGGAATTGACCGGAGGTGCGGCCATCACGCCGCAGAACGCCCGGTTCTTCGCCTCGCCCGTTCCCGTGGTGACGCACATTGTCTGCGTCACGACCTACAGCCTGCTCGGGGCATTCCAGTTCCTGCCTTCACTGCGGGGCCGCCGCGGCTGGCACCGGATCGCCGGCCGCATCCTGGCACCGGCGGGCCTGCTGGCCGCCCTGTCCGGTTTGTGGATGGCCGCCTTCTATCCGCTGCCGGCCGGCGACGGCCCGGCGCTCTTCGTCCTGCGGCTCGTCTTCGGCTCGGCCATGGCGGCGAGCATTGTCCTGGGAGTCGTCGCCATTGTGAGCCGGGACTTTGTGCGGCATGGAGCATGGATGACCCGCGGCTACGCGATCGGTGTCGCTGCGGGAACGCAGGCGCTGGTGAGCCTGCCCTGGATGCTGCTGGTCGGCCCGCCCGACGAGCCGACCCGGGCGGCGCTGCTGGGATCGGCCTGGGTGATCAATGTTGCGGTGGCCGAGTTCGTCATCCGCCGGCGCGCCCAGCGGGCCACGGGGGTGCCGCGGCCTTCCGGGCGGAAAGTCACGGGTCTTGAACCAGTGAGGCGGACGACGGCGTGAGGCGCCCGCCGTCGTCGAAATCGCCGGAGTGCTGCCGGTTCGCCGTACTTTCCCGGCGACTCGGAGAGTTTCCGGCGAGATCGAGGCCGCGAGGCGTCGGCGGCGCGCCCCACGGACGCCGGATGGCAGGCCGCTAGACTCATGCGCATGACAATTGTGGACGATCAGGGGCGCCCGGAGCCTCCCCTTTCCGCCGATGAAACCGCGACCCTCCTGGGTTTCCTGGACTTTCAGCGGGCCACGCTGGCGTGGAAGTGCGCCGGACTGGACGCCGCCGGCCTCGGGGCGACCACCGCTGCCTCATCGATGACCCTGGGCGGGCTGCTGAAGCACATGGCCTACGTGGAGGGCGAATGGTTTTCCCGTTCCCTGCACGGGCGGGACCGGGAGGCTCCGTTCGACACCGTGGACTGGAAGGCCGACCCAGACTGGGACTGGCATTCCGCCGCCGGAGACACCCCGGACCAGCTACGCAACCTGTGGCAGGACGCCGTCGGCCGCTCCCGGGAATGCGTCGCGGATGCCCTGGCCGGCGGCGGCCTGGACCAACTGGCCCGGCGCCCGTGGCCGGACGGCTCGGCGCCGAGCCTGCGCTGGATCCTGTGCCACATGATCGAGGAGTATGCCAGGCACAACGGCCACGCCGACCTCCTTCGCGAAGTCGTAGACGGCCAGACCGGGGAGTAGCCACGGCGGCCACGGCGTTCCCCGGGCGTTTCCGGCGGGGAGTCCGACGGCGCCACTCGCCCGCCGCCTGCGTCTTCAGGGAGTCCTACGCGTCTATCGAAGACTCCTGCACATCGGGCATCTGCAGCACGTTCATGGCGGCCAGCAGGTACGGCACGGGATCGGAATCGCTGCCGGCGGCCCACTGCATCCAGGCCTCGAATGTTGCCCCCAGATAGGCCGCGCAGAGGTAGCCGGCCATGTCCTCGCGGATGCCGAGCGTGATCAAATACCGGCGGCCCCGCTCGCGCTGGGGAGCGAGGGCGGCGTAGCTCCGGCTGGCCAGTTCCGGGTGTTCGGCGATAAGCCGCAGGCGTCCGCGGGTGAGGTCAAGGTCCGCCAGCACGGCCGCCCCGGCGACGGCCGCCGCGCTCAGCCCCGCCCGGATCTGCGCCGCCCGGATCTGCGCCGTACCCGCCCCTGGCCGGAGCCCGCCGTCGAAGTCGGCGTTGGAACCGCCGTCGGACGCGCCAGCGGGCCCGTCGTCGGACTCGCCAACGGGGCCGCCGCCGTCACCCGCACTACCCAGTGCCCGGCCGGCCGCCTCCGTGACCGGCTCGATGCCGCCCCAGACGAGGTCGGCCTTGCTGGCGAAGTAGCGGTAAAGGCTCTTGCGCCCGATCCCGGCCGCGCCCGCGATGTCCTCCATGGACGTCTGCTCGTAGCCGCGCTCGGCAAACAGGCGCAGGGCGATGCGGGCGACGGCGTCGGGGTCGATCGTCGCCGGCCGCCCGGTGGCGCGCGCGGCGGCGGCGGGCTGGTGGTCCTCGGAGGGCTGGCCGGTATTCACCCTTACATAATGACACAGAGTGTCATAAGGTGAGCCTGTCAGCATCCTCAACGTCTGGAAGGACATCATGGGCAACGAAGCTTCATGGCAGGAAACCGTCACCGCGGGCCGCTTTGCGGGCAAGACCGTCATCGTCACGGGTGCGGGATCGGGCATTGGACAGGCCACGGCCCTCCGCGTCGCAAAGGAGGGCGGCCGGGTGATCGCGGCTGACATCAGCAAGGAACGCCTGGACGCCCTCGTGCAGGACAACGCCGGCCTGGACCTGGTTCCCGTGCCCGGCGACATCTCCACCGAGGAAACCGTTGCCGCCGTCGTGGCCGCGGCGGGCGGCCGCGTTGATGCGCTGGCGAACGTCGCCGGGATCATGGACAACTTCACGCCGATCCACGAGGTGGACGACGAAACCTGGGAGCGGGTTTTCCGGATCAACGTCACGGCCCTCATGCGCCTGACCCGCGCGGTCGTGCCGCTCATGCTCGAGGCCGGTACCGGTTCCGTGGTCAACATCGCCTCCGAGGCCGGGCTGCGCGGGTCCGCCGCCGGCGCCACCTACACGGCGTCCAAGCACGCCGTCATCGGCCTGACCAAGAACTCCGCCGTGATGTACGGGCCGAAGGGCCTGCGGTTCAACGCCGTGGCCCCGGGCGCCACCATCACGAACATCGAGGCCCCGTGGGGATCCGAGCTCGGCGCCGCGCGCCTTCAGCCGCTCATGGGCGTGAACATCCCGGCACCCGCCACCGCGGCGCAGCTGGCAGCCTCGATTACCTTCCTGCTCAGCGACGACGGCACCAACGTCAACGGCGCGGTCCTCGCATCCGACGGCGGCTGGTCGGCGGTCTAAGGTCCGTCCACCCCGCGCCCACCCACGGCCGCCCCCGTGCCCACCCACCCGTTGCGCTGTCGGTCTTGGCGGTTATCCGAGCCGAATGACGACCAGGACTGATAGCGCATCCACGGGGAGGGCTAGTTTTCGGGGAAGCGTTCCCGCAGTTTGCGGTGGACGTCGGCGGCCGATTCGGCACCGTCCGCCGCCTCCGCGCTGAGCCGGAGAACCGCCTCGGCCCCGGCGCCGAGCGTTCCCGGGGCCGAGATGTTCAGCAGGTCGGCAGCCAGCAGAACCTCGATCGCGAGCAGGTCCTCGAGAAGGCCCAGCGCTTCCTCGGTCTTGCGGACGCTCAGCATGGCTCCCGTCGCATGGTCCTCGACGCCGACATCGAGGATGGTCGAGTCCAGGGTGGCCGATGCTGCCAGGAGCCGGAGCTCGGTGTAGCAGGCGGACCCCGCGTAGCGGAGCTGCACGCCGGGAGCCGCGGCGGGGCCGCGGCTCCCGGGCGGCGGCCCCGATTTCATCGCCGCCATGATGGCAGTCCACAAGTGGCTCATGCGGCGTTCGCTGAGCTGCCCCACGTGGACCAGTGCCACGCGCAGGGCGTCGAAGGCGATGGCCAGCACCATCGGATGGAAGTTGCCGTTGCTCAGCACCGAGCCGGATGCGACGTCGACCAGCGGGTTATCGCTCGCGGAGTTCAGCTCCGTGTCCACGGCACCCTCGGCCGTGGCGAGGAACTCACGGAACGCGCCGTGGACCTGCGGGATCACCCGGAAGGAAAGGGCATCCTGCACCGACCGCGGCCCGCCCGGGGTCAGGAGCAGGCTGCCTTCCAGCAGTCCGCGCAGATGGGCCGCTGCCGCGACTTGCCCCGGATACGGCTTGGCCGCGGCCGCGGAGGCCGAAAAGACCGAGGGGTTGCCCCGGGTGGCTTCGATGGACAGGACGGCGGCCTGGTCCGCGGCGCTGGCCGTCCGGGCCGCGCGGGCCAGCACCAGGGCCCCGTGGCCGATCGAGACGCCGTTGGCCGAGATTAAGGCCAGTCCGTCGCGGCCCTCGAGCCGGAGCGGCGCGATCCCGGCACGGCGCAGGGCTTCCGCTCCGGGGAGGGTCTCGCCCCGGAATTCCGCTGTGCCGGTGCCGAGAGCCACCTGGGCGATGCCGGCCATCGGACTGATATCGGCAGCCCCGACCGAGCCCGTGCCGTGCAGGACCGGGTGCACGCCGGCGTTCAGCATGGCCAGCAGGGTGTCTGCCGCGGCCGGGCTGGCGCCGGAGCCGCCCCGGGCCATGCCGTTGACGCGAACGGCCATCGCGGCCCGGACCACCGTCCGGTCCAGCAGGGGGCCGAACGAGCCGCCATGGCTCGCGACGAGGAATTGCTGCTGCCGTTCGAGTTCGTCTCGCGGGACCCTGGTGTCCTTGCCGTGGCCGACCCGCGTGCTGAGCCCGTAGATCGGGTCGCCGCCGGACATGGCCTCCTCCAGCAGGGCCCGGCTCGCCGCGATCCGCTCCCTGGCGGCCTCGCCGAGTGCCACCGGCGCGCCCTCGGCTACCGCGACTAATTCCTCCTGCGTCATCGGCAGATCGCTGATGGTGACTGGTTCCATGACGTTGCCTCCAGCAACCAGTGTGGTGCGGCCCGCCGCCCCGGACAAGAGATCGCCGAACAAGAGATCACCCCAACCACCCGTTGCACTTCAGGTATGGCGGCCATCGGCGCCGAATGACAACCAGACCTGATAGCGCAACCAGGAGGACACGACGACGGCGGGAGGCTCCCGCCGTCGTCGTCCGTCTGTTTACTGGCCGGACCGCAATCTAGTAGGCCTTGACCCGCTGTTCGACGACGAGGTGGACCAGGGCGAACACGCCGTCGCGGTCGATGGCGGCCAGCGCGGCCTCGAGGGCGGCCTGGATGTCCTGGTCCTCGGTGACCGTGACGCCGAAACCACCAAAGGCCCGGGCCATCATGCCGAAGTCGGGATTCTTCAGCTGCGTGCCCGATACCCGGGACGGGTAGTGGCGTTCCTGGTGGGTGCGGATGGTGCCGTACTCCTGGTTGTCCATCACGATGATGAGCGGCGTGGCTCCGTACTGGGCGGCCGTGGCGAGCTCCTGGCCGTTCATCAGGAATTCCCCGTCGCCGGCAATGGTGACCACCCGCCGCTCCGGGCTGGCCAGCGATGCCGCGATGGCCGATGGAATCGAGTACCCCATGGAGCCGTTCCGGGCGCTGATCATCGAGGCGTAGCGCCGGGTGGGGAAGTACCGGTGCGCCCAGTTGGTGTGCTCGCCAGCCCCGAACGTGACCATGGCGTCCTCGGGCAGCAGCGGCACGAGGTTGGCCATGAGGGTGTCCATCTTCGCGGGCCCTTCGTCCGGGGTCGACGGCGGCAGGCTGGCGAACGACTGTTGCTCGGCACGCATCCGGGCCGTCCACGCCTTCCACTCCTCCTTGACCGGGAGGTCAATGTTCCCCAGATCCCGGACGAAGGCCTCCGGCTTGGCCAGGATCTGGCGGGAGACGGGGCCGGAGCGGCCGCGCAGCGAGGGATCGATGGTGACCAGGAAGTTCTTCTTGTTCCAGTCCTGCCTGCAGACGAATCCGTCCGTGATCACGTCGCCCGGAACCGTCCCGACGAACACGAGCAGGTCGGTTTCCTCCAGGAGGTCGTAGGTGGGGCGGGGCCGGCCGTAGCCGATCGGTCCGACGTAGCTGGGGGAGTCGAAGGAGACGGTTCCCTGCGTGCGCCATTCCGCCGCGGCCGGGATGTGGTGCTTTTCGAGCCATTCGGTGAGCTCTGTGGCCGCGTCCTGGGTCCAGTCGTTTCCGCCGGTAACAAAGAGCGGCTTCCGGGACTGTGCCAGGGCCTCGGCGAGGGCGCCGGCATCCGTGCTGCTCATGCCACCCGCGGCCACCGGGATGGCCGGGTGCAGGGTCGGATCGATCTGCGCGCGGATGATGTCCTCCGGCAGGCCTACCACCACGGGGCCGGGGCGGCCGCTCATGGCCGCGAACATGGCCTCGGCGACAATCTCGGAGGCCCGCTCGGGGTGGTCCAGGACCATCACGCGCTTGGCGCCGGTGTCGAACCATGCCTTGATGTCGAATTCCTGGAACGCCTCCCGGTCCCGGTGCGCGAATGGAATGAGTCCGACAAAGAGCAGCATCGGGGTGGAGTCCTGCCATGCGGTGTGCAGGCCGACGTGGGCGTTCGCGGCGCCGGGGCCGCGGGTGACCATGGCGACGCCGGGGCGCCGGTTCATCTTGCCGTCGGCCTCGGCCATGTACGCGGCGCCGCCCTCGTGCCGGCAGACCACGGTCTCGATGTCCGAGCCGTGCAGCCCGTCGAGCACGTCCAGGAAGCTTTCCCCCGGCACAACAAAGGTGCGCTCAACTCCGTGCGCCACGAGGGAATCGACAATCACGTGGCCGGCGGATTTTAGGGCCCCGCTGCCGTTGAAGCTGTCCGGGATAGCCGCCGGGACCGTCTGGAGGGGTGGGAGGGTGTCGCCGTCGACTGGGTACGTGTCGGTTGCGGTCATGGTGGATGCAGACTCCGTTTTCATCACTTGGTTGTCTTCTTGGGTTGGTTTGGCGGGCAAGGCATGTCCACTGAATCCAGCGGATCGGATGGTGGGGCCTAATCGGTTTCCGGTCCGGTGCAGAAGAAGCAGCCGTCCTCGCAGCTGTCGTTCGACGCCGGCGGGTTGCTGGTGCGCGCGGCTGGCGGGTGGCGCTCCTGCAGGGTGCTGGTGTGGCCGGGATTCAGCGGGTTTCGTGGCTTCATGGAGGCTTTCAGGTTGTAGGTCGGATGGTGGGACCGGTCAGCGGACGAATGTTCGATTAGCGAGGTTCGGTTAGTGGATCGGAGTCCGGTTGGCCAGCACGGGCGCGGCGCCCGTGAAGCCCTCGCGGGTTTCGGCGATGTCGTGGATCTGTTTCCGGCAGGCGTACCAGCCGCCGACCATCAGCGCGCAGGCCAGCAGTGTCACCATCAGCGTGAGCGGGGAATCGATGAAGACCATGACGAGCACGCCGAGCAGGAAGACGAGGGAGAGGTATCCGGTGTAGGGGGCGCCGAACATCCGGAACGAGGGGCGTTCGAGCCAGCCCTTGTCTGCCCATCGTTTGAGCTGGATCTGGCAGAGCACGATGGTGGCCCAGGTGACGACGATGCCTACCGAGGCGACGTTCAGGACGATCTCGAAGGCCTGGCCGGGGACCAGGTAGTTCAGCGGGACGCCGAGGAGGGAGACGCCTGCGGTGATGGCGATGCCGCCGTAGGGTACGCCGGCTTTGTTCATCCGCTGGGCGAACTTCGGGGCCGACCCGGCTACTGACATGGAGCGCAGGATGCGGCCGGTGGAGTAGAGGCCGGCGTTCAGCGAGGACAGGGCGGCCGTGAGGACCACGAGGTTCATGATGACGTCCACGCCCTGGATGCCGATGGATCCGAAGAACGTCACGAACGGGCTGACGCCTTTTTGGTAGGAGGTGTAGGGCAGCAACAGGGCGAGCAGGATGACCGAGCCGACGTAGAAGACGGCGATGCGGAAGACCACGGAGTTGATGGCCTTGGGCATGATCTTTTCGGGGTTTTCGGTTTCGCCGGCGGCCGTGCCGATCAGTTCGATCGAGGCGTAGGCGAACAGCACGCCTTGCATGAGGATGATCATGGGCAGCAGGCCGTTGGGGAAGATGCCGCCGTTGTCGGTGATGAGGCTGAAGCCGACTTCCTGGCCTTCCACGGGGGTGCCGAACATGACGAAGTAGCTGCCGATCAGTAGGAACGCGACGAGGGCGGCGACCTTGATCAGGGCGAACCAGAACTCGAGTTCGCCGAAGACCTTGACGGAGACAAGGTTCAGGCAGAGGACCACGATGAGGGCGATCAGCGCCCACGCCCACTGTGGAACGGTCCCCATCCAGGGGACGTATTTGCCGAAGAAGTTCATGTAGAGGGCCGCGGCGGTGATGTCCACGATGGTGGTGGTGGCCCAGTTGATCCAATAGAACCAGCCGGAGATGAATGCGGCCTTCTCTCCGTAGAATTCGCGGGCGTAGGACACGAACGATCCTGAAGAGGGCCGGTGCAGGACCAGTTCTCCCAGGGCACGCAGGATCAGGAATGCAAAGAAGCCGCAGACGGCGTAGGCGATGACCAGTGAGGGGCCGGCAGCGTTGAGCCGGCCGCCGGCGCCCAGGAACAGGCCGGTTCCGATGGCCCCGCCGATTGCGATCATCTGGATCTGCCGCGGCTTCAGGCTCTTGTGGTAGCCAGAGTCTTCCGCATGGATCAGGGCATCCGAAGCATGGGCGTGGCCACCATCGGCCTCGTACAAGCCAACCTCGTCATTGGGGTTGTTGGGCATGGGTGTTCCTTTCGATCTGTCGGAGATCTAAATGGGGTTTGGAGAGAGATTGTGGGGACAGCGAGGCGTCAGATCAGAAGATCGACCACCCGGTCCGGTCGGACAGGTCGGCGAGAGCCGCCGAGCCTGCCAGGGAATTTCCTTTGGAATCCAGCCGCGGGCTCCAGACGCAGATGGCGCACTCGCCGGGGACGATCGCCAGAATGCCGCCGCCCACACCGCTTTTCCCCGGAAGTCCCACGCGGTAGGCGAACTCGCCGGCGGCGTCATACATGCCGCAGGTCAGCATGATGGAGCCGATGCGCTTGGCCTCGCTCCGGGAGACCACCGCGCCTTGCGCCCCGCGGCCATCCTGCGCGAGGAACAGGCCCGCCTGGGCCACCTCCACGCAGGTCATCATGATTGAGCACTGCCTGACGTAGTTCTCCACCACGGCCTGTGCGGGCCGCCGCAGGTTGCCGAATTCCTTCAAGAAGTGGGCGAGGGCCAGGTTGCGGCTGCTGCTGGAAAGCTCACTCCTTGCGGCCGCCTCGTCGATGAAGGGACCCTGTCTACCATTCTGATGACCCACCTGGTCGGTGAGGAAGCGCAGGACCTGAGCAGCGGCGTCGGGCGATCTTTCCATCAGGTGGTCGGTGACCACCAGTGCGCCCGAATTGATGAAGGGGTTCCGCGGGATCCCGTGCTCGACTTCAAGCTGGACCAGGGAGTTGAAGGACGTCCCGGACGGCTCGCGAAGGACCCTGGACCACAACGAGCCGGAGTCGTCGGCGCTGAGCGCCATCGCCAGGGTGAAGACCTTGGAAATGCTCTGGATCGAGAACGGAAGATCGGCGTCGCCGGAACTGAAGACTTCTCCGGACGTCGTGGCAACCGCGATGCCGAACCGGTCGAACGGCGGGGACTGCAGGTGGGGAATATTGGCGGGAACTGACCCCGCTTCCGTCCGGGGCCGGTGGCTGCGGACAAGGTCTTCCAGGACCGGGCCAAGCGGCGGCGAATCAAGTGCTGTCATCATTTCTTGCCCAGGTGCTCCTTCTGCGTGCCGGCCCACTCCTGAACATGAAGCAGGGCCACCAATGAATCGCGGGGATTGCCGAAGTTCAGCCCGGTGACCCGGCTGACCTTGTTGATCCGGTAGTAGACGGTGTTCTTATGCAGCTGCATCCGCTTGGCGCACTCGGCCACGTCCAGGGACGCGTCGAAGAATGCACGCAGGGTGTCGGCCAGTTCCGCGTCGTGTCGGAGGAGGGCCCAGAGGCTGCGGTGCCGGAAGGCCGCCGTCGTAAAGTTTTCGACGGCGTCGTGGAAGAGGATTTCCGCCTCGAAGTCGTCCACAGTGGCTACCGGGACTTCGCCGGACCGGCGCATGCAGTCCAGCAGGGCTTCGGCAATTCCGGTCGCGGAATGAATCGAGAGCAGATCGGGGACAACGGGTCCGACGGCGGCAAAGGGGCTGATGCCGAGGTGCTTGGCGGCGTCCTTGACGATTGCCTCGGCCAGGCTCCGCAGCCCGGCTTCGGCGTTGGCGGACTGGAGACCGGGAATGACGACGGCGGTGTCACCGTGAAACTGTCCCACGATGGCGGACGGTTTGTAGGCGGCCGCGTGGATCGACGCGAGGTTGGCCAGCTCCCCGTGCTTGAGCGCCGCGTCGTCCTCCTTGGCTTCAGATGCTGAGAGGCCAAGCAGGATCAGAGCCGAGGGACGGTCCGCCGGGATCTTTTCACTGTGCGCGCTCGCCGCAGCCTCCGCCGGACCTGAAAGGAGGCGCGCGATCCGGTCCTCGCGCATGTGCACGGACTGCTGGTTGCGGTACCGGATGAGCTCGGCGGAGGCACGCGCGGCCGAGCCGGTGAGCACGTAATCAACGTCGTCGCCGAAGCCGGCGCCGGTTTCCTGGAGCCAGATGTAGCCCATGATGCGGTTGCCGGCGAACAAGGTGATGGCGACGCGTTCCCGCAGGCCGTCCTGGGGCCGGGCCGGCACCCGGACCGGGAGGCGGGTCCGGTGCAGCTCGCGGTAGGCGCCAAGGTCCTTGAGCAGGAGTTCGTATTTGCGCGGGCCGCGCCGGGCCAGGATGGAGGCCTTGCGGAGCTCGTCAATGGCGTTGGTGACCGTGGAATATGCCAGGACCTTGTTGGCGGCGTCCTCGATCACGACGTGGCTGGAGGTTAGCCGGGCCGTGGTCTGGGCGATGGCGAAGAGGTCCTCTTCAAGCAGGGTCAGCACTTCGCGCTGGTAGCTGGGCGGCTGGATCCGGTCCTTGGCGATGGACAGGAGGCGGTCCCAGTCTGCGGCCGGGTCCACCAGCAGCAGACCGGTTCCGGCGGCGCGCAGCAGTTCTTCGGCTTCCGCCAGTTCCTCCGGGCTGCCCTTGACGGCCAGGACCAGGGGAGGGTTCTTCAGCAGGCGCCGCACTGACGGCAACGCGGAGCGTCCGCGAACGCCGACCAACAGGACAAACGCGGCCCCGCCGTCGGTGCTTTCGTCGTCGGCGTCCACGATCAGAAAGCGCTCGATCGCCGCATCCGTGCGGGCGGGCCGAAGAATCAGGGTCGCGGAGCCCAGCGGGAGATCCGCGAGGATGTCGTCCACTGTAGCTGCGGCCATGGGCTTCCTTCTGACATTGGCACCCTCCCGGACGGCTCTGTCCGGACACCTCATGCTATCGAGCGGTTATCCCCGAAAATATGGAAAATATCCTAAGTTACGTGGCTCGTTTTAGGTCCAAGGACCAAGGTGGGGCGGGGTCCGGCTGTTGCGCGTCTCCTGGCAGCTCCATCCGCTGCTCCAGAACTGCCGTTATGACTCCTCAAAAGGGCGTCTACGGAGCAATCGATGGGGTTTGGCCCTTCTGCGGTCCAGCCGATGGGGGTACTGGCAGTGACTCCCGGGCCATAAGTGACGCGCTTAGCCTTGGGGACGTGGGTGCGGCCGTCGTCCGGCGGAGCAGCTCACGCCCGGCCGAACGACGGCAAGGGCAAGCGCCCGGGGCCTGCGGCACCCGCGACCTGACAGGAGACCACGGACATGAGCATGCGTCAGAGCGGCGGCCCCAGACTCGAGGAAACGACACGGGCCTCGCAGCCCCCGCGCCTGCTGGTGTCCTCGGCGGCACTGCTCTGGGGGTTGCAGTTCGCCTTCCTGAACCCCGCGCTGGCGCTCCTGCTGGTCGCGCTGTATGACGCCACCCCCGCGGACGTGGGGTGGGTTCTTGCCGTGTACAACGCCGGCGGGTTTGTCGCTGCCCTGCTGGTGCCCGCATATGCCGACCGCATGAACAACTATTTGCGGCCCCTCCTGGTCTGCGCCGGCCTGACCCTTGTGCTCGCCGGCGTGCTGGCCGGCACTACCTCGCTCCCGGTCGCCGTCGTCGGCTTGATCGCCCTCGGCGGCCCGGCGGGAGTCGGCGTCTCGCTACTCTTCGCGCACCTCAAGCATTCGGGGGCGCCGCGGGCGGACGTCATGAAAACCCGGGCCGTCGTCTCCGTCGCGTGGGTGGCCGGGCCGCCGCTGGCAACGCTCATCATGGGTACGCTGGGCAACCGGGCGATCCTGCTGGCCCTCGCAGCGGTGGCCGTGCTCAACATTGCCACCACCGCGGCCATGATCCGCCGGAAACCGCAGACGGTCAGCGACTCGACAGGCCCGTCAACCCCGGACGACGACGGGCCGTCGCTGTCCAGGGTAGGCCTCGCCGCCGTCGTCCTCGCGTTCATCGCTTTGCAGGCCACCAACAGTGCCGCAGTGTCCGTCATGGGTCTCTTCGTGACCGGTCGGCTTGGCCTGGACGTCCTCTGGGCGGGTATCGCGCTGGGCGTTTCCGCCGCGCTTGAGATTCCCGCATTGCTTGTCATCGGGCGGCTGAGCGCGCGGTTCTCCAGCCGTGCCCTCATCACCTCAGGCTGTTTCGCCGGGATTGCGTACTACGCCGCGATGGCCTTCGTCGCGGACCCCGTGGGCCTCATCGCGCTCCAGATCCTCAATGCCTGGTTCTTTGCGATTGTGGCCGGAGTGGGCCTGACCCTGTTTCAGCAGATCATTCCGCGCCCGGGGCTGGCCTCGGGCCTCTACATGAACACCAGGCGCGTCGGTGCGATCGTCTCCGGCCCGATCATCGCCTTCGGATCCATGACCGCGCTCGGATACCAGGGAGTCTTCGCGGCCTGCGCCGCGCTCGCCGTCGTGGCACTTGCAGCCATCGCGCTGACCCGGACGACCAAGGCCGCCGTACCGGACCCGGAGGCCGTCCAAAGCGTACCGGCCTGAGCATCAGCCGGCACCCGCCGTCGGCCCCCGCGCCCGAATTCGCTCCGGCCGGAACTTCGGGAAATGATGGGGCCATGGCGAAAACAGACCAGCAGCCCTGGGTGAAGAATTACCAGCCGGGCGTCCCGGCGGAGATCGAACTGCCCACGGAGTCGCTCGTGGACATGCTGGAGCGGTCCGTGGCCGAGGCGGGGAGCGCGCCGGCACTGGAGTTCTTCGGCCGCCGCACCAGCTACTCCGACCTCGGCGAACAGGTGAACCGGGCCGCCGAGGGCCTGCGCCGCCTCGGCGTCCGCGCGGGCGACCGGGTGGCTCTGATCCTGCCGAACTGCCCGCAGCACGTCGTTGCGTTCTACGCCGTGCTGCGCCTGGGCGCGGTCGTCGTCGAACACAACCCCCTGTACACCCCCGGGGAACTGCGCCACCAGTTTGAGCACCACCAGGCGCGGATCGTGATCGCGTGGGACAAGGCCGCGGCGGCGGTGCGGGACTTCCCGGACGACGTCGAAATCGATCACATCGTCTCCGTCAACCTGCTCGAGGCGTTCCCCGCCGTCAAGCGCCTCGCGTTGCACCTGCCGGTGAAGAAACTGCGCGAAACGCGGGCCTCGCTGACCGCGCCGACGCCCGGCACCACGCCGTGGAAGGAGATCCTCGCCCACGGCCGGATTGACCCCGCGCACCCGCGGCCCTCCGTGGGCGACCTCGCGGCGATCCAGTACACCTCGGGCACCACCGGCCGGCCCAAGGGTGCCATGCTGACCCATTTCAACCTGTACTCCAACGCGCTGCAGGGCGAGGCCTGGATGCATGGCGCGGAGTACCGCAAAGAGGTGTTCTACGCGATCCTGCCGATGTTCCACGCCTTCGGCATGACGCTCTACCTCACCTACGGCATCCGCAAGCAGGGCCTGCTGGTCCTCTTCCCGAAGTTCGACCCGAATCTGATCCTTGCCGCCATGAAGAAGTCGCCCGCCACCGTCTACTGCGCCGTCCCGCCCATCTACGAGCGCACGGCGATGGCTGCGAAGGAAAAGGGCATCTCGCTGCGGTCCTGCAAATACTGCATTTCCGGCGCCATGAACCTGCCCGACCACGTCGTAGAGCTGTGGGAATCCGTCTCCGGTGGGTTGCTCGTGGAGGGCTACGGGATGACCGAGTCCTCGCCGGTGGCCATGGGCAACCCGTTCTTCCCCACCCGGCGCACCGGAACCATCGGCGTGCCCTTCCCGTCCACGCTCATGAAGGTGGTGGACATCGAAGACCCGGCCGTTGAGGTGCCGCAGGGCCAGCCGGGGGAGTTGCTGATCAAGGGTCCGCAGGTCTTCCAGGGCTATTGGAACAACCCCGAAGAAACCGCGAAAGCCTTCACGCCCGAAGGCTGGCTGCGCACCGGAGACGTCGTCACCGTGGACGCCGACGGCTTCACCAAAATCGTGGACCGGGCCAAGGAACTCATCATCACCGGCGGCTTCAACGTCTCGCCCACCGAAGTGGAGGCCGCGCTGCGGCTGCACCCGGACGTCGCCGACGCCGCCGTGATTGGCAAGCCGCTGGAGCGCGGCGGTGAGATGGTGGTCGCCGCCGTCGAACTCGCTCCGGGTGCCGACCTCGACGAGGAGGCGCTGCGCGCGTACTGCCGAGAGCACCTCGCCGGTTACAAGGTCCCCAAACGGATCGTGGCGATCGGCGATATGCCCCGTTCGATGCTGGGGAAGATCCTCCGCAAGCAGGTGCGTGAGCAAGTTCTGCCGGAGCTGTGAGGAAGACGAATGCACGCTGAGACCGACTTCACCGCAGGCGTCCCGCGCCCCGGTGATCTGGAGGCGGCCTGGATCCACGGATCCGAGTCCGCGAAGCACAACACGGACCCGGACATCCAGGTCCACGCCTACGACGAACATACGTTCATCCTGCGTCAGAACATGGCGGTCAATTACGAGGCGCCGTTCATGTTCCTGCTGTTCGGCCACGCCCGCGCCGTGCTCATCGATACCGGCGCCACCGTGTCCGCGGACTTCTTCCCCCTGCGCCGCATTGTCGACGGGCTCATGGACGCCTGGCTTGCCGCGCATCCCCGTGTCGGTTACCAGCTACTCGTCCTCCACACCCATCCGCACGGCGATCATGTCGCCGGGGATGCCCAGTTCGCAGGGCGCCCCGACACCGTTCTGGTGGACGCGGCCCGGGACAGTGCGTGGGAATTCTTCGGGTTCACTGACAACCCTGACGGCGGCGGCGGCTCGGACGGCGGCGACGGCGAATCGGACGGCGGCGGCACCGTTGAGTCGGCGCACGTGGATCTGGGCGGACGCGTCCTGGAATGCTGGCCGAGCCCGGGGCACCACAACGCGGCCGTCACGTTCTACGATCGGTACACCGGCTTCCTGCTCACCGGCGACACGGTATATCCCGGCCGGCTGTACATCCAGGACTGGCCCGCGTTTGTCCGCACCATCGACCGGCTGATCGGATTCTGCAGCACCCGTCCCGTCACGCACGTCCTGGGCTGCCATATCGAGATGTCGCGGGAACCCGGCGTTGACTACCCCATCTACACCACATACCAGCCGGACGAACCGCCGCTGCAGATGAGCGTCGACGACCTCCGGGAGATCCGCCGGGCCATCGACGAGGCCGGTGGACGCCCCGGCCGGCACGTGTCTCCCGGTTTCATCCTCTGCGTCGAGGGGGAGTGAGGCGGTCGCCGCGTCGGCCCTCAACGTCAACTACGCCGACGCGAGTGGGCACTTCGCGGCGATGATCGTGAAGAACATGGCCGCGAAATGCCCACTCGAGGCGCGGAATGGACGGGGACGGCTCCTAGAGAGCGCCCTGGCCCGGGGTTCCGGCGGGGATCGGCTCGTGGCGCATCACGTCGACCGGCCCCTGCAGGAGGCCTTGCAGGGAGGCGTTCAGCCGTTGAACCGGGCCGCCGGCGCCGTGGGCGTCGAGCAGTTCAGCGGACTCCCACTTCTCGATCATGAGGATCTGGCCGTTGGGAGATTCGTGAATGGCGTAGAGGAGGCAGCCGGGTTCCTCGTGGACCTCTGCAATGGCCGGGGACAGGGCCTCGACCACCTGGTCAAAGGATCCTTCTTTGGGTGTAAACGTTGCTGTGACGACGACGGGCATGGTTCTTCCTTTGCGATGTGGTTATTAGCGGGTAGCGGTCTGGGCGAGCGGGGCACAGCTGTTGCGCGGCAGAAAGTCGGCCTTGACCTCAATAAGCCGGGGCCCTTCCGGCAGCTTGCCCTGCATGCGTCCAAGCACGAGTTCGAGCGCATGGACGGCGAGCATGTCCAGCGGCTGCCGGATCACGCTCAGCGGCGGGGTCATCAGTTGTGTCCACGGATTGTCATCGAAGACGATCACCGAGAGGTCCTCGGGAATGCGGACTCCCTTCTGAACAAGCCGCCGCACCGAGCTCTGCACCTGGGCCGTGTTGGCGACGATGAGGGCCGTGGGCGGCTGCGGCATGGCAAGAAGGGAACCGACGGCATCGCCGCCGGCATCCCCGCGGAAGGGGACGTCGCGGATGAGCAGGGGGTCAACCGGCAGCGAAGCGGCCTCGTGCGCCGCCCGGTAACCGCTGATCCTGGCGCGGCCCGTTGACGTGCTCAGTGGCCCCGTAACGAGGGCGATCCGGGTATGGCCGAGGCCGATCAGGTACTCGGTGGAGCGCCGGGCGGAGTCAAAGTTTTCAATGCTGACGACGTCGACGTTGCCGAGTTCCTCGATGGTGCGGTCAACGAACACCACATTCACGCCGAGGTCCTGCAGGCGCGCCCATTTCTCAATGTTGCCGCCTGTGGGAGTGGCAATGACGCCGCTGACGGACCGGTCCAGCAGGGTGTCCAGCGATTCCGCCTCCAGGTGCGGATCCTCCTGGGTGGTCATCAGAACAACCTGCACGCCGTGGCTGCGGGCCTCCCAGACGATGCGGTCGGCCAGGCGGGCGAAGAACGGGTTGGAAAGGTCGGTGACCACGAGCCCGATCGTGAGGGCATGGCCCCCGCTGAGCTCGCGGGCCGCCGCCCGGGGGCGGTAGCCCAGCTCGTCGATGACCCGGACGACTTCCTGTCGCTTTGCTGGTGCAACGGGCCCGGAATCCGGGTTCAGTACCCGGGACACGACCGAGACCGAGACTCCCGCAGCCGCCGCGACATCGCGAATGGTTGGGGCCTTCTTCACCGCTCCTCCTTGAGGGAAATCCTAGGCAGTAGTTCGTACACAGCGTCTCCGTTCGAACGCCATGAGCTGGCGGAAGACGTTTCGTTTGGATCCGTTGACACAGCTTAGCACCGGGTGGTACAAAAGTGGAACCGGTTCCACTTCGGGTAAATTTCAAGCCGAACCGCGACAAAGAAGTTGTGCCATCCGCTACGGCGGCAGGGTGTCTCTTCGCTTCGCACCTCCTACCAGAGAGACTCCAGTGAATCTTCACAAACTCCTCACCGACCGTGAACAGAAAGGCCGCCCCATCCGGGTCGGCCTGATCGGCGCCGGCCGCTACGGCACCATGTACCTTGCCCAGGCCAACAACATCCCCGGCATCCACGTCGTCGCCATCGCGGACATCAACGTCAAACGCGCCGAAGGCGCCTTCGCGCTGGTCGACTGGCCCACCGAGCAGATCGCCCCCGACATCGCCACGGCGCTCACAAACCGCACGACGGCGATTGTTGCCAACGCGGACGAGCTGTTCGACGTCGACATCGACGTGATCGTCGAAGCCACCGGCAACCCGATCGTGGGGATCAAGCACGCGCTCCGCGCCATTGAAACCAGGAAGCACATCATCATGGTGACGGTCGAGGCCGATGCCCTGGCAGGCCCCGCCCTGGCCAAACGGGCCGAAGCCGCCGGCGTCGTCTATTCGATGGCCTACGGCGACCAGCCCGCCCTCATCATGGAGCTCGTGGACTGGGCCCGCACCAGCGGGTTTGACGTGGTCTGTGCCGGCAAGGGCGCCAAGTACCTTGAGCACTATCACGAAATGAACCCCGACAACGTCTGGGAAAACTGGGAATTCTCGAAGGAGCTCACCGACTCCGGGCAGCTGAACCCCTACATGCACACGTCCTTCCGGGACGGAACCAAGGCGGCAATCGAAATGGCCGCCGTGGCCAACGGCGCCGGGCTCGAACCGTCCGACTCGGGACTGAGCTTCACGCCGGGCAACGTCGAGGAAATCGCCACGATCTGCCGCCCCAGCGACGTCGGCGGGGCACTGGCCCACGAGGGAAGCGTCGATGTCATGTCCAGCGTCAACCGTGACGGCAGCTGGATCAGCCACAACACCCAGGAGGGTGTCTTCGTCGTCGTGAAAGCCACGAACGGCTACGTTTCCGGCTGCTTTAACGAGTACCCCTGGCACCCTGACCCCACCGGCCAGTACGCGGCCCTGTACCGCCCGTACCACTACGTCGGCCTCGAACTCAACGTCTCCATCGCCAACGCCGCCCTCCGTGGGATTGCCACGGGTTCGCCCATCGGATTCTTCGGTGACGTCGTCGCGACGGCGAAGAAGGACCTCAAGGCCGGCGAATTCCTCGACGGCGAAGGCGGCTTCACCGTCTGGGGCAAGCTCGTTTCGGCTAAGCACTCTGTCGCCACCGGCGCCCTCCCGGTTGCGCTGGCCCACCACGTCGAACTGCGTAACGACGTCGCCAAGGGCGACATTGTCGGCTGGGACGATGTCATCATTGATGACTCCCTGTCCCAGGCTCTCGAGCTGCGCCGCGAAACAGAGGCGTTCATCGCCGAAACCGCCGCCGTAGGGGCCTGACTCACTCCCTGATTACTTCCGTACTCCGGATCACATCCTTCCAATGAAGAAAGGCATCGCATGAATACGAAGACCCGCGCCATCACCGGAGTCCTGGCCTGCAGCCTGGCAGCCTCCGTCCTTGCCGGCTGTGCCGCCGGAGCATCCGGCGGAGGGCAGGCCGGACCGGTCGCCAAGATCCAGTTGTCGATTCCGGACCCGCTCACATCCTCTGTGGGAGTCTCGGCCCAGCACTTCGCCGACCAGGTCAAGAAGACGTCCAACGGTTCCGTCGCCGTCACGGTGGTTCCTAACGGCACAAGCTTCAGCGGGGACCAGAACGCCGCCGTGACCAGGCTGCAGGGCGGTTCCCTGGACGCCCTGATCCTGTCCACCTCGGTGTATGCCTCGGTGGTGCCGGAAATGAATGCCATCAGCATCCCGTACCTGTTCAAGGACACTAAGGAGGAAGCGGCCTTCCTTGACGGCAAGCCCGGCCAGGCCCTGAAGGACAAGCTGGCCAAGAAGGACACCGTCGCCTTGAGCTTCCTGACCCGGACCGGCCGCGAGATCACAAACTCGGTCCGTCCCATCGAGAAGCCCGCGGACCTGAAGGGCCTGAAAATCCGGGTACCCGGCAATACTCTCTGGACCGACTTCTTCGGCAAGCTGGGCGCCAGCCCCACCACCATGGCCTTCTCCGAGGTCTTCACCGGTCTCCAGACCGGAACGATCGACGGGCAGGAAAACCCGATTGAAGTGCCTTGGACCAACAAGTTCTCCGAGGTGCAGAAATATGTGTCGCTGACCAACCACATCAACGACGCCTGGGTCTTGGCTCTTTCTTCGAAGAAATGGGGGTCGCTCAGCGCCGACCAGCAGAAGGCTCTCACCGACGCGTCGGCGGAAACCGCAACGTTCAAGACCGGTTACGACGCCGAACAGTCCAAGAAGCAGCTGGACGAACTCGCTGCCAAGGGCATGAAAGCCAACGAGATCACTGCCACCGGCCTTGAGGAGTTCAAGGCCGCCTCCAAGAGCCTGTATCCGGAGTTTTCCCAGCTCATCGGCAAGGAATTCTTCGATCAGGCGATCGCCTTCACCACCTCTAGCTAGTCCCGCAGGGGCGGGAGCGTCTTCCCGGCTTCCCGCCCCTGCCCACCCTCCCGCTCTCAATGTCGACAGTCTGGAAGAACATGAAACACGCCCTCGCCCCCGAGGAACTCGAGGAGGTCCTTCCGTCTGACGCGGAAGAGATCCTGCACCACGGTCACGTCGCGTCGCGCTGGAGCGGGGGACTCTGGTTCGACAGAACACTGGAGTGGATCGTGGGCGCGGCGATCCTCGCAGAGCTCCTGGTCATCCTGCTGAACATCACGGTCCGCGTCGTCACCGGCGACTCCGTGCTCTGGACCCAGGAAGTATCGGAGATAGCACTCCTGACCATTGCCTTCATCGGCGGAGCGATCGCCTATCCCAAGGGTGCCCACATGTCGGTGCAGGCACTGATCATGCGCCTGCCCGCGGGGTGGAAGCCCTATCTGGCCGCCCTGGTCGACTGGCTCGTCTTCATCATGAGCGCCGGCGCGTTCGCCCTCTTCGTGCCGACCCTAGCCCAGCAGATCGACGAAAAGACGCCGATCCTGCAGCTACCCGTGTTCTGGGTTTCGCTGCCTTTCTCTGCCGGCATGGTGCTCATCGCATGGTTCGCCCTCGTCAAGCTCTGGCGGCAGGAACGCCGTCCCGTTCTGGTTGCCGCCGGGATCGCCGCGGCGATGGTCGCCGTCGTTCTCCTGGCCCCGCCCCTTTTCTACTACGCATCGCCGAACGTCCTCCTCGGCGTGGTGCTCGCAGTGCTGTTCCTGCTGCTCTTCCTGGGCCTCCCGATCGCCTTTGTCCTGGCACTGGCGTCCGGAATCTACCTCTACCTCGGCGGCATTTCCGATGTCAGCGCCATCCCGATCGGCATGGCCTCCGGGGCCAAGGGGTTCGTGCTGCTGGCGATCCCCTTCTTCATCCTCGCCGGCACGGTCATGAACTCCGCCGGCCTCACCCTGCCCCTGGCCAAACTCGTTGACGCGCTCATCGGCCACCTGCGCGGCGGCCTGCTGCAGGTCGTCGTCGTCACCATGTACATCTTCTCCGGCATCTCCGGATCCAAAGTCGCCGACGTCGCCGCCGTGGGCACCACGATGCGCGGCATGCTGGAGGAACGCAAATACCCGCGCGGCGAGGTGGTCGCCGTCCTGTCGGCGTCGGCCATCATGGGCGAAACCATCCCGCCCAGCATCGTGTTGCTCGTTCTCGGTTCCATCACGACCATCTCCACCACCACCCTGTTCCTGGCCGGCTTCATTCCCGCGGCGTTCCTTGCGCTCGTCGTCATGGGCCTCGTGTTCCTGCGGGCCCGCAAGCAGGGTGGCGTCGCCAGCCCCAAGGCCACCTGGCGCGCACGCGGCTCGGCGTCATTCTTCGCGCTGCCAACCCTGCTCCTGCCGGTCGGCATGGTGGCGGGCATCCTCACCGGTTTCGCGACACCGACGGAAGTCTCCTCGGTCGCAGTGGCCTACGCGTTCGTCCTGGCCGCCGCCTACCGCCGCGGCAGCAAGAAACTCCTCGGTGACACCTTGCGTGAAACGACGACGACGGCGGGCATGGTGCTCTTCATCATCGCCGCGGCCTCGCCCCTGGCCCAGACCCTCGCACTCGCCGGCGTCTCGCAGCAGATCCACGACCTCATGTCCGGACTCGGCGACTCCCCGGTCCTGTTCATGCTGTTCACAGTGATCCTGCTCATCATCATGGGCCAGCTGCTCGAGGGCCTGCCGGCAGTACTCATCTTTGCCCCGCTGCTGCTGCCGATCGCCACCGACTTCGGCGTCAACCCGGTGCAGTACGCCATGGTCCTCATCATCTCCATGGGCATCGGGTCCTTCGCTCCTCCGGCCGGCGTCGGCTTCTACGTCGCCTGTGCCACCGCCCGCGAAACCGTGGAAAACAGCCTCAAGCACTTCTGGCCCTACCTGGCGGCCCTGTTCATCGGGCTCCTCGTGCTGGCCGCGGTTCCCTGGTTCAGCACGTTCCTTCCCGCCCTCGCGGGACTCATTCCCTCCTAAGTCGAGAGACCGCAAACAATGAACGTTTCTTCCTCCGGACTGCCCACGTCAGTGGCCCTGCTGGGAACAGGTCCCATGGGCGCCCCGATCGCCCGGA
This sequence comes from Arthrobacter sp. ok909, assembly GCF_900104405.1. NCBI lineage: Bacteria > Bacillati > Actinomycetota > Actinomycetes > Micrococcales > Micrococcaceae > Arthrobacter > Arthrobacter sp. ok909. The sequence goes on along the minus strand of NZ_FNJS01000014.1, from coordinate 79,569 downwards.
ACATCATCGCCAGAGCCGTGCCCCTGACGCTGTGGAACCGCACTGTGCACAGGGCCGAGGCCATCGCCGGCGGCCGGGTTGCCGCCTCCCCGGCGGAAGCGGCCAGCGAGGTGGTGCTGACCGTGCTCCCGGACCTGCCCCAGGTTGCAGCTCTTCTTCATGGTGAAGACGGGCTGCTCGCAGGGTGGAAGACCGCCGGCATAGAGCATCCAATCCTCGTGATTCACGGCACGGTGTCACCCGTCGCCATCGCGGAGTTCGCCGCCGAGTGCCGGCGCGCCCACGGCGTGACCGTCATCGACGCACCCCTCAGCGGCGGCACCATCGGCGCCGAAGAAGGCCGGCTGAGCACCATGATTGGCGGGCCCCGCGCGGTCGTCGAGCAACTCGAACCGCTCTTCCGGCTGTACAGCGCGACAGTCGTGTGGTTCGGCGACACCGGTGCGGGATCGACGGTCAAGGCGTGCAACCAGATCGTCGTTGCCGCCACCGTCACCGCCCTGTCAGAAGCCATGGCCCTGGCAAGCTCCACCGGCCTGGACCTTGAAAAAGTACAATCCGTGCTGTCCGGCGGGCTCGCCAATTCGGAAGTGCTCCGGCAAAAAGGGCAGCGATGGATCGACGCCGACTTCGAGGGCGGCGGATCTGCCAAGAACCAGCTCAAGGACCTCGGATTCATCTCGGAGGTCGCAACGCAGGCCGGACTGACGTTGCCCGTGGCCGGAAGTCTCCTGACTGCGTTCCAGGCGATGGTCTCCGCGGGCCGCGGCGACCTGGACCACACGGGCATCTACCTCGGCCTCCGGGGCTGACCCGGAGGCGGCGGCCTACCCCGGACGGCCCGCGACCCTTAGCGGCCCCGGAGCGACGCCGCGGCCGGAACACCCGGCGGGAATTCGGGCAGCGCCCCTGCGGGAGTGTGGAAGATCCACAACGAGAGGGCGCGGTAGACGGCCCAATCGTCGTCGGCCGCCCGCAGGGACGCGGTTTGGGATCCGCCCGGCTGTTCGATGGCCCGGATGACCTGCAGCTGGACCGGTGCGGCTTCGGGGAGCCGGAGTGTGACCAGGCCCGAGGCCGGCAGCGTTCCATGCGGGAACCGTACCGCGGCGCCGCCGACGGAGATGTCCAGCAGCTCGCCGCGGACACCCTCGGCTTCCACGGGCGCCTTCACTTCAATCCGGTGCGCGTTGCGGCGGGACGTGGCGAATTCGGCGGCCCGGATCCGCCGGGTGCCCAGGACCAGGACCACGCCGGCAAGCACGAGCCAGGCGCCCGAGGCCACCGTGGAACCGGGCGTCGTCCGCCAGGGAACCAGCCCGGCCAGCCCGGCCGCCGCGTACAGAATGACCGCGGCGATGAGGACAACCATCACGACCAGGATGCGCGGCGTCCGGCCGCGGAGCCGCGAATCGGCGGCACCCTTGGGCGTGACCTGAAACTCCAGGACGTTACGGGACATGAGCCACCAGAGGCACGCCAGGCCCACCGGGACACGGAAGATCCGCAGGGCGAAGGCCGTGGGCCAGTGGATTTCGTTGCGCATGAGCTGCTTGGAGCCCCACAGCCGCACGGTGAACATGACCACGAAGACGCCGGCGAACAGCAGCGGCGCGGCGGTGGAGGTCTGGGCTCCGGACAGCATGATCAGCACCGGAATCAGGAAGGCCACCAGTGTGGCGATGCCCTCCAGCCACCACAGTGTTCCGTTGAGGTACTCGTGGTAGTTCCGCCACGACATCCAGCCCTTGGCCGCCCACAGTTTCTCGTGGACCAGGATCTGCATCGCGCCCATGCCCCAGCGCCGCCGCTGCAGCAGGTACTGGTCCGGCGTCGCCGGCGCCAGCCCGACGGCGAGGGTCTGGTGGTGGTACACGGTCCGCCAGCCGCGCCGGATGAGCTTGAGCGTGGTGTGCATGTCCTCGGTGATGGTTTCGGTGGCCACGCCGCCCACCTCTTCCAGGGCGCTCATCCGCAACAACGACGTCGACCCGCACCAGAAGGGCCCGGCGCCGGGAACGTTGCGGGAGGCCATGAGGACGTTGAAGAAGGTGCCCTGCTCGCCGGTGATGCCGTCGTCGTCGAACGCGCCGCCGTTGTAGAAGGACTGCGGACCCTGGATCAGGGCGATCTCCGGGTCCTCGAACCAGCCCAGCGTGGCGGTGAGGAAGGTGGGCAGCGGGACGTGGTCGCAGTCCAGCACCGCGATGATGTCGATGCCCGGGCCGCCCGCAGCTCTTTCCGCGGCCATCAGGCCCAGCGCGTGGTTCATGTTGCCGGCCTTGGCGTGGTCGTGGACGTCCCGGCGGACATAGCGGGCGCCGTAGGCGGCGCACATTTGCTCAACCCAGGGCCGGTCGCCGTCGTCGAGGACCCAGGTCTCATGGTCCGGGGCCAGCTCGCAGGCCGCGGCCACCGTGGGCGTGAGAACCTCGATGGGCTCGTTGTACGTGGGGATCAGGACCGCCACCCGCATGCCGTTGGGTGCCTCGGTCACCGGCGCCGGCGGATGGCTGTCGATGTTCCACACGGACCACGCCTTCAGGATGAGGCCGGCGAGCGGGAGGGCTTCGAAGGCGACCAGGATCCAGGCGATGGTCAGATTCCATTCCCCCGACGGCATCGTGAACAGCACACGCCGCGTCAGGTACAGGACCAGGGCCGCGATGGCCGCAAAGCCGCCAAGATGGGCGAGCCGCCGGGACCGGGGCGCCTCCGGCCCGGGAGGTCCCAGCCTGGCAGCCCAGCCGGCAATGCCCGCGCGGGTCAGCGCCGTGGCATCAAGTTGTGCGGGCCGCGGCGCCGCGGAAGTTTTCTCGGCCGACAGTCCCTCAGCCGATGCGCTTTCGGCGCGCTGCCGTAGGTCCTCACGAGACACGTGATCTCCCTCAGCTAGATCCGGTGCTCAAGTCCGATCATCGTAGCCGCGGAGTGCCCCATGTCGCCGGGGCCGGGGTAATACTTGCACAAAACTGCGCCCGGAGTGCTGTTTGGGAGGCGCCACGGCATGTTAATGCGCCGGAACCCGATGCGCAGGCGCCCCGTGCGCTGCGGTTTGCTGCGCCGACTTAGTGCATTGATTTGGTGGATTGGCTTAGGGCACGGCGACGTTGTCCGCGTCCCCGGGCCCGACGAAATTGCACGAGCCCGGATGGCGCACGGGCAACGTGCAGGTGCGCCCGGTGGGCAAGTGGACATTGGCGCACCGTCCTGCGAGGGCCACATCTTCCCGGACATGCGTGACGTGCGTGCTGCTCAGGTCCCGGGTTCCTTCCTCACTGCTGGCGGGCTGGGGGCTTCCGGACGGACGGCGCTCTTGGCTGTTCACGGCTGCAACTCCTCGGGATCTGTTCTGCGGGAAAGATGGGAAGGATGCTTCGTTTCCGAAGCCCCCAGCCTTGCACGGTTGGGTTAACACCGGGTTACGGGGGCGTTAGGGTCCCGTCTCGGCGCTGGACTGCGGGCGGGCGGGCCCGGGGGCGCAGGGAGTCCGGGAAGCCAACCGACTGCCAACCCTTTCGCCGCCGCCCGGGTGTTCCTCATACTGGAAAGGCAGATCCGCGATTCCGGCAGGCGAGGACGGTGGTGGCTGATGAGCAGCGGGGTGAGCGGTTCCAGTAGCGCGTTCCGGCGCCGGGTGGAGCGCGCGGCGGAACTTCGTGGCGTGCGGGTCTCCGGCAGCACCGCCCAGGAGAATGATGCGCTCAACGCCGCGGAGGAGGAACTCCGGCAGAAGCGGGCCAAGATTGACGACGCCGCCAAGGCCGAGTACCTGATCCGCGACGCCATGGCGCAGGGCAAGTTCGACAACCTCAAGTACGCCGGCAAGCCCATCCCGGGCCTGGGGGAGGTGTACGACCCCGACTGGTGGGTCAAGGGCCTGATCCAGCGGGAGAACATCTCCGGCCTGGGCCCGAAGGCGATCCTGCTCCGCACCGAGGACGCCGAACTCGATGCCCGGCTCGATGCCCAGTTCGGTGAGAAGCAGGTGCGGGAGATGGTGGAGGACTTCAACGCCCGGGTCATCGATGCCCGGCGGCAGCTTCAGGGCGGGCCGCCGGTGATCACCAGGACGCGCGACGTCGACGTCGAACTGGACCGCTGGCGGGGGCGCCGGGTTGCCGCGGCCGCCGCTGCCCCGCCCGAGCCGGAACCGGCCCGGTCCTGGTGGCGGCGGCTCTGGAACGGCTCCGCTTAGGCGCTGCCTAGGCGCTGTCCGGGGGATGCCCGGTGGAACCCCGCACCAGCAGTTGCGTCGGAACGAGGTGCAGCCGCTGCGGAAGATCCCGGTTCTCCCGCCGTTCGAGGATGAACCCGCCCGCCCGCAGGCCCACGGCGTCGTAGCCGACCAGCGAGAGGTCGCCCGGCACCGTGAGGCCCTGGTCCGCGGCGGCCGAGAGCGCGCCAATGCAGGCGAGGTCGTTGAACGCAAAAATCGCGGTGGGCGGCTGCGACCCGGCCAGCTGGCGGCGCGCGTCGGCCCACTCTGTTGTCGGTGTAGGAATCGACGAGCACGGGGGAGACCCCGTTATTCGGCGGACGGCCGCCTTCGTTGCCGTTTCGTCGCGGCCCGCTGTTCCTTGGCGGCGAGGCGCCGACGGTTCGAGCCCCGGGTCGGTTTGGTCGCCCGGCGGCGCGCAGCGTCGGGGGCCAGGCCCTCGGCCACGAGGGCGGCGAGCTTGGCCAGGGCGATCTCGCGGTTGCGCAGCTGGGAGCGCCGCTCGGAGGCAGTCACGGTGATCACCCCGGCGATGAGCCGCGGTCCAAGACGCGTGACGAGCCTCAGCCGCTGGCCCTCCGACAGCGCCGCCGAGGCGGCGACGTTCCACGAGAGTTCGACGCGGCTGTCCGAGGTATTGACGTGTTGGCCGCCCGGCCCGGACGAACGCGAGAACCGCCAGCCGAGTTCCGATGCGGGAATCGTGAGCGCGGGCGATACCTCCAGATCCATGCACCTAGCGTTGCACGATATGTGTGTAATCTGAGCCCCGCACCCACGGGGGCTCAAGCGTAACTGTCTCAGGCGGGTGCCCGTCCGTACGCTGACCTCCCAGAGAACGATGCCGTCATTCGATGTGGCCCGGGCATACGCCATCTGGGCCATGGAATTTATGGTCGGCGTTCGAAATCCGACCCGGACGCGATTCGCAGGGTTCAGGCACGGATGGAACAAAGGTAAGAGACATTCCGGCGAGGCGAAACGCCGGAGTAAGTAGTGCAATTGTGAAGCCGTCATGGGCCCACGGCGGTGCATTTTGTTAGTATCTCTAGGTGCTAGATGATGCGTGCGGCCGTCGTCCCGACGGGGCGGTCAGTGCCGCGCGTCGCGCACTGTACGGCCGGGCAGGTCGTTCAGATTTTCCACGGACTTTTGGCGACTGGCAGCCCCGCGCAGTGGTTTTCGACTGCGATGGGCTACTGATGGATACCGAATCCCTGTGGATTCAAACCCAGCGTCTTGTCAGCGAAAGCCATGGCGTCCTCTTCGACGCCGACTTGCAGCACCGTCTCGTTGGCCTCCCGGCCAGCCGCATAGGGCCGTTGATTGCCTCTCGTGCGGGAGAGGATCCGGGGTTAGTTGTTGAACAGTTACTGCAGGTCAATATGGCCATGGTGGCTCAATCTGCCGTGCCGATGCCGGGCGCGCGATCCTTCGTCGCGGTAGTCGCCTCGCGAGTCCCGGTGGCAGTCGCCAGTAATTCCGCCCGGCGCATCTTGGATCAGACGCTGCTTCGTGGCGCGTTCGACGGAGGGTTCAGCGTCACGATTTCCGCCGACGAAGTCGCCAATCCGAAACCGGAACCGGACGTGTATCTGGCCGCCGTGGACGCCCTGAATTTGTATCCGGAGGATTGCTTGGCTTTCGAAGACTCCGAGGCCGGGGCCTCGGCGGCGCGCTCCGCCGGGATGAAAGTTATCGCAATACCCGCTTCGCCGGACCAGAAACCAATGGCTGACCTGACGCGCGACTCCCTGGAAGCATCCGACCTTCTGAACTGGGTGAAGGGCTGGGCCTGAGAGAAGGTCCTGGCGGCTCTTCAAGATCCGGCCTGGTGCCGGCACGCACCCGAGTTGCGAGACGCCGACAATGCATGAGTGCAGACTCCCGTCTGCGATCCATTTCCGTCGTCCGAGGCGTTCCTACGAACTAATGTGGAGATATCGGGGGGCTGCTTCGTGATTGGCGAATTGCGCCTTGGTACGTCTGCCTGAGGTGTTCGACGGTGGCATCATAGTGCCGGCTCGCGTAGGCGGCGTACAGAATATCGATTACGAGCAGCTGACCCCATTTGCTCGTCACGGACTCTCCGTAGAGTTCCCCGCCGCTGGGAACAGTGGCGGTGTATAAGAGAACATCCGCGTATTCGTGCAGCGGGGAACCCTCGGTGCCGGTGATGGCAATCGTCGCCGCCCCGCGTTTTTGGGCCAAGTGCATCGCGTCGATGATGGGGGTGCTTTGGCCGGAGTCGCTGATTCCGATCAGCAAATCTCCGGGCTCGATGATGGCCGCCAGCATGACCTGGATCGTCGTGTCCCGATACAACATGCACTTCTTGCCGGCCCGGGTGAAGCGCATGACAGCTTCCTCAGCCGCGATGCTAGATGATCCCATGCAGCAGAAGATCACGGTGTTGGAGGCGTCGATGATGTCGACCGCGCGCTCGATGGACTTAATATCTTGTCGGTTCGCGGTCCGTCTGAGGGACTGTATGCTGCTTCGTTCGACCTTCCCGGCGATATCTTCTGTTGAGTCTCCGCGGTTGACGCCTTCGTAAACGACCTCCGAATTCGTTGACTGTGCGCCGCTTGCAGCTTTGGAGATGAAGGTAGCTTCGGCCAGACCGAGCATCATGGATTTGTAACCATCGATGCCCAGTTCTTTCACGAACCTGGACACAGTCGATTCTCCGACGCCGGCAGCGAGGGCGAGTTCGGTGATGGTCATGGCCTGAGCCTGCTCGGGAGACTTCAGCACTGCCTCGGCTACCAGACGAAGCGAAGGTGGCAGGTACGGCAACCGCCCCGATATTCGGTGCAGCAGTCCGCCTCCTGTAGAGGTCTCCGTCATTGTGCAATCTCCGGTCTAGGGCTATGTGGCCAGCGCGTTCAGCAGGTTTTCCACCGCGGCTTCGGTGGCTCGATCCACGCTTTCCTTAGTGTATCCACCGATGTGCGGGGTGGTGATGACCCTCGGATGCGAAATCAATTTGCTCGGCGCAGGCGGTTCCGAGCTAAATACGTCGGTGGCGAGAGTGTCCACCCGTCCGGAGTCCAGAGCTTGCAGCATTGCTGCGTCGTCAATGAGCGACGCCCTGGCCGTATTGATAACGATGGCGCCGTCCCGGAGCAGTCCTATCGCCTCGGCGCCAAGGACCGGGAGGCCTGCGGGCGGCATATGAAGCGATACGATCTGGCTTGCTGACAGGACAGTCTCCAATGGCGCCCAAGAGAAATCGGGAGACGGATTGAAGGATGCCAGGGGGTATTCATCGAACGCCAGCACTTTCATCCCCAGTCCCAAAGCCAGGGAGGCCACCCGGCGGCCTATCTGTCCGCACCCGATGACACCCAGAACCTGGCCGGAGATTTCGCGGCCCTGCCGGCGCTTCCAATCCCCTGATTTCAGTTGCGTGTCATGCCAAGGGATACTGCGGCAGCTGGCCAGCATGAGCGCGATCGTTAGTTCCGCGACTCCCTGGGAATTTGCTCCCGGTGCCGTGACGACACTTATGCCAAGACGAGCAGCTGCCTCCTGGTCGATGGAGTCAACGCCCACGCCGTTGCGGGAGATGGCCCGAAGGTTCGGAAGTTCTTCCAGTAACGCGCCGGAAAGGACTTCGGTCCCGGCTAGATAGCCCACACAGTCCCTCAGTGAGGACCGGATCTGCTCCTCACTGGGTACGGTGCCGGGGGCCGGAAACACGAGATCGTATCCGGCGTCTTCCAGCAGCCTGAGGGCAGGGTGCCCCCCGCCCGAAAGTGAGCGGGGGGTCACTGCGATGCGGCCCTTCCGGCCGGTGGCTGTTGTTCCAGTTGGCGGCATGGAGCTCAGGCCTGCCAACGGGGATTGTCAGTGAACTCCGGCTTGCCGTCGCTTTCGACGCACAGCTTGCGGAATCCCTTAGTTTCGATGGTCCCGTAGTCGTGGCCGGCGTGTCCGGGGAAGGCGAAGAAAGTTACGAGCGGCTCGGTATCGGACACATTGATGCTGCGGTGGGCATAGCGGCGCGGGACGTAGACGGCCTGGCCCGGGGTGAATTCGGCCGCCTGCCAGTCACCTTCAGGGTTTTCCATAAGCATGTAACCGCGTCCGCTCAGGCAATAGTAGATTTCCGCCGTGTCCAGGACTTCATGGAAGTGTCCCTTGGTCATGTGGTATTCATCGCCCACCTTTCCCGGATACGTGATGCTTGTTCCGTATGCCACGTCGCCACTGGTGGAGGGGACCCCCATGTCGAAGAACTCGTACACGAGCACGTCCTCCTTGGCGAGCTGAGCGGCGGCGGCCTCCTGGTCGGCGTACATCTCGGCCATGGCAGACAGGCGGCGCTGCAGGGGGGCTTTGCTGTTTGACAGTCCGGTGACGACGTTGAAGTCGGTGACGACTGCCTCGACAGTCGTTGCGGGGGTGGTGTTCATGAGAGGTTCTCCTTCTGGGATACGGTGTGGGCAATGTCGGAGAGGCGGTCAAAGTCCGCTCCCCGGGTCGGAATGTCGATGTTGAATACGTCGGCGATAACGCGGGTCCAGCCGTGGATGAAGTACACCCAGCCGTCCTCCACCCGGACCTGAAGCTCCGGCTGTTGCGCCCGGGCCTGGTCGAGGAAGACCAGATCGCCGCGGTAGTTGAAATCCCAGGCGATGGCTCCCTGGGGGAAGGTGACACTGTCAGTCAGCGGCGAACCGGGACGGTCTTTGCCCAGTCCGGTGGCGTTGATGATCAGGGATCCGGGAGATGCGTTGGCAACGACGTCGTCGTTGGTCGCTTCCTCCGTTGCCTGGACGTACGTGATCGGCAGCGTGCTGCTGATCCTGACGTGCATTTCCCGCATTTCCTCAAGCCGCAGACTCCGGCGGTTGGTGACAATAATTTTCTTGGGACCGGGCAGGCCAGCGGCGGCGCGCTGGTGCAGGTACAGGGTGAGTGCCAGCGAGGACCCGCCGGCGCCGAGCAATACCAGGTCTGCCGACGAGTCTTCCCAGTAGTTTTCGGGAAGGATGGCTTCCAGAGACAGGCCGCTGGTGACGGCGTCCATGGCGTTGCCCCAGAGGTGCGTGGACCGTTTGCTGATGCTGCTGATCTCGTGCAAGAGCTGCGCGTCGGGGCCAAAGTCGTCGAAGAGGTCGCGGGCAGCGCTGACAATGTCCAATTTGTGGGTCGTCACCAGTGCCCCGAGCGACATCGGGTCGGATTTCAGGAAACCGACGACGTCCCGGTAGGCCTCCCGTGGCGCGCCCAACGGCAGATCAATGCCTTTGAGGGTCGCATTCAGGCCAAGCTCTTTGGCCCAAGCCGGGAAGACTTTCATGATGGAGGATTTGTTCGTCGTGACACCGATGAAGTACATCGTCGGTTCGACGGCGGGCAGTAGCGTCACAGGGCGCTCCTAGAGTTTGGTGGTCGGTGGGATGGTGGATTCGTGTTCTTCCCAGTCGCAGGCGCGGGCGACGGCCTTCTGCCAGCCGGCGTACAGGGCCGAGCGCTTTTCTTCTGACATGTCCGGGACAAAGGCCCGGTCGAGCGCAAACGTGTCCCGTAGTTCGTCCTGGCTGTTCCAGAATCCGCAGGCCAGGCCCGCAAGAAGCGCAGCACCCCGCGCGGTCGATTCCACCTGGCGTGGACGGAGGACCGGGACGTTCACCATGTCGGCCTGGAACTGCATGAGGAAGTTGTTGCGCACAGCCCCACCGTCGACCCGGATTTCCGAGACGGGGAGACCGGCGTCGGCTTCCATGCAATTAATCACGTCCTTGATCTGGAACGCGATGGATTCCAGGGTGGCCCGGATAATGTGGTTCCGGCTCGATCCCCTCGTGAGTCCGAGGATCGCCCCGCGGGCATACGGATCCCAGTAGGGTGCAGCAAGGCCGGTGAACGCGGGTACAACGTACACCCCGCCGGAATCCTCGACCCGCATCGCAGCGTATTCGCTGTCGGCCGCGTCGTAGATGACCCGCAGCTCATCCCGCAGCCATTGGATTGACGCCGCTGCCACGAAGATCAGTCCTTCGAGCGCATACTCGACCTTGCCACCGATACCCCAGGCAATCGTGGTCAGCATGCCGTTTGCCGAGCTGACGGGCTTGTCTCCGGTGTTCATGACCAGGCTGGCGCCCGTGCCGTAGGTGGCCTTGACCATTCCGCGGTCGAAACACGCCTGGCCGAACAAGGCTGCCTGTTGGTCGCCGATGGCCGCGGCTACCGGGATGTGGGCGCCGGCGAAGATTCCGTCGCAGGTGTATCCGTAGATCTCGCTGCTGGGACGCACTTCGGGAAGGATGAGCCGGGGTACGCCGATCTCGGTGAGCAGTTTGTCGTCCCAGTCCAGCGTGTTGATGTTGAACAGCATCGTCCGGGCAGCGTTGGAGTAGTCCGTGACGTGCGCTGCCCCGGCGGTCAGGTTCCAGATGAGCCAGCTATCGATGGTGCCGAAGCACAGTTCGCCGGCCTCTGCCCGGACGCGTGCACCAGGCACATTGTCCAGCATCCACGCAATCTTGGTGCCGGAGAAGTAGGCGTCTATGACCAGGCCCGTTGTGGAGCGGACATGGTCCTCCAGGCCCTTCTCCTTTAGGCCGTCACACGCGCCTGCTGTTCGCCGGTCTTGCCAGACGATGGCGTTCATGATGGGTTTGCCGGTGCCGCGGTCCCAGATGACTGTTGTTTCGCGTTGGTTGGTCACGCCGATGGCACCGATGTCGTGCGGGTCGATGTTGGCCCCCAGCAGCGCGCGGCGGGCCACGGCGAGTTGGGTGTTCCAGATTTCCATGGGGTCGTGTTCCACCCACCCCGGCTTGGGGTAGATCTGGGTGAATTCCTGGCTGGCTTCGCCTACGATCTCCACGTCTGAGTTGTAAATTATTGCCCGGATGCCGGTCGTCCCGGCATCCAGCGCCATGATGTACTTCGTCGTCATCGCCGATCCATTTCTGTGCGCGTTGCGGGTTGGTGCAACGCGTTAATTCGATTCGAAAAGGATCATGGCTTTCATCCCTTGGCCCGATCCTGCGTAGGCCATAGCCTTCTCGATGTCATCCAGTGTGAATGTCTGGCTGACCAGTGGCGAGAGGTCCAGGCGGCGTTCTCCGACGAGCCGAAGGGATTCGGCATAATCGGAGTTGCTTGACCCTGTCGTCCCCGTGAGTGTCAGGCCCCGGTAGTGGACCCTGTTGGTGTCCAGCGGCACGGTCTGTGCCTTACCGAGTCCGGCAAAGAAGTTCACGCGACCGTGGGTGGCCAGCAGCTGGACCGCCTGGGCCTGCACTTCGGGTTTGGACACGCACGTCAGGGCAACGTCTATGCCACGGCCTCCGGTCTCTTCATCCACCGCGGTGGCAAGGTCACGTTCGGTGAGGTTGACCAGTACATCGGCCCCGACGGATGCAGCGAAGTCCAGACGCGGCTGCCTGTTGTTTGAGACGATGATCTTCCGGGCGCCGTAGAGTTTGCTCAGCATGACGTGGCAGGCGCCGATGGGTCCGGCGCCCATGATCAACACCGTGGTGGTGGGCCCCACACCCAGCTTGCTGACAGCGTTGTAGCAGCAAGAAAGTGGTTCCACCAGGGCCGCGTCTGCGTACGTCACGCTCCCGGGCAAGTGGAACACGTTGCCCCGGTTGATGGCGAAGCCGGGTATGCGCACGTACTCCTGGAAGCCGCCGTCCATGGTGATGCCGAAGGCTTCGTAGGAGGGACACATGTTGTTCAAGCCCACGAGGCAGTTCGCGCATCGCCCACAGCCGACGTTCGGCGTGACGCTGACCCGGTCACCCACGGCGTAGCCCACCACTTCACTGCCTGCCTCGATGATTTCCCCGGCAAATTCGTGACCGAGCACGCGTGGGGTGCCGTCCTGCAGTTTGAAGTGCCCGTTGGCGGCGATCCGCCGGTCAGTTCCGCAAATTGACGCTGCCCGGACTTTGATGACGATGTCGCCGGCTCCCGCAATTGGCGTCGGGATTTCGTCGACTGTGATGTTGCCCGGGGAATGGAGGCGTGCTGCTTTCACTGGGTCCGCACCTCCGCCTGCGCCTCGTCCGAAACAGCGAAGAGCACTTTGTTGTACCAGATCTCCCGGTCGGTGAGCTTCCTGAATGTTGCGGGCGCCGCCTCGAGGGGCAGGACATGGCTGATCAGTTCGTCCACGTGGAGATCGCGGCCCAGATGGGCGATGACCATGTCCCATTCGCTGCGGCCCTTGGGCGCAACTTTGGCGTTCCACGTCCCGTAGAGCCGCAATTCCCGCCGCAGGAGAGAGGAGACGGCGGTCTTGGCCAGATGCAGGTCCCCGCTCAGGTCCCCGAGAAGGACCACCTGCCCCTGGACTGACGCTGCGTCGATTGCCTGGACCAGCGCGTTCGGATTTCCAGTCGCCTCGACGGCGATCTGCGGACCCCACCCGCCGGTGGCTGTCTTGGCAAGTTCGGCCGTGTCACCCGTTTTGGCATCGAGAGTCTCGAAGCCGAGGCCGGTCATGATATCCAGCTTGCGGTCGTCGATATCGGCCACCAGGACACGGGAACAGCCCAGAATCCGCAGCCACTGCGCGGCGAGGGCGCCGATGGGGCCGGCTCCAATCACCAGGGCCGTGGCATGGGTGGGGATCTGCACCTTCAGCATGGCGTGCAGGGCAACTCCGGCAGGTTCCACCATGGCCGCGTGGGTGAGGGGCATGTCGTTTGGAACGCGGAAGATGCTGCGCTCTGGCACCCACATCCTCTCGGACATGGCACCGTGCCTGCGGGAGCCGAAGTAGTCGTATCCGGTGCCCAGCGCATATTCGCCGATCTCGGACATCGGGTCATCGTGCCTGTGTAGCAGCGGAAAGACCGCCGCGCGGTCCCCCGGCGTAAGGCCGGGGCTGTGCGGGGCTTCCTCGACGATGGCCGAAAACTCATGTCCTAGCACCAGGGGGTAGTGATACGCCTTGCCGTGCCCGTAACGGAGCACATCGGATCCGCAGACTCCGACGGCGCCGACACGCACCAGCACGGGGTTGTCCCCGACCGGGTCTGGATCCGGGATGTCCGCGTATTCCAGATCGTTGAGTCCGTTAAGGATGGCAGCTTTCATGGTGTCTTAGACCTCCATGCCGTAGCGGTGGGCCTTATGCGTCGGGTAAAGCGCGATCTGCGGGATGGTGACGTCGGGGGTCCGCGTTGCCACAAACAGGGTGATTTCGGCGACGTTGTCCACCTCGATGCAGCTGGCGTGGATGCCTTCGTTGAGTTCCTTCTCGTCAAGCCAGCCGTCGATGTAGGCGGGGACGTCGCCGTCGTAGAGGCCCTTGTCGATGATTTCGGTCATCGGGGTCTTGACGTGGGACGGGTTGATGACGGTGACGCCAATCTTCTTGTCCTTGCCTTCGAGCAGGATGTTCTTGCTGAAGCCCATCAGGCCGTGCTTGGATGCGCGGTACGGGCTGTGCCCGGGTCCGGACGCGACGCGCGCCGAGGACGAACCCATGTTGATGATGCGTCCGCCGTTTTCCTGCTTTTCCATGATCCTGAAGGCCTCCCGGCACATCAGGAACACGGCCGTCAGGTTCGGGGTCATCGTCTTGTTCCACTCGTCAAGGGTGACGTCCACTACCGGTGGGGCCAGGGAGTCGCGTCCGGCGCTGTTGACGATGAGGTCAACGCTGCCCCACGTGTTCTTGGCCCAGGCAAAGAGGTCGATGACGGACTGTTCGTCGGTGACGTCGGCGAGGATGGAGTGCACTTCTCCCCGGCCGTAGCCGCGGATGCTGGCGGTAACCTTTTCCAGTCGTTCTTCGTCGATGTCCACGAGCAGGACCTTGCTTTCGTTGGCGGCGAAGATCCGGGCAACGGCCTCGCCGATTCCGGACGCTGCTCCGCTGATGACGGCGACTTTGCCGGCCAAGGCAACTCCGGGCTGGGGGACGTATGTTTCGCTCATTTTGTTTTCTCCTCTTGGATGATGGAACTTGCAGAAAAGTGTTCGGGTAGGGCCGGCATCCGGCGGGACGCGGCGGCCGTTACGATGATGCCGCGTGGGATCGGACCGCGTCGGCGGCGAGTTCGGCAGCCTGCGCTGCGTTGGTGCGTATTTCTTCCCAGCGACGGCCTGCGACGGCGTCGCGGGCGGCGATCCAGGAGCCGCCACACGCGACGACGGAAGGCTGTCCCAGCCAGGCTGTGACCGTCTCGGGCGTGATTCCTCCGGTCGGCATGAAGGACACGTCCGGGTATGGTGCGCTGAGCGCCCGGACCAGCCGGATGCCTCCTATGGCCTCGGCCGGGAAGAGTTTCAGTAGTCGCAGCCCAAGGGACCTGGCTGCCTCAATTTCCGTTGGCGATGTGACGCCGGGAATGATCGGCACGGAACGTTCTCGGGCGCGCCGGACGACGGCGGCGTTGAGGCCGGGAGAGACGATGAAATGCGCGCCGGCGTCTGCGGCGGCGTCCACGTCCTCTTCGGACAGTACGGTGCCGGCTCCGACAAGAAGCCCGGGGACGTTCTCGACCATGCGGGCAATTGCTTCGGCGGCCGCATCCGTTCTGAAGGTGACTTCCGCGATGGGAAGACCGGCTTCGACCAGCGTCCGGCCGAGCGGGATAGCGTCGTCGGCGTATTCGATCTCAATGACGGGGACAATGGCGAGCCGGCGAAGCGTATCTTCCAGATCCTCAGCGTTCATGACTGATGCTCTCTTCCTGCAGGACAACGTCTGTCCTGGGTACGGTGATGCTGTAAGGTCGCCCGACGGTCGGGACCGTCCACTGAAGATCTCCCGCAGTGCGGGCAAATTCGGCGGCGGCATCGTCGGGGTTGATGGTGTTGAAGTCGAAGAGTCCGAAGTGGTGCCCCACCATGGCGGGTATGCGCGCTGCCGAACACAGCCCGATGGTTTCTTCAACCGTGAAGTTTCCGGGTACGCCGTTTGTCAGCCGGTGGCTGTCGCGGCCGTTGATGGGCAGCAATGCCAGATCCACGCCGTGCTGACGGAGCAGTTGGGACTGGCCTTCGTAGGGGACGCAGTCGCCTGAGTGGTAGATCCGGAATCCGGCGATGTCGATGACGTAGCCCAGGAACACCGAGTCCCCGTGCTCGTCGGTTTCGAGTGTTTCGTGTGCGGCGGGAACTGCCGTGACCGTGATGTCCGGTGCCAGTTCGACCCGGTCACCGGCCGTGACCGGTGTGAATGAGCTGGCCGGGACGTGGCGTTCCAGGGCGATCTGGGCACGCGCCCTCGGGGCAATGAACCGGGGGCTGTTCCGCGTCTGGAGTGCCTGCACGGTAGCCGGGTCCAGGTGGTCGGTGTGGGCGTGGCTGTGAAGTACTGCGCTGACCCCTTGGATTTCTGAGGGGTCCACGGGCACTGGGTGGAGACGGGTGTGGGGGAATATGGTGCCGGCGTACTTGGTGGCGAGGCTGTCCGAGAGGTAGGGGTCGAGAAGTACCCTGCGTCCGACATGTTCGAGTGCAAATCCCGCCTGGCCCAGCCACCAGAGTTTGATGTCCTCGGATGGTGTAGCTGCCTTGGTCAGGTAGCCCAGACCGGGTCCGTCTGCCAGGGTGCGAATGATGGGCTGGGAATTCATTGCCTCACCAGCCGCTCGGGGATGGTTTCGGGATCATGGTCTTCCGGGGGTGTCTGGGCTCCGGTCATGAGGGAAACGGCGTCGTTCATCGTGATCTCGGTCTTCTGCACGCAAGCGATCCGCCGGCCGAGCCTCTGGATGTGGATTCTGTCGGCTACTTCGAAGACGTGCGGCATGTCGTGGCTGATGAGGATGACCGGAATTCCCCGGTCTCTGATCTCGGCTATGAGGTTGAGGACTTTGGCCGATTCCTTCACGCCCAGCGCGGCTGTGGGTTCATCCATGATGATGACGCGGCTTCCGAACGCTGCTGCGCGGGCGACGGCGACGCCCTGGCGTTGACCGCCCGAAAGTGTTTCCACGGCCTGGCCGATGTTCTGGATCGTCAACAGACCGAGGTCGCCGAGGATCTTCGCCGTTTCCTGGCGCATGGTCTTGCGGTCCAGCATCCGCAGTCCCCATCCAAGGGGTCCCGGCTTGCGGAGCTCCCGGCCCAGGAAGACATTGGCCGCTATGTCCCGGGCTGGGGCCAAGGCCAGGTGCTGGTAGACGGTTTCGATTCCTGCTGACCTGGCATCAAGCGGGGTGCGGAAGCGCTCGGGTTTTCCGTTGACCTTGATTTCTCCTTCGTCGGGCACCACTGCGCCGGACAGGCATTTGATGAGGGATGATTTCCCGGCGCCGTTGTCTCCGATCACGGCGAGGACTTCTCCGGGGTACAGGGTCAGGTCCGCTCCGGCAAGTGCGGTGACGTGACCGTAGCGTTTGACGAGGTTCCGGGCAGAGAGGATTGGCGTGATCTGCCGGGTCCGGGCGGGGTTGCTTGTCGTTGTCATCCTGCGACCTTTCGTGTCCACTGGTCCAGGCCGACGGCCACGATGACCAGGACGCCTGTGGTGAAGACTTGCCAGAGCACGTCCACGCCTGTGAGTGTCAGACCGTTGCTGAACACCCCGATGATCAGGGCGCCTAGCAGTGTGCCGAGCACGTGTCCGCGGCCGCCGAAGAGACTGGTGCCTCCGATGACGACGGCTGTGATGCTGGCAAGATTTACGCCTTCTCCGGAGAACGGGCTGACGGAGCCGACGCGCCCGATGAGAAGCCATCCGGCAATGGCGCAGATGACGCCGGCGACGATGTAGACGCTCATGAGCACCCTGCTGGTGCGGATACCGCTCAGGCGTGCCCCTTCGGCGTTGTCTCCGACGGCGTAGATGTGTTCGCCCCAGGCGGTGCGCCGGAGGATGTAGCTGACGACGATGAAGGCTGCCAGGACGAGGATCGAGCCAAACGTTACCGGCGCCCCCAGAACACGAAACGTCTGGCCGGGCCACAGGAGCAGGTCAGGCAGTGCATTTGCCTTGATTGTCTGGCTGCCGGAGACGTACAGGTTAAGGGCAGTAAAGATGCTGAGGGTGCCGAGGGTCGCGATGAAGGGCGGTACCCGGAACCGGGTGACCAGGGCGCCGTTGAGGGATCCGCACACTGCACCGGTCAACAGGGCCAGGAGCAGCGCCAACAGCGGGGGAGTGCCCGCTTCGGCGGCCAGCTTGCCAGCGATCACGGTGCAGAAGACCATGGCTGCTGCCACGGACAGGTCAATGCCTCCGGTCAGGATGATCAGGGTCTGTGCGATGCCGACCATGCCGATGATCTGGACCTGTTGCAGGATCAGGGAGATGTTCAGGGGTTCGATGAAACGGGGTCCGACCGCGACGGTGAAGAAGATGCAGGCGAGGATCAGCACGGCAGTCGGCCCCAGCAGTGGGTGGGCGTGCATGGCCCGCTGGATGCGGCCCAGGAGCGGGACTTGCGGCTGGTCGACGAGGCGTTCCCCGACCCGGCGCGGGGGTGCCGGCGCGGTTGGCGGTGATGATACGGACTTCATTGTGTGTACCTTCGCTGTTCAAAGAGGTGGTGTCCTGGGGGAATGGGGCTCATCCCCAGCAGTTCGCCAGACCCCAGGCCGTGTCCTTGGAGTCGACTCCGGCGGCAGGCTTGTCGCTGATGAGCGTCACGCCCGTATTGGTGAAGTCCAGGCCCTGGCTGGTTGCAGGCCTGGTGCCGTCCTTGATGTAGGCGCTGATGGCCTGAAGCGCGTCACCGGCCATCTTCAGGGGAAACTGCATTGACGTGGCCCCGATGGCTCCGGCTTTGACGTCCTTGACTCCGGGGCAGCCGCCGTCGATGGAGACCACTGTCACTTTGTTCTCGAGGCCTGCGGCCTTGATGGATTCGAACGCGCCAGCCGCGGCCGGCTCGTTGATGGTGTAGACGAGGTTGATGCTCCGGTCGCGCTGGAGGAGCTTCTCCATGGCGGTCCGGCCGCCAGCTTCGTTGGCGTTGGTGACTTCGTGGCCGACGATGCGGGAGTCTGACTCGTCGCCGATCTTGGATTTGTCGGCGACGTCGATGCCGAACCCCTGGAGGAATCCCTGGTCTCTTTGGACGTCGACGGCGACCTGGGCGGGGCTCAGGTCCAGCATGGCGATGCGGGCCTGTTTGCCGCTGAACTGGGTGGCGGCCCACTTCCCGATGAGTACTCCGGCCTGGAAATTGTCCGTGGCGTAGGTTGCGTCGGCGGCCGAGGCCGGATTGGTGGGGGAATCCAGCACGGCGACAAAGACGCCGGCGTCGCGTGCCTTCTTGATGGCGGGAAGGATGGCTTCGGAGTCGGAGGGGGCGATCATGATGCCCTTCGCTCCCCGGGCGATCAGATTTTCAATCGCTTTGACCTGGGAGTCATTGTCACTCTGGCCCTGGCCGGACAGCGCCTGCAGCTCGAAGCCGAGTTCCGCTGCCTTCTGCTGGGCGCCTTCGCGCATCTTGACGTAATACGGGTTGTCGTCGGTTTTGGTGATGAGCCCGACGAGCGGTTTGGAACTGCCTGAGGCTCCGGAACATCCGGAAGCTCCGATGGCGAGTCCGGCCGCGATCAGGATGGCCGCTGCGGTTTTGATCTTCGGTGCACGCCTTTGTGTACGGGTCAACATTCTTCAAGAGCCTTTCTCGCGTCCACGAGCGTCGCCGCTCTGAACTTCGGGGTGCTGTTGGTCACTACAGTAGCAGAAATTTTCAACCATGCAATAACTTTCGGAAGAAAGTTCCAACCTCAAGTAGGGTCATTCTCATGTGTGGAATTGTGGGATATACGGGCAGGGTAGGATCGGCTGAGGCCGCGGTGACGAGCTTGGCGGTAAGTGTGGTCCTCGAGGGCCTTCGACGCCTGGAATACAGGGGGTACGACTCCGCAGGAGTCGCGGTCCTGGCCGGGGGGAGCGTTCATGTGCGCAAGAAGGCCGGAAAGCTGGCGAACCTCGCGGCGCTCGTGGAAACGGAGCCCCTGCCGGCAGCAACGGTAGGCATCGGGCACACCCGGTGGGCGACGCACGGGGCCCCGACCAATGTAAACGCCCACCCGCACCTGGCTGACGATGGCCGGCTCGCCGTCATACATAACGGGATCATCGAGAACGATTCACTTTTGCGGAGCCGGCTGGTAGCCCGGGGCCACGTGTTCCGTTCGGAGACCGATTCCGAGGTTGCGGCGGCCCTTCTGGCGGATCACTACCGCAGCCTGGACGGGGATCGGGCCGGTGCCGACCCTCTTGCCGCTGCGATGCGCCGGACATGCCAGGAGCTGGAGGGGTCGTTCACTATCCTTGCGGTGCATGCCGACCACCCGGGCCTCATCGTGGCTGCCCGCCGGGATTCCCCTCTCGTGGTGGGCCTTGGTGACGGTGAGAATTTCCTGGGATCGGACGTCTCTGGATTCATCGATTTCACGCGCCGCGCCGTCGAACTCGGGCAGGACCAGGTTGTCAGCCTCACGGCGGATGCGGTAGCCATCACCGACTTCAGCGGCCGACCCGCTGCGGGGACCGAATTCACCGTCGAATGGGAGGCCGCCGCAGCCACCAAAGATGGCCACGCTTCGTTCATGGCCAAGGAGATCCACGAGCAACCCGAAGCCGTCCGCCGCACCCTCAGTGGCCGGCTTGGCTCGGACGGAGCAGTTTCGCTGGGGGAGCTTGGAATCAGCGACAAAGCACTGGCGAGGATTCAAAAGATCGTCATCGTGGCCTGCGGCACCGCCTCCTATGGAGGCCAAATTGCCAAATACGCGCTCGAACGCTGGTGCCGCATACCCGTTGAAGTCGATCTGGCGCACGAATTCCGCTACCGGAGCCCACTGGTTGACGACCGCACGCTCGTGATTGCCATCTCGCAATCAGGCGAAACGATGGACACCCTGATGGCCGTTCGATACGCGCGGGAACAGGGTGCGACGGTCCTCGCGATCTGCAACACCGTCGGCGCCACCATTCCCCGTGAAGCCGACGGGGTGCTCTACACGCACGCAGGACCCGAGGTGGCTGTGGCCTCGACAAAGGCGTTCCTGACCCAAGTGACAGCCGCACTGCTGCTCGCTTTATACTTCGCCCAGATGCGGGGCTCCGGAGACCCGACGGAAATCTCAGCCGCAGCACGGGAACTGGCCGGCATGCCGGGAAAGGTCCAGAGTGTGCTGGCAGGCGCAGGCCAAATCGAGGCTCTCGCCGCATCAATGGCCGACGTGACAGCAGTACTCTTCATCGGTAGGCACGTCGGGCACCCGGTTGCCATGGAGGGGGCCCTGAAACTCAAGGAGTTGGCCTACATCCACGCCGAAGGCTTCGCCGCCGGCGAGCTCAAGCATGGCCCGATTGCCCTCATCGAGCCGGGCCAGGCTGTCATGGTCATCATGCCTTCGCCGGCCGCGAGCCCGGTCTTGCACGCGAAGATGATGTCCACAATCCAAGAAATCAAGGCCCGCGGGGGGCGGGTCATCGCCATCGCGGAAGAGGGTGATGCCGCGACCACGGCGGATGCGTTGCTGACCGTGCCGGCGTCCAGCCCCCTGCTGGCGCCCCTGCTGACTGCCATCCCGCTGCAGCTCTTTGCAGCCAGCCTGGCCGGCGCCAAAGGGCTGGACATTGATCGGCCCCGAAATCTCGCGAAGTCCGTCACTGTGGAATGACACGCTTAGGTGTAGAAATTCCTACCAAATATCTAGTTATGGTGGGAAATTCCTGCTACCTTGATGCTATTGCCAATGAGGGCAAGACCCATTGCGTCCCCAACTGGTCCCGGCCACCGAAATACTGCCGCCAGCCACTGCAATGGCATTCAGAGAGGCCCAACATGTTTCAACGGAGAAACCACAAACGGGGGAGCGCGGCCGTGGCCTTGCTTGCCTGTCTCATGCTGCTGACCACGGCCTGTGGGTCCGCGCAATCAAGTCAGACATCACAGACGAATTCCGCCGCTTCGGCAGCGTTTACAACCAAGGTCACCGCTGATGTCGCGGCAGCCACCGCGCCGCAGACCCCAACGACCAACCCCGTCCCGGCCAGCGCATCGCTCTCCGCCGGGGCCAAAAAGATCGTGATCATCCCCTGTTCCATGGCCGTGGAAGGGTGCGCCCGACCGGCCCGTTCAACGCAGGAAGCCTCACGGCTCCTTGGCTGGGATGCGACCATTGACGACCCCGCGAGCGACAGCACCAAGATCTCCGCCGCTATCCAGCGGGCAGTTTCGCGGAAAGTCGATGCCATCGCGCTGACGTCCATTGACGCCGCTGCAGTCCAAGGCGATATCAAGTCCGCGCGAGACGCAGGCATCGCAGTCACCTGCAATATGTGCGGTAACAAGGATGATTTGTACGAGTCGTTGATTCCCGCCCTGGACGCTAACAACAAGGCGGGCTATCTGCTCGGTGAGTTCGCTTTCCTCGAAGCCCGTAAGCGCTTCAACTCGGCCCCCAAATTCATCGTCCTGACGGATCCGGAATTCGACACCGTCAAGGCCCGGGTGAGTGGGCTTAAGCAGTTCATCGATGACTGCAAGGCCGCCGGAGCGGGCTGCGAGCAGGTCGCGGAAAGTTCTTTCCTGGCCGGTGAAATCAGCACCGTGGCCCCCGGACGGGTGGCCCAACTGGCGCGCAGCAACCCCCGATACAACGTGCTGTTTGCAGGATTCGACGCGGCCATGCTGTTCTTCTCCCAGGGTCTGCAGCAGGCCGGACTGGCTGACTCCAAGAAGGCTTTCGGGATTTCCGTGGACGCGGACGTCGCCAACACAGAGATGATCCGCAAAGGCGGGTTCCAGGCGGCCTCCATCGGATTTGCCTTCGGCCGGGCCGGCTATGGCCAGGTGGACAATCTGAACAGGATCTTCAGCGGCCAGAAGCCCCAGGACCAGGGCGTTACCGGCAAACTCGTCACCGCCGAAAATGCCCCGGCCTCCGGCGGCTGGGATGGAGACTTCGACGCGGTGGGCCTTTACAAGGGACTGTGGAAGGTCAGCTGACATGACGACTGCCGATTCGCCCCGCCCTGTGCTCACGGTGCGGGGGCTGTCCAAGACGTTCGTTGGGCAAAAGGCCCTCGACGCCGTGAGCCTCGAGCTGCGCTCGGGTGAAGTACACGCACTCCTTGGCCAGAACGGCTGCGGAAAGTCCACACTTATCAAGTGCCTTGCCGGGTTCCATCACCCGGACGAAGGCGCCGAAATGACTCTAGACGGTGTGCCTGTCACCCTTCCGTTCGAACCCGCCCAGGCCGCGGCCATGGGTTTGGTGTTCGTTCACCAGGACCTGGGCCTTATTCCGAATCTTTCCATCACCGAGAATTTCGAAGCCTCAAGACGATACGGGACTGGGCTCTTCTCACGGATCCCGTGGTCCCGGATGCGAGAAAACACCACCGCAGAGCTGGCACTTCTCGGGCACCCGGATCTTGACCCCGGCACGCCGGTCGGTCGTCTCCCGATCGCCCAACAGACCATTGTCGCCATAGCGCGCGCGCTGAGCTCGGCCGGCGAAGGGGCCAAGATCCTCGTCCTAGACGAACCTACGGCTGCTCTGCCTGACTCGGAAGCCGCGTTGCTCTTCAAAGCAGTCCGACGAGTCGTGGACAGGGGCGTGGCCGTCCTCTACGTCACCCACAAACTCGAAGAGTTGTCCGCATTTGCAGACAGGGCGACCATCCTGCGCGATGGCCGGAACGTGGAAACGGTCGACATAGCCGATACCGACCGGGACAGCCTCGTTCGGCTGATCGTTGGACGAGACGTGGAGGCCGTCACCCGCGCACATGGGCCACAGTCCACCGGACGAGAGCTCATGAACGTCCGCCGCATCTCCGGAAAGCGGCTCCGGGACGTCTCGTTCACAATCGGGGCGGGAGAAATCATCGGGATCGCAGGAATGCTGGGATCAGGCCGGAGCGAACTCGCCCGGATTCTCTTTGGTGCGCAGGAACCCTTGAGCGGCACCATCACTGTCCAGGGCAAAGAGTGTCGGTTCAGGACGCCCCGGGATGCGGTGGCGCGGAAGATTGCCCTAATCCCGGAGAACCGGCGTCGGGACGGCGGGGTGCTCGACATGAGCGTCGGAGAGAACCTCACAATGCCATCAATCGGCCGGTTCTGGCACGGCGTCAGGCTGTCCAAAGCCGCGGAACGGCAATGGATATCGCAACAGATCCGCGACTACGACGTCAGGCCGGCTTCGTCCGGCAGGCTGTTCCGGGTGCTCTCCGGGGGAAACCAGCAAAAAGTCGTCATCGCCAAATGGTTAGAGACCAATCCCGACATTGTCATCTTTGACGAACCTGTCCAAGGAGTGGACATTGGTGCGCGGGCGGAAATATTCGACCTCATTAGCAGTGCGGCGGAACGGGGGGCCGCGGTCCTGTTGATCTCCTCCGAGATCGAGCAGATGATTGCCCTCAGTCATCGGATCCTCACTCTCCGGCGCGGACGGATCGTCGCCGACGAATCAACCACAGGCCTGACCGCCGGCAAGGTCACACAGTCGATGTACTTCGACGGTGAAAGAACTAAGGAAACAACACAATGACTTCGACCCTAGACCCGACGTCCGCAACACCGCCGACTAGCGACCCCCGGAAAACCGGGAAGCGTTTGATGAATAGACGGCCCAACGAACCTCTGTCGTTGTTCTTTGCCCGGATAGCACTGCCGCTGCTCCTGGTGCTGTTGATTGTCGTTTTCTCCGTTGCGGCCCCCGAGACATTTGCGACTGTCGACAATCTCAAGACGGTGCTGAATCTTCAGGCGGTTCTGACGATCCTGGCAATTGGACTCCTCCTGCCGCTCATCGTCGGTGAACTTGATCTCTCCGTCGCTGCCAACCTGGGCCTTGGACTGATTCTCGTAACTGGCCTGACATCCCAGCAGGGCGTGTCGGCGGTCCCTGCCATCATCATCGCCGTTGCGGCCTGCACCGCCGTCGGCCTCATCAATGGACTGCTGGTCAGCAAGGCCGGGATCAATTCATTCATCGTCACTATTGGCATGAGTACGATCCTCACGGGGCTGATTGGCGCCTACACGCTCGGAAACGTCTTCTACGAGAACATCCCCAAGGAGCTCACAGAGCTGGGACAAGGCAACCTTCTTGGCATTCCGTTGCCCGTGCTCGCCGCGGCAGCCATTGGACTGATCCTCTGGTACATACTGTCGCAGACACCTGCAGGGCGGTTTCTTTACGCCATTGGGGGATCACGGGACGCCGCACGGCTCTCGGGGATCGCGGTACCCCGGCTCACAATCGGCGCATTCGCCGGCGCAGGCGCCCTAGCCGGCATCGCCGGCGTCATCCAGGCAGGAATCCTCGGGAGCGGCAGCCCTACAGTGGGGCCACCGATGTTGCTGCCGGCCTATGCCGCAGTCTTCCTCGGCGCCACCGCATTCCTCCCCGGAACCTTTAATGTCTGGGGGACCATTGTTGCCGTTATCACTCTCCAGGTGGGCACCACAGGACTGGCCCTCATTGGCGCGCCGTTCTGGATTGAACCATTGTTCACCGGTACTGCCCTCATCGCCGCCGTCGCCGCCACCCGGTTCCTGCGCGGCGAGGCCACCTAAGCCGGGCATGAAAGCCCAAGAAACCACCACATCAACGAGAAGGCGATTCACATGAACATCAATCTTGCGGGCAAGAAAGCTCTGGTAACAGGGTCCAGCCAGGGTATAGGCCTCGCCATCGCCAAGGGTCTCGCTGCAGCGGGAGCCACCGTGACAATCACGGGTCGCAATCAGGAGCGGGTGGAGAAGGCTGCCCAGACCGTAAACAACCTCAACCTGCCGGGACGACTCACACCGCTTGCGGTTGACCTCTGCACAGAGGAGGGAACTGCCAAACTTTTCAGTGCGCTCCCTGCCGTGGACATCCTGATCAACAATCTGGGCATCTTTGAGCCCAAGTCGTTCTTCGACATCGATGACGACGAATGGATCCGGTATTTCGAAGTCAACGTCCTCACCGGAATTCGGACGGCCCGCCAGTATCTCCCCGGAATGATGAAGGACGGCTGGGGCCGCGTTGTATTCATCTCGAGCGAATCAGCGTTGCAGATTCCGCCCGAGATGATGCACTACGGCGCAACAAAAACGATGCAGCTGGGCATTTCCCGCGGTCTGGCGGAACTGACTGCCGGGACCGGCGTCACCGTCAACTCTGTCCTGCCCGGACCGACATTCTCAGAAGGCGTGTCCGAATTTGTCGTGAAGATGGGGGGAGATTCCCAGCTCTCCGCCCAGGAACAGACAGATGATTTCGTACGGGAACACAGGCCCACATCGTTGCTGCGCCGCGCGGCCACGACAGACGAAGTTGCCAACTTGGTCGTTTATCTCAGCTCACCCCAGGCCTCGGCGACTGTGGGCGCCGCTGTTTCCGTTGATGGCGGGACCCGGCGCGCGATCTTCTAAGCCGCCGTGAAGGCCCAACGCAACTGTGGAGGGCGGCAGGTACAGAGGCGTGGAGAGGGAACCCATGGCACAGCGCCGGCCCTCTCCACGCCCGCCCCTGTCATGACTTGTAGGCCCCATGATCTTTGTTCCAAGAGGGCCATTTCACCAACTAATCGCGTGCAGGCAAGACCGTGAAGCGGGCACTGTGTTTGCTGGACGGAAAGGAATGGGAGGCCCAGGATTTCGCGGCCAAACCCAAGGCCTGGAGGATGCGCCACAGAAGCCACCTCATATGCCTTGGCTGCGGCTCTCGCGCCTTCTTTCGAGACACCTCCAGGCACGGGAGCCGGGCATTCTTCGGCGCGAAGCCTCACGGGTGGGCCTGTCCCGTCGTCTCCTATAGTTACGGCGTCTTCAGGTACCTGCAGTAACGAACCGCATTGAGTCGGCCTGCCCATTGGTTCAATGCCTCGGTTGGAGGCTTAGGCGGTCCACGCCGTGCATGGCATCTGCGGCCCGCACCAGGGTCAGGTGGGAGAAGGCCTGTGGAAAATTTCCCGCCATCCGCTTGTCCTTCATTGAGTATTCTTCGCTGAGCAGGCCGAGGTCGTTGGGGAGTCCCACCAGCATGTCCATCAGGTTCCCGGCATCGGTCCGGCGGCCCGAGCGCGCGTACTGTTCCACCAGCCAGAAGGAACACGCGAGGAATGGATGCTCACCCGGTTCCAATCCGTCAACTCCCGTCTCGGTGCGGTAGCGCAGCAGCAGGCCCTCCGCGGTGAGAAGCTCCTTTTCCAGCTGGGCGACGGTGCCGAGCATGTGCTCATCGTCGTAGGCCAGGAAGCCAACCTGCGGCAAGGCCAGCAGGGCAGCGTCCGTCTGCTGACCGCCGTAGGTTTGCGTGAACGAGTTGAGGTCCCGGTTGAATCCGAGATCCATGACTTCCGCGGACAATCTCTCACGGAGCCTCTCCCAATGCTCCACAGGACCCGGCAGGCCGTGATCGCGAACGGCCCTCACCCCGCTGTCAAAGGCGGCCCACATCATCACTCTGGAGTGGGTGAAATACTGGGCATCGCCACGCACTTCCCACAGGCCGAAGTCTTTGTCGTCGAGGTGATTTTCCACGGACCCGAGGAGCGCCCGCTGAAGCGCCCAGGAAAAATGGTCTTCTTTTCCCCCGGCGAGACGAAGCCGTTCAAGCGCCACCATCACTTCGCCGACGACATCGGCCTGGTACTGGGCGACGGCAGCGTTACCGATGCGCACCGGCCTGGCGTTCCGGTATCCGGGAAGGTGGGGCAGCTCCTTTTCCGCCAGGTCCCGTTCGCCCCCCACCCCGTACATTATTTGCAGGTCCTCGGGATCGCCGGCGAGGGCGCGCAAAAGCCAGTTACGCCACTTCAGCGCCTCGGTCTCATAGCCGTGCGTCAACATGGCCTCCAACGTCAAAGACGCATCGCGCAGCCAACAGTAGCGGTAGTCCCAGTTGCGCGTCCCGCCAAAATCTTCCGGCAGGGAAGTGGTGGGCGCGGCGACAATGCCGCCGGTCTCATAGTGGGTGAGCGCACGCAGCACCAGCAGCGAACGCTTCACTGCCCCGCCGTATCTGCCGTCATCGCGGCAATTGCCGGCCCAGGTGGTCCAATAGTCCACGGCGAGTTCGAGGGCATCATCGACATTGACGGCCGCCGGCACATCCTCGTGTGAAGGGAACCATGTCAGTTCGAAGTCCACGGTCTGCCCCTGTGCAACCGTAAATTCCCCGGCATGCCGGTGACCTTCGGCCATCGGAAGGTAGTCTCCCCGTAAGGCGAGGGCGTCCGGGCCCGACATGGCCAGCAGTATCTCCGCACCCCGAACCGCCGCGCTATCAAGGACCCGGCTTACCCAGGGCAACACGGTGGCGTATTGGGGTCGGATTCTTATCTCCTGGCGCATGAGGACGGTCCCGCTCAGTCCTGTCACGCGACGGACAAGACGCGAACGTCGGTCACCCACCGGCATGAATTCCGTCACCAACACCCGTCCGGTGTCGGTCTGCCACGTTGTCTGGAGTACGAAGGTCGAGTCCACATAGTGACGATCAATCACGACGGCCTCCGGCGGGCTCGGCGCCAACAGCCATCGGCCGTGTTCCTCGCTCCCGAGTAGGGCAGCAAACACCGACGGCGAGTCGAAGCGAGGGAAACACAGCCAATCCACGCTGCCCTGCCGGGAAACAAGAGGTCCGGTGTGAAGATCGGAAAGCAGCGCATAATCCTCTATCGGTGCGGCCATGCTTCACTCAATCACGACGGGACGGAATCCAGATAGGCTCTGTCTTTGCCCGCCTCTCGGATTCCACTGGGCTACTTCCGTCTGTGCTGAGCATCCGGCCGCAGGAACCGTATGTCACGCAGTGGTTTGCTTCATTCCGGGGAGCAACTCAGGCGCGGGGGAGTCGAAGTCCTGGGGTGCAGTCGAAGAATGCCGGCTGTACAACGCGCGCAAACGGAATGATGAGCCATTGGTTCCCGTAGAACTCCACATAGGAGTCAGAGGGGCAATGCGCAAAGGCTTCTTCGCGAGTCATGTCGGCGTTCCCTTCCATGGTGTCGAGCGGGTAGGCTCTGCCCGGGCCGCGTCATCCTGACGCTCTTCAGCCTTGAGACTTCCTGACCGCCGAGCGTGATGTCGGAGTGTTGTTACTCATCATAATAGCAGGAATTTTCCACCTAGTTATCGTTTTGGAAAGAAATTTCCCGTTGAAGACCTGCCCGACCTCCTCCCGGGCAGGTCTTCAACGACTTGGTCCCTCCGCGAGGCCTTGCTTCCCGGATTCAGCGCCCGCGGTTGTGCATGACGTGCTTGGTGTGAGAGTAGTCATCGAGGGCGTAAATCGAGAGATCACGCCCAGGGTTCCCTGGGTACTGCCGGGCATGGCTCTCTGTGGCGCTATCAGCAGGGCTTGATCACGGCGGCGCGAGACAACGACGCCGGCACGGCTGCTTCCATTAATGAGGCATCACTTCTCGATGCCTCGGAGCGGATCAAAGCACGGCTTGCCCCGCACAGAACGTTGGCTAGCCGTCGACTCCTGCAACGGGGACCGCACGATCGATGAAGAGCTCCGGACGCCGGTGCCAGGTTGTGCCGTAGGGTAGCGGTCATGGAACTCCGCCTCGAGGTCGTCCAGGTACCCGTCGCAGACGTGGACCGGGCCAAGGCCTTTTACACTGACAAGCTCGGCTTCATGCTGGATCACGACGTCGAACACATTCCCGGAATGCGGGTAGTCCAGCTCACCCCGCCTGGCTCGGCAGCCTCCATTGTCATCGGAACCGGGATGACCAGCATGGTTCCCGGCAGCTTGGAAGGTCTCCAACTGGTCGTGACGGACATGGCTGCCACGCGGAGCGAGCTGCTCCGACGAGGCGCGCCCGTCAGTGAGGCCCAAGACATGGGCGGGTTTGCCTTCGCGTATTGCAGTGATCCCGACGGCAACCGCTGGGTGATTCAGGAAATCCCGTCGAAGGACACACAAAGCCGCTAACCGCCCGGGCTTACCGAGTTTGCGAGTTGCAGAGTAACGACGGTGAGAAGTTCCGGGCCTGTGCGCTGGCAAGGTGCACGGCAGCAACGAGCCGTGGCATCGTGGGCGCGACCGGCGTAGCCTGCGCTTAGGCGAAAACAGCGCGTACCTGCGCGTCGGCACGAAGCGGGCGATGCCCATGAAGAAGTTCGAAACAGAAGACAGTCACAGCCAGCCGACGGCGGCTCCGGCCGAACCGGGCCGCCTGTCAACGTCCTCTGGCCCGCTGCGCCTCGCCGCCACCCTGGCGTTTGCCGGTTTCGTCGTGTCCGTGGTTGCCGGGCTGTTCCACGCCGAGTCGGCCAGCGCGAACGACCACCCTGCGACGTTCGCGGAGTACGCCCGCAGCGGCATCTGGACGGCCGTCCATCTCGGCCAGTTCGTCGGCATGGCGCTTCTCATCGCGGGGCTCCTGGTCCTGCTGGTGGTCCTGAAAGCGCCGGACGGGGCCATGGCCTGGACTGCCCGGTTCGGCGCGGCGGCGGCGGTCGCGGCACTGGCACTTTATGCGGCGCTCCAAGCCGTCGACGGGGTTGCCCTCAAGCATGCCGTGGACGCGTGGGCTGCCGCGGCGGAACCGGAGAAGGCTGCCCGGTTCGCGACCGCCGAGGGCATCCGGTGGCTGGAGTGGGGCATGCGCAGCTACCAGAGCTTCATGCTGGGCGCGGCACTCCTCCTGACCGGCGCCGTGGTTGTCAGAGCGCGCCGCGTCTCCCAGCTGATCGGCTACCTCATGGCACTGTCCGGGCTCGCCTACGTTGCCCAGGGCTGGATCATCGGGGCCGAAGGCTTCTCCCCGGCCAACGCCATTCCCACGCTGGCAGGCATTGTCCTGATCCTGGTGTGGACCGTGTGGTTGCTGCTCAGCGCGTGGTTCGGCAAGGATGCGCCGTCGCGGGAAATGAGACGCGGGTAAGAGGGGCCACGCACGGCTGAATTCGCCGGAGAGCCGCCGGTTCGCCGGAAAGCTCCGGCGAATTCGCAGGTTTCCGGCGAATTCGCGCGTCGGAGCCGGAAGCACAGCGGACATCGGCTCCTTGGATCAGGGCAGCCGGTAGCGGATACCCCAGCTGAGGTCCCAGGTCTCGCCGGGGGCCAGCCAACGCAGCCCCTCGCCGCTGTTGAAGGCGTCGGCCGGAGCCGTCATCGGTTCCACCGCCACCGCAGTGACCGGGCCGTCTGCGCCGGGGAAGACCCGGGTCGTGAAGGCCTGGATGTAGCCAAAGGACGCATCCATGAACAATTGCACCTGGCTGCCGTCCGGGGCCTCCAGATAGTGCAGCGAGCTGCCGTCCGAGTCCCGGCGGACGTTGCCCCACGCATCGTCGAGGGTGACGGCGCCCACCAATTGCCCCGTCCGGAAGTCGTGGCGGGTTCCGTGGACAGCCGTGGTGGCGCCGGTCGGATTTAGCCGGTGGTCGACTTCGATGTGGGTGTCGGCATTGATGACGAGCGTCAGGTCCTCGCTCGGCACGGCACCCAGCCGGAGGAAGGGATGCGCTCCGACGGCGACCGGGGCGGCACGGCTGCCGGTGTTGGTCAGGCTGTGGGTGACAAGGAGTCCGTCCTCGGTGAGCTGGTAGCGGACCGCCGTCGAGAGTTCAAAGGGGTAGCCCGGTTCGGCCGCGACGTCGGCGGCGAGCGCGATGCTGTCGCCGGTCCGGTGCGCGACCCTGTACGCGGCGCCGGACAGCAGGCCGTGCAGGGCGTTGCCGTTGCCCGGTTCCGTGATCTCCAGTTGCTGCGGGACGCCGTCGTAGGTCCACTTGCCGTCGGCCACCCGGTTGGGCCACGGCACCAGGACCCAGCCGGCACACGACGGCGGCGCGGACTGGGCGGGATAGTCCTGCACGAGGGCGACGCCGTCGATTTCCAGGGCACGCAGGCTGGCGGCGATTTCCGTCACGACGGCTTTTTGGCTGCGGCCTCCCAGTGTGGCCTGCAGCTCGAAGTGCGCACCCATCGGTGAATCTGTCTGGTGCGGCCTCGGCTGGTTCTGTACGGCTTGGTGTTGTACTGCCTGATTCTGCACTGCCTGATTCTGCACGGTCAGCCTGTCTGTGACGTGGGTGAGGGCACGGTGCCCGCGGTTGTGCCGAAGCCGGCGGGATCGGCCAGGAACGGGGTGAAGGCCAGTTCCGCGGCTCCGATCATCATCAGATCAGAGCCGAGGGCTGCGCGGTAGATTTTTGCCTGGCCGGCGGGGCCGTCCATTGCCTGGGACAGCAGCATTGCCTGCAGCGACCCCGGGGCGAGCGCGTGCAGCGTTCCCAGAAAGCCGTCAAGGACTATTGCGTCGGGGTTGAAAATGTTCACAGCGTTGCGCAGGGCTATGCCCAGATAGGTCAGTTGCCGCGCGACTTCGTCGCTGAGATCGGCGCTGTTGCTGTTCCCGAGGGCTTTTTCAACGTCGGCGGTGTCGCCGCTGCTCAAGCCGGCCAGTTCGAGGAGCCGGACTTGGGAGACCTCGGTTTCCAGGCAGCCCGTGGCACCGCAGTGGCAGGTGGTGCCGTCCGAGCGGACAAAGGTGTGGCCGAGTTCCCCGGCATAGCCGGAGGCCCCCCGGAGCAGTTGCCCGTCCGCGATGATCCCGCCGCCGATGCCGCTGGCACCACCGTTGAGGTAGATCAGATTGCCCGGCCGGGCACCAACACCGGCACCAACACCGGCGCCAGCGCCGAAAATCAGCTCGGCTTCGGCGCCCAGGGAGGCGTCGTTGGCGGCCTGGCAACGGTAGCCGGTGGCCTCGCTCAGCATCCGGGCGACCGGCTCATTGCGCCAGCCCAGGTGCGGCGCGTGCCGCACGACGCCGTCGTCGCGGTTAACCAGGCCGGGCACGGCCATGCCAATGCCGGTGATCCGGTAGGAGGCATCCAGCTCGGACCGCATCCCGGCGATGACGGCCGCTGCGATATTCACCGCTTCCCGGGCGCTCGGAATCCGTTCCGTTTCGAAGCGGATCTTCTTTTGGACCTTCCCGCCGAGGCTGACCAGGCCGATGGTGACGGCGTCGACTTCCGGGTTGACGGCCAGCGCGGCAATGGTCGGGCTGGGGTGGACCTCGGGACTGGGCCTGCCCACCTGGCCTTCCCCGGCGGGCGCCGTTTCATAGACCAGCCCCAGCGAGGTGAGCTGTCCGATCAGTGTCCCGACCGTGGAGCGGTTGAGCCCCGTGTGCCGGGTCAGTTGGGCGCGGCTGAGGACGCCATGGTGATGGACGAGGGAGGTCAGCAGCGACAAATTGTTGCGGCGCGACGGATCCGGCTCACCCGCCGGGGCGGAGGGATGGGTACGTGGAGGCATCATCGTGACACTATCAGCGGCCGAACACCGTGCGGTCCAGGAAGGCGTTGCGGAATTTTCCGGCCGGATCCAGCCGGCCGGCCAGTGCGGTGAAGTCGGTAAAGCGGGGATACAGCGGGACGAGGCTGGCGGCGTTGCCGTGGAACAGTTTGCCCCAGTGCGGCCTGGTGCCGAATGGGGCCAGCTCCGCTTCAAGGAGCAGCAGGACTGCCTTGACCGCGGGTTCGTCCTGGCGCCAGGTGAAGTGCAGGCCGATTCCGTCGCGGCCGTAGTTGGGGCTGAGCCACAGCTGGTCGGCTGCGATCGTGCGGATTTCCCCGACCAGGAGCAGGGGAGTGACGAGCTCCGAGAGGCTCCGCATCGTGCGGAGGGCGTCGACGGCGTGCTCGCGGGGGATCAGGTACTCGCTTTGGAGCTCGTCGCCCTTGCTCGGGGTGAATTCCATCCGGAAGTGGGCGAGCCGGTCCGACCATGGTCCGGGAACGCCGAGCTGCTGCGTGCAGTTGCTGCCGGAGACGCCGGGCAGCGGGTGCCGGGCCTGGGTGGCGGGCGTGCCGGCGAAGAATTTAGGTAATCCGGCGGGCAGAACCGCCTGGTCCGTGCGGTTCTTGAGCCAGGCCTGGCCCACCGTGGGCCCGCTCCAGTCGGTGAACAGACTCACGCTGTAGGCCGCTGACGTCACGTCGTCGAAGCCCTCCAGGACTTGTTCCCAGTCAAGGCCCTCAAAGACACTCTGGGCAATCTCGAAGCTCGGTTCGATATCCAGGGTCAGGCGGCTGACGATGCCCAGTGCGCCCAGGCCCACCACCATCCCGTCAAAGTCGGCGTCGCCGCGCCGCGCCGTGACGACGGTGCCGTCGGCGGTGACCAGCTCAAGCCCCGCCACGGCCGTGGCAAGGTTGCCGTTGCCGTCGCCGGAGCCATGCGTGGCGGTGGCAACGGCGCCCGCCACCGAGATGTGCGGCAGCGAGGCGAGGTTGTGAATGGCAAAGCCCTGGCGATGGAGCTCCGCCGCGAGCGTCCCGTAGCGCGTGCCGCCGCTGACGGTGACGGTCATGTTCTGCGGATCGACGCTGATGCCGGCGTCGAGTTTGTCCAGCACCACCAGGGTCCCGGTGGTGTCCGCAATGTCGTTGAAGGAATGGCGGGACCCCAGCGCGCGGACCTTCCCGGTGCCGGCCACCAGATCCTGCAGTTCCGCCATGCTCGCCGGATGGGCGATCCGCGGTGCCTGGTAGCCGTAGTTCCCCGCCCAGTTACGTCCGGTCACCATCTGATCAATCACGGTTGGATCCTTCACTCGGGGCCTCGCTGCTGGTTCTTGTCTCGCTTGGCGCTTATTTGCAGTTTTTCACAACATAACAGGCATGCGGGCAATCCGCTAGAGTGCCGCCTAAGTGACACGTCCATGTCTCTTTCAAGTGGTTGACATCACCAAAATCCATAATATGTTTGTCTCTAGAACAATTTAGTTTGAACCACCCCTACTCGGTAACCGCACACACCTCTGGAGCATTCAATGGCGATTCAGCCCACCCGTGAAGACAAGTTTTCCTTCGGCCTCTGGACGGTGGGCTGGGAGGCCCAGGACCAGTTCGGCTCCGCCACCCGCCCGCCGCTGGACACGGTCGAAGCCGTCAACAGGCTCAGCGACCTCGGCGCCTACGGCATCACCTTCCATGACAACGACCTCTTTCCCTTCGGCTGCTCAGCCGCTGACCGCCAGCGGGAAATCGACCGGCTGACCGGGGCGCTGAAGGCCACCGGGATGATCGTCCCAATGGTCACCACCAACCTGTTCAGCCATCCCGTCTTCAAGGACGGCGGGTTCACCAGCAACGACCGCGGCGTCCGGCGCTTCGCCCTGCGCAAGGTCCTGGACAACATTGACCTCGCCGCTGAGCTCGGTGCCGAAACCTTCGTCATGTGGGGCGGCCGCGAAGGCAGCGAATACGACGCCGCCAAGGACATCCGCGGGGCCCTGGAACGCTACCGCGAAGCAGTGAACCTGCTCGGCGACTACGTCACTGACAAGGGCTACAACATCCGCTTCGCCATCGAGCCCAAGCCGAACGAACCCCGCGGCGACATCCTCCTGCCGACCCTGGGCCACGCCCTGGCCTTCATCGAAACGCTCGAGCGCCCCGAACTGGTGGGCATCAACCCCGAAACCGGGCACGAGCAGATGGCCGGACTGAACTTCACCCACGGCATCGCCCAGGCGCTCTACCAGGGCAAGCTCTTCCACATCGACCTCAACGGCCAGCGCAGCATCAAGTTCGACCAGGACCTGGTGTTCGGCCACGGCGACCTGCAGAACGCGTTCTCCCTGGTGGACCTGCTCGAAAACGGCGGCCCCGACGGCGGGCCCGCCTACGACGGGCCGCGCCACTTCGACTACAAGCCCAGCCGCACCGAGGACATCGACGGCGTGTGGGACTCCGTCGCCGCCAACATGCAGACTTACCTGCTGCTCAAGGAACGCGCCAAGGCCTTCCGCGCCGACCCCGAGGTCCAGGCCGCACTGCAGGCCTCCCGCGTCGCCGAGATCAACGAACCCACGCTCAACCCGGGCGAAGGGTACGAGCAGCTCCGCGCGGACCGCGCTTCCTACGAGGACTTCGACGCCGACGCCTACTTCGGCGGCAAGGGCTTCGGCTTCGTGAAGCTGCAGCAGCTCTTCATCGAGCACCTGCTCGGCGCCCGCTAATACCGTGACGGCTGCTCCCATGACCCTTGTTGCCGGCGTCGACTCCTCCACCCAAAGCTGCAAGGTGGTGGTCCTGGACGCGGAAACCGGAAAGCTGGTCCGCGAGGGCCGCGCCGGCCACCCGGACGGAACGGAGGTCCACCCGGACCACTGGTGGCAGGCTCTGTCCGAAGCGTTCGACGACGCCGGCGGGCTGGCGGACGTCAGCGCGCTGTCGGTGGGGGGCCAGCAGCACGGCATGGTGCTGCTGGATCACGCCGGCAATGTGGTGCGGCCGGCGCTGCTGTGGAACGACACCCGTTCCGCCGCCGCATCGGCCGCACTCACCGACGAAGTGGGGGCGGACGACTTTGCCCGCAGGACCGGCCTGGTCCCGGTGGCCTCCTTCACCATCACGAAGATCCGCTGGGTCCGGGACCACGAACCGGACCTGGCGGACCGGGTGGCGGCCGTTGCGCTGCCCCATGACTGGCTGACCTGGCGGCTCCGCGGCTATGGCCCGGCAGCATCCAGCCCGCTGGGCCCGAACCTGGACCAGCTCACGACGGACCGCTCGGATGCCAGCGGAACGGGCTATTGGAGCCCCTCCGCCGACGACTACGATCTCGAGCTGTTCAAGCTGGCCTTCGGTCGGGACGCCAGGGAAGCTACCGGGAAAGCCGGGCCGGGGGACTCCGGGACCGTTATTCTGCCCCGCGTTCTGGGTCCCGGCGAGGCTGCCGGGGAGATCCACCCCGTCTGCTTCGGCTCCCCGGCTGAGCTGTCAGGCCAGTCGGGATCAAACTCGGCAGGAGCCGGGCGAGCAGGATCCGGGCCCCGGATCCTGCTCGGTGCCGGTGCCGGGGACAATGCGGCCGCCGCGCTGGGCCTGGGTGCCAAAGCCGGGGACGTGGTGGTGTCCGTGGGCACCAGCGGCACGATGTTCTCCGTGGCGTCGCAGGCCGTTGCCGACCCCAGCGGCACGGTGGCAGGCTTCGCGGACGCCAGTGGAGAATACCTGCCCATCGCCGTCACACTGAACGCCGCGCGGGTGCTTAGCTCGGTGGCCGGCATCCTGGGCGTGGATTTCGATGAATTGTCGCGCCTTGCCCTGGACGCCGATCCCGGCGCCGGGGGAGTGGTGCTCGTGCCGTACTTCGAAGGCGAGCGCACCCCCAACCTGCCGCACGCCAAGGCCAGCATCCATGGGCTCAGCATTGCCTCCAGCACCCGGGGCAACTTTGCCCGGGCCGCCATCGAAGGCATGCTCTGCGGGCTGTCCGGCGGCCTGGATTCCCTCCGCGCCCAGGGCAGCCCGGCAACACGCCTGCTCTTGATCGGCGGTGCCGTGCAAAATCCCGCGGTGCAGGCCATCGCGGCCCAGGTCTTCGACCTGCCGGTCGTGGTCCCGAGTCCGGGGGAGTACGTGGCCCGGGGTGCGGCCGTGCAGGCAGCCTGGGCCCGCAGTGGCACCCGGCCGGCGTGGCCCGTTGCCGTGGACGCCGCTCCGGACCCGGACTTCCACCCGGAAATCCGGCAGAACTACCTGAGGGCGAGCCGCCACATTGACCCTGGCGACTGAGCCGCCGCGGCGGCTACGGCCGCGGCGCGTCCGGCGTCGGGTGCCCGGCGGCGGGAGGGGCCG
The DNA here is from genome assembly GCF_900104405.1 of Arthrobacter sp. ok909. NCBI lineage: Bacteria > Bacillati > Actinomycetota > Actinomycetes > Micrococcales > Micrococcaceae > Arthrobacter > Arthrobacter sp. ok909. The sequence goes on along the minus strand of NZ_FNJS01000014.1, from coordinate 42,810 downwards.
TCGATTCCCGGACCACAAGATGGGTGGCCAGTTCGACCCGTTGCGAGTCGAGCTCCTCGCCGTTGGCCTGCCGGAGCACGGTGCGCAGGGCGGCGCGGCCCATCTCCTGCAGCGGCTGCGTCACGGTGGTCAGGGCGGGGATGGACTGCTCCGCCTGGTACGTGCCGTCGAAACCCACCAGGCTCAGGTCCTCGGGGATCCGCATTCCGTGCCTCCGGGCTTCGGCCAGGACGCCGAGGCCGATGCTGTCACTCCCGGCAAAAATGGCCGTCGGCGGCTCGGGGAGGGCCATGAGCGTCTTGAGGCCGCGGATTCCGTGTTCCGGACGGAACTTGTCCAAAATGACGTAGTCGGGCCGCACCTGGACTCCCTCGGCCATGAGAGCCGCCATGTAGCCGTGCAGGCGGGCCTGGTTACATTCCGCCGACTCGGGCCCGCCAAGGTACGCGATCCGCCGATGGCCGAGTTCGAGCAGATGCTCCGTGGCCGCCTTCCCGCCGGCCCAGTTGGTGGCACCCACGCTGACAACCTCCGACGGCGGCGGGTTGAGCGGATCGATTACCACCACGGGAATGTGCCGGCGGCGGAAAGCACTCAGCTGGGCCGTACTGAAGCCGGACGTCACCACAATCAGACCGAGCCGGCCCTCGTCCAAAATGCGCTGGGCCCGCCGCTCCGGGCTGAGCGTCATGGCGGCCGGGTGCCCGGTCACATCGATCAGTACCTGGACGTCCGCCGAGGCGGCCTGCTCCAGCACGCCGTTCAGGACCTCGACGGAGTAGGCCGAGTACAGCGAGTCGAACACCACTTCCACGATTGCAGGATGATCCTCGGCGTGTTTGCGCTGCTGCGGTGACTGGTATCCCAGGTGTTCAAGCGCCGCCAGGACCCTGGTGCGGGTACTCTCCGCAACGTCCTCCCGCCCATTAATGACCTTGGAGACCGTGGGGGAGGAAACGCCGGCCTCCCGGGCTACGGCGGCAAGGGTTGGCCTGCCGGGACCCTGCACTATGGACACAATGGCTCCTGTACGTTCGAAATATTTCGATAGAAAAAAGTCTCGCCCTGTTTGCCGAATGCGTCAAGTCCGCGGTGCCTGGAATACCTGAAGTTTCTGAATCCGCCCTTGACTGTGATTGCAGTCACCATTAGTTTAGTTTCACAAGTCGCAGACTTTTACGAAACTTTTCGAAATATAGCTTTACCCCCATCAGCAGCGGCAGTGCAGCCTTCTTCGCGGAGGGTTGGGCTGCCGCCACTCACAACCGGGCCATCAGCGAAGACCCCGGAAGACGAATGGAATCCCAGATGAAAAATCGTACGTTTCGCAGTGCCGCGATAGCTTGCTCCGCAGTCGCAATTTCGATCAGCCTGGCCGCTTGCGGCTCCAGCGGCCCGGCAGGTTCTGGTGCAAGTGCAGACTCGGCCACCATGTGGGGGCTGACAGGCGGCAACCAGCCAGTGCTGCAGAAGTCCGTCACGGACTGGAACTCCGCCCACCCGGATTCGTCCATCAAACTGGATTTCTTCGCGAACGACGCCTACAAGACCAAGGTGCGCACCGCCGTCGGCGCCGGTCAGGGCCCGACCTTCATCTACGGCTGGGGCGGCGGCGTACTGAAATCCTACGTGGATGCCGGGCAGGTGGATGATCTCTCCGGGTTCCTCAAGGACAACCCCGACGTTCAGGACCGCTACCTTCCGGCGGTTCTGAAGAACGGCGTCATCGACGGCAAAACCTACGCCCTGCCGAACAACAACGTGCAGCCGGTGGTGCTGTACTTCAATAAGGACGTCTTCGCCAAGGTGGGTGCCGAGGCTCCCAAGACCTGGGACGAGCTCATGGCGCTGGTGCCGAAGTTCAAGGCCGCGGGTATTGCCCCGTTCTCGCTCGGCGGCCAGTCCCGGTGGCCGGACCTGATGTGGCTTGAGTACCTCGTGGAACGCATCGGCGGCCCGGAGGTGTTCGCCAACATCGCTGCCAACAAGCCCAACGCATGGTCCGACCCCGCGGTCACCGAGGCACTGACCAAAATCCAGCAGCTCGTGGACGCCGGCGGCTTCGTCAACGGGTTCTCGTCCATCGCGGCGGACAGCAACGCCGACCAGGCACTGCTGTACACCGGCAAGTCGGCCATGATCCTGCAGGGCGGCTGGATCTACCAGAGCATGAAGAAGGACGCTGCCGACTTCGTCAAGAGCGGCAAGCTCGGCTTTACCACTTTCCCCGCGGTCTCCGGCGGCAAGGGAGATCCGGCAAATGTCGTGGGCAACCCCTCCAACTTCTGGTCCGTCTCCTCGAAGGCCACCGACGGCCAGAAGAAGGCCGCCCTTGAGTATGTGAAGGACGGCATGTTCTCGGACAGCAACATCCAGGGCCTGATCGACTCCGGAGCGGTACCGGTGGTTAAGGGAATCGAGAGCAAGCTCGCCGCGTCCCCGGACAAGGACTTCCTGTCCTACGTGTATGGCATGGCAAAGAATGCTCCGAGTTTCACGCTTTCCTGGGACCAGGCTCTCAGCCCGGCTCAGGGGGACGCCATGCTGGCCAACCTTGACCAGATCTTCCTGAAGAAAATCACCCCGGAGCAGTTCGTGGGCACGATGAACGCGACGATCGGGAAGTAATCCAGTGTCCACCACATCCGGTTCCTCCCGGCGGGCCCTTCAGCGGGGCCCGTCGGGGTGGCTGGCCGCACCGGCCCTTGCCTTCTTCTTGTTGTTCGCCATCATTCCGCTTGGCGGCGTCCTGTTCCTGAGCTTCACGTCGTGGGACGGCCTGGGCGAGATCAAGCTGGACGGGTTGTCCAGCTGGACCACCGTCCTGACCGACCCCGTCACCGGCAACGCCCTGCTGGTGACGGCGAAGATCATGTTCTTCTCGTTCATCGTCCAGGCCCCGATCAGCCTTCTGCTGGGGGTCTTCACCGCCGGTGGCCAGAAGTACCGCGCGGCTTTGGCTGTCCTCTACTTCGTGCCGCTGCTGCTGTCCTCGGCCGCGGTGGCCATCGCGTTCAAAGCCCTCCTGGATCCCAACTTCGGCCTGGGTGCCGGACTCGGCATACCGGCTTTGTCGCAGGACTGGCTCGGTAATTCGGACCTGGTGCTGTTCGTCGTGGTGTTCGTGATCGCCTGGCAGTTTGTCCCGTTCCACACGCTCATCTACCAGGGCGGAGTGCGCCAGATCCCCGGGTCGCTGTACGAGGCCGCGCAGATCGACGGTGCCGGACGGATCCAGCAGTTCTTCAACATCACCCTGCCCCAGCTGAAGTACACCATCATCACCTCCTCCACGCTCATGGTGGTCGGATCGCTGGCGTACTTTGACCTCGTCTTCGTCCTCACCGGCGGCGGCCCCGGCTACGCCACACGGCTGCTCCCGCTGCACATGTACCTCACCGGGTTCAAAGCCAACGACATGGGCGCCGCGAGTGCCCTCGGCGTCATCCTCGTGGTGATCGGCCTCGCACTCGCCCTGCTGCTGCAGAGACTGGGCGGAAAGAACCGCAACGCAAGCCAATTGGAAGGTGCCTGATGGCGTCCCTGACCCAACTCCCCGTCCCGCACTCAGCACCCGCCCGCCCCGCCGCCAGCCCTCGTCCGCGGACCAAGGCATCCGGACGGTCCCGCCCGAACGTCCTCGGCGGCCTCGGCGGCTGGCTCTGGCTGGCCATCATCATCGTCCCCGTCTACTACGTGGTGGTGACGAGCCTGAAGAACCAGGCAGGCTTCTTCACGTCCAACCCGATGATGCCGCCCACCGAGCCCACCTTGGACAATTACAAGCTGGTGGTGGAGAACGACTTCGTCCGGTACTTTGCCAACAGTGTCATCGTCACCGTGGGCAGCACCATCCCGGCGCTGCTGGTTTCCTTCATGGCGGCCTACGCGATCGTCCGCGGCAAGAGCCGGTTCCTGAACTGGACCAACAGTTTGTTCCTGCTGGGCCTGGCGATCCCGCTGCACGCCACGATCATCCCTATCTACTGGATGATCACGCGGGCCCATTTGTACGACACCCTGCTGGCCCTGATCCTGCCCTCCGTCGCCTTTGCCATCCCGATTTCCGTGTTGATCCTGTCCAACTTCATGCGGGACGTGCCCAACGAACTCTTCGAATCCATGCGGTTGGATGGATGTTCCGACTGGGCCATGATGTGGCGTCTGGCGCTGCCCATGACGAAACCCGCGGTCATTACAGTGGGCATCTACAACGCGCTTGGAGTGTGGAACGGCTTCCTGTTCCCGCTGATCCTGACGCAGAGCCCGGAGACCCGGGTGCTGCCGCTGTCACTGTGGACGTTCCAGGGCGAGTTCAGCGTCAACATCCCGGCCGTCCTCGCCGCCGTCGTCCTCGCCACGCTGCCGCTGCTGGTGGTCTACGTGATCGCCCGACGCCAGCTCCTCAGCGGACTCACAGCCGGCTTCAGCAAATAGCGCGCCGGTCCCCGAGCCGGGGAGCCATCAATCTCCACCCGTTCTTTGAAAGGATTACCGATGACTGACCCGACGAGCCTGCGTGTGGGGATGGTGGGCTACGCGTTCATGGGGGCCGCGCATTCCCAGGCCTGGCGGAGCGCGCCGCGGTTCTTTGACCTGCCGCTGCGCCCCGAATTGACCGCGATCGCGGGCCGGAACGCCTCCGGGGTGCGTGCCGCCGCGGACAAGATGGGCTGGGCGTCCGCCGAGACGGACTGGCGGGCGCTGATCGAACGGGACGACATCGACCTGATCGACATCTGCACCCCGGGCGACACCCATGCCGAGATCGCGATCGCCGCGCTCGAAGCCGGCAAGCATGTCCTGTGCGAGAAACCGCTGGCGAACTCCGTCGCGGAGGCCGAACGGATGGCCGCGGCCGCCCAGGCCGCGGCGGGCCGGGGCGTGTTCTCGATGTGCGGCTTCAGCTATCGCCGCACCCCGGCCCTGGCCCTGGCCCGGCGGATGGTGCAGGAGGGCCGGCTGGGCCGGATCCGGCACGTCCGGGCGCAGTACCTCCAGGACTGGCTCTCCGACGCCGATGCCCCCTTGACCTGGCGGCTGGACAAGGCCAAGTCCGGTTCCGGCTCCCTCGGGGACATCGGAGCCCACAGCATCGACACCGCCCAGTGGATCACTGGACAAAGCATCACCGGGGTCTCGGCCCTGCTGGAGACCTTTGTCGCCGAACGCCCCCTCGCCGGGGACCTCGTGGGCCTGGGCGGCCACGGCGCCACCGGTGCCGACGCGGTCCGCGGGCCCGTGACCGTCGACGACGCCGCCATCTTCACCGCCCGCTTCGCCGGCAACGGGGACGACACCGCCTCCAACAACGGAACCGGGCCCATCGGTGTGTTCGAAGCCACCCGGTTCGCCCTCGGCAGGAAGAACGCGATGCGCATCGAACTCAACGGCACCAAAGGCTCGCTGGCCTTCGACTTCGAGGACATGAACTCCCTGTCCTTCTACGACGCCGCCGACGGCCCGGACGCGGGCTTCCGCAAGATCCTCGTCACCGAGCCCGAACACCCCTACACCGGGAACTGGTGGCCCACCGGTCACGGCCTGGGCTACGAGCACCTCTTCACCCACCAGGTGGTGGACCTCGTCAACGCGATCGCCGCCAGCCGGCCGCCGACGCCGTCATTCGCCGACGCCCTCCAGGTCCAAAAGGTCCTCGCCGCCGTCGAAGCCAGCGCCGAAGCCGACAGCCGCTGGCAGAAAGTCTGAGAGGACACACCATGACACGACCCATCACCCTTTTTACCGGCCAGTGGGCCGACCTTCCCTTCGAGGAGGTGGCGCGACTGGCCGGCGAGTGGGGCTTCGACGGCCTTGAGATCGCCTGCTGGGGAGACCATCTGGACCCGCAGCGGGCCGTTGAGGACGACGCCTACCGCCAGGGCAGACTGGACATCCTGGACAAGCACAACCTCAAAGTCCACGCGATCGCTAACCATCTGACCGGCCAGGCCGTCTGCGACAACCCGATCGACGAACGCCACGAGGGCATTCTCCCCGCCTCCGTGTGGGGCGACGGCGACCCCGAAGGGGTCCGCACCCGCGCCGCCGAAGCCATGAAGACCACGGCCCGGGCGGCCGCCAGGCTGGGCGTGAAGACCGTCACCGGCTTCACCGGATCCTCGATCTGGAAATGCGTCGCCATGTTCCCGCCCGCGTCGGACGCCATGATCGAACGCGGGTACCAGGACTTCGCCGCCCGCTGGAACCCAATCCTCGACGTTTTCGACGAGGAAGGGGTCCGCTTCGCCCTCGAGGTCCACCCGTCCGAAATTGCCTACGACTACTGGACCGCCAAGCGGACCCTCGAGGCCATCGGGCACCGGGAGAACTTCGGATTGAACTTCGACCCCTCGCACTTCCTCTGGCAGGACCTGGACCCCGTCATGTTCCTACAGGACTTCGCCGAGAAAATCTTCCACGTTCACGTAAAGGAATCCGTCCGGCAGCTCAACGGCCGCAACGGCCGACTCGGTTCCCACCTTCCGTGGGCCGATCCGCGCCGCGGGTGGGACTTCGTCACGGCCGGTCATGGCGACGTCAACTGGGAACCGATATTCCGGACCCTCAACGCCATCGGCTATCAGGGGCCCACCAGCATCGAGTGGGAGGACGCCGGCATGGACCGCCTGGTCGGCGCACCGCAGGCCCTCGCACTGGTCAAGGACCTCGCCACCATCACACCGCCCGCGGCCGCGTTCGATGCGGCCTTCGCCGCCCGCTGAGCCGGCCACGACACACCAACAACAGAGGAACCCCATGACAAACGACCACAAAACCGCACTCGTGGTGCGCGGCGGCTGGGACGGACACCAGCCCGTAGCCGCGACGGAGGAATTCATCCCGTACCTGAAAGCCAACGGCTACGAGGTCCGGGTAGAGGAATCGCCCAAGATCTATGCCGACGCCGACTACATGGCCGGCGTCGACCTCATCCTGCAGTGCGTGACCATGTCCACCATCGAAAAGGACGAGTTCGAGGGCCTGCGTGCCGCTGTCGAAAACGGCACGGGCCTGGCCGGCTGGCACGGCGGCATCGCGGATTCCTACCGTGATACCTCCGACTACCTGCACCTGATCGGCGGCCAGTTTGCCTGCCACCCGGGCAAGCACCCGGATGAGCGGACCGGCGGGCAGCCCGACAACTACGTCCCGTACACGGTCAACATGCTCCCGGCGGCCGCGGACCATCCGATCACGGCAGGCGTCGGCGACTTCGACCTCGTCACCGAACAGTACTGGGTCCTCGCCGACGACTACATCGACGTCCTGGCCACCACCACCCAGAAAGTCCGGGAATGGGACCCGTGGCACCGGGAGGTCACCTCGCCGGCCATCTGGACCCGGCAATGGGGACAGGGCAGGATCTTCGTCTGCACCCCGGGACACCGCGTCGAAATCCTCCAGGACAGCAACGTCCGCACCATCATCGAAAGGGGCCTGCTATGGGCAAGCCGTTAGACACAGACCAGCCAATAAACGTTGGAATCATCGGCTGCGGAGCCATCATCGCCCAGTATCTGGCGAACTTCCGCCGTCTCGAGGACATTAACCTCGTCGCCGTCGCGGACCTGGACCCCGCGCGGGCGCAGGCCGTGGCCGACTCGTACGACGGCGTCCGGGCGCTCAGCGTCGATGCGCTCCTGGCGGACGACGACGTCGAACTCGTCCTGAACCTGACCATCCCCGCCGCCCACGCCGAGGTCGCCCTGCGCGCGATTGCCGCCGGCAAGTCCGTCTACGGTGAGAAGCCGCTCGCGGCAACGACGGCGGAGGCCCGGCAAGTGCTGGACGCCGCGCGGACAGCCGGCGTCGTGGTCGGCTGCGCCCCTGACACCGTGCTCGGCACCGGGATCCAGACCGCCCGGAAGGCGATCGACGACGGGCTCATCGGCAAGCCCATCTCCGCGACCGCCACCATGGTCACCCCCGGTCACGAGCGCTGGCACCCGAACCCGGACTTCTACTACCAGCCCGGCGGCGGACCGCTCCTGGACATGGGACCGTACTACGTCTCAGCCCTCGTGACTTTGCTGGGGCCGGTGGTCTCGGTGATCGGCGCAGCCAGCCACACCCGCGACGAGCGGACCATCGGCTCGGGCCCGCGCGAGGGCCAGACGGTGCCGGTGGCGATCGACACCCACGTCACCGGCGTCCTGGTCCACGCCTCGGGGGCCCTGTCCACGCTGGTGATGAGCTTCGACGCGGTGAAGACCAAGAGCCCCAACATCGAGGTCCACGGCGAGCGCGGTTCCCTGGTGGTCCCGGATCCTAACCACTTCGACGGCGACGTGCAGCTCTTCGCCCTCGGTGCGGACCACTGGGAGACCCTGCCCGTCTCCGCCGGCTATGCGGACTCGGGGCGGGGCTTCGGCATCGCAGACCTCATCCGCACCCCGGCCGGCCAGGAGCCCCGGGCGGGAGGCGCCTTGGCCTTCCATGCCCTGGAGGTGATGGAGTCCGTCCTGGAGTCCGCGCACACGGGTGCACCGGTCCGGATCAGCAGCACGGTCGTGCGCCCCGCGCCGGTCGGGCTCGCCACCCTGGCCTCGTCCGCCCTGGCGGCTGCCCCCTAGAGCCCGCCCGGCTGCTCTCTCCCAGCCGTGCCCGGCCCGAAGTCGCCGGCAAGCTGCCCATTCGCCGGAAAATTCCGGCGAACCCGCAGGTTTCCGGCGACTTCGTGCGTTGGGGGCGGAATCGGAGGGGCAGAACCGTCAGTCCGTAGCGCCCCGGTCGGCGTCGAACCCGGCCAGGAGGCGCCGGGACGCTGTGTCCATGTGGGAGCGCATGGCTGCCGTCACGGCGGCCTCGTCCCGGGATTCCAGGGCGCCGAATTGCCGCGCATCCGCTCCAGGGCGTCGTCGGTAATCCGCTGAGCCGCCAACTGGCCGGCCTGGACTTCGAGTCCGCCGCGCAGTTCCACCAGTTCCCGCGTGCGGGGGAGGAGCTCGGAAATGCCGTCGCGCAGGTAGGTTCCGGACCCCGGCCGGACAATGACAATCCCGAGGATTTCCAGGGCTGCGAGGGCCTCGCGGACCGCGGAGCGGCTCCAACCCGTTCTCCTAGGCATGCGAAATCGCCATCCAGTACGGCAAGGACACCATCATCAAGGACGACTGGAAGAAGATCTTCGACGACTCCGAACTCGACTACGTCATCGCCAAGATGCTCAAGCTCGAACCCGCCGTCCAGGGCTAGGCCACGGCCGAATTCGCCGGAAAGCTGCGAGTTCGCCGGAAGTTTCACGCGAACTCGCAGGCTTCCGGCGAATTCGGGCGTCGGCGCCGGGGAGGTCAGATGGTGCGCGGCGCCTTGGCCAGGTTCTCAGTGAGCTCGGCCGCGGTCAGCCGGACCACGTAGGCCGGGCGGTCCCGTTCCACGCGCCAGCTTTCGGAGAGCGGGCCGACGTTGACGGTGTCGAAGCCGAACTCGTCGTAGAGCCGGGCCACGAGTTCGGCCGCGTCCGGGTAGTCGCTCGCCGTGGCCAGGGCCCGGCGGTCGGGCGTGCCTGCCGGGGTGCCGTCCGTGGTGATCTGGGAGAACAGGATGTGGTTGAAGGCCTTGGCGACCTTGGACTGCGGCAGGTGCTCCTGCAGAAGGCCGGAGGTGGTGGCCTCGCCGGCATCCAGGGCGGGGAAGTGACCGTCGCGTTCCCAGTAATAGTTATTGGTGTCGAGGACGATCTTGCCCGCCAGCGGTTCCACGGGCACGTCCGGGATCGCCTTTAGCGGCACAGTGACGATCGCGAAGTCGCCGGCCGCTGCCGCCTCGGCCGCGGTTGCGGTCCGGGCCTTCGGTCCCAGTTCCGCCGCAAGGTCCGCGAGGGTTTCGGGCCCGCGCGAGTTGCTGATCACGACGTCGTAGCCGAGCTCAACTGCTTTGCGGGCGAGCTGGCTGCCAATGCGTCCTGCACCGATGATTCCGATAGTTGTCATGTCCGGCCCAACACCAATGCGGGCGAAGATATTTCGCCGGATACCGGCTATGCGCCCGGTTCCTCGTCGATGTCCGGCCCTTCTGCCGCGTCCTGGGAATGAGCACGGTCGACAAAGGGTGCGGCCGTTGCGTCACCCTCGGCGGGGCTCTCGCTGTGGACGCGCTCCGTCGCTTGTGCATCCTTAGTCATGTCCGCTCCTCTGCTGCGAATCCTGTGGTGAACGGCCCGCTGCCGGTACTTTTATCTAGCGCCCGGGCTTTCCGGGATGTCAAGATCCATCCGGGCCGGCATGTTCGGCAATGGTCGACGACGGTCCGTTCAGTTTGCTGTCCGGCCGCCGGCACGACTGGAGTACCGTTTTGGTTCCTTGCGCGGGCGCAGGGCATAGTCCCGAGACCGCTTGCTGGACAGCGCCAGGAGCAGCAGGATGTCCAGGGCCAGGCCGGGAAGATTGGACTGCAGGGTGATGTCGGGACCGCCGCGGAAAACGTCGAACGCCTGCAGGCAAATGGCCGCCGTGCTGAGGGCCATGGCCCCGGTCCGGGCCCAGTTCCGTCCGAGGAACACGAACCAGGCCAGCAGGACCTCGACCAAGGCAAAGAGCAGGACCGTCACCGTCGCGATGGTGACGGCCACCTCGGCCTGGGCCTCCGTGACCACCGGTCCGGCTTCGGGCTGCAGCAGTGAGCTCACGTGCGCATCCCGGAGGAGCACCAGGGAGAAGGCCAGTAGGACGGCTGCGGCTGCGCGGGCCCCGACCAAGACAGCACCGACGATCGTGGGCGCCGGGCGCTTGTTCCGGCTGTCAGTGGCGGATCCGGCGGATTCGGCCGGCGCCCCGGCAGTGTTCCTCAGATCAACGATGGGGAGATCGCCGTCGGTAATAATGGTGTCGCCTCCGCCGTTGCGGGCATGGTACCCGGTCGAAAAGTCGCGGATCACGCGGACCTCGGCACCCGGGTCGGCCCCGGTGATGGCTGCGACGACGTGATCGCGTTCGACGTCGGTGTGCTCGTCGATCTTGTGGGTGATCTGCAGGGTAAACAGGGACAGCCCGACGCTGCGGTCATACGTTCCGGCGGCCAGCCAGTCGACAGCCAGTCCGCCGGGGAGCAGCCAGCCGGGTGGGCACCGCCAGAAGCGGACGTGGTGGCGCTTGCCCGGGGTGCCGTCGACTTCCTGCTGATAGGCAAAATCCTGCTGGCGGCCGAACAGGAACAGGGGACTCACCGGGGCCTCGAGGTAGCTACGGCGCAGGAGCGTGGAGGTGACGATGCGACGGCTGCTGGCCAGCGTCACGTCGTCGGCCAGGGTCCAGCCCGCGGTCTGCATCACCCGATGCACCTGCGGTTCCGATCCCAGCAAAGCCACATTGACGGGGTCGCCCAGCAGCCCGTCGCTGGTGCGCGCCCGGCCGATGAAGTAATCGGGAACATACAGGCGGGTCAGGATGCGGTGGAGCCGGGGGAGCACCAGATAGGCGAGCAGGCCCCAGAAGATGAAGAGGAACCAGACCTGCGCCCAGCCCCACTGGAAGCTCAGCTGCACCAGCAGGGAGGTCAGCCAGACCGCCGAGACGCCGCCCACCACGAAGAACATGGTGTCCAGCCGCGAGTACGGCACGGCGCCGGCGGGGGCTGTGACCTCAACCGCTTCCTTGGTCATGGCCGCCATATTACGCGTACTGGCGTGCAGGCGTCGTCTGCGGGCGCCGGTTTCCGGGCTGAGGCCGGCCGCCCAGCGGCAGCCGGCCTCGGCCCAGTCTCACAGCCGGATTGTCAGAAGCTCACCGTCTCGGTCAGGTAGCCGAAGTACTTCCCGCTGATCGGGTGGATGGGATCGCCGCCGAAGCCGTAGTCGTGGTGGCGCTTCGTGTAGGACGCCGTCAGGTGCAGATATTGCTCCATGACGTCCTTGCCTGAGCCGGTGCACTCCTTCTGGCTGATGCACAGGGCCACAGACCCGGCCACAGCCGGGCTGGCGAAGCTGGTGCCATGGTTCACGGCGTAACCCCCCGGCGCAGTGGAGAGGATGCACACTCCGGGGGCGGCGACGGTGTGGGCCTTGTCATCGCTCGTGGTGGCGAAGTTGGAGAAGAACGCCGGCTGGTCATCTTTTTGCCCATACTTGGAAAAGTCCACTGTGCCGCAGGCAGGGGCGGCAAGGCCGCCGGGCTTTCCGTCGAAGTCGCCCATGGCCGTGGCGGTCAGCACCTGGTCATAGGTGGCCGGCACGGTGTTGGCGAAGTCCTCCCCGGCGTTCCCGGCCGCGACAGCGTAGGTGACGCCGGCCCGGACCGAGCGGCAGATGGCGTAATGCATCGGGTCCGTGCCCTTCCCGCAGTTGGGCGTGTCGGCGCCGCCGCCGGCGATGCTGATGTTGGCCACGGCGATGTCATTGCTCGGGTCGTCGTCCTTGCGCGTCGAGGTCACCCAGTCAATCGCGCAAATCAGGCTTTCCTCGGAGATCAGGCCGGCGTCGTCAACCACCCGGACGGACCACAGCGGCGTGCCCGGCGCGGTTCCCACGACGCCGAAGCGGTTGTTCCGGGCGCCGATCACACCCGCGACAAACGTCCCATGCCCCAAAACGTCAACGGGGGTCACGTCCACGGGCGAGCCGGACTGGCAGTCAACGCCGCCCTTGACGTTCAGGTCCGGGTGGGTGGCATCGATGCCGCTGTCGATCACGGCGACGTTGACATTGATCCGGTCCGGCCCTTTGTCGAGGGCCTTCCGGACATCGGAGTCCGTCCCGGCGATCCGCTGCCGCCAAAACGGGGTCTGTTGGGTGCTCGCGGACGCAGGATCGCTCGGCTTGTGGAACGTTCGGCCCATCGTGACGAAGTCGACGCTTGGATCAGCCTGGACCCGTTGCGCCTGGGACGCCGTCATGGTGGCCGAGTAGCCGTTCACGGCGCTGCGGTAGACCTTCGAGGCGGTGAATCCGTAGGCGCTTTGCTGGGCGGTCGCCGCGGCTCCGGCGTCCACGACGCCGTCCTTGAGCACCACAATGTAGTTTTGCCGGGTCTCGGCTGCGGCCGTGGGGACCGCCGCCGCCAGGCCGCCAGCGGTGACCAGCGCAAAGGCGGCAATAGCGGCGAGGGCGCGCCGGAACCTGAGTGTGTCCGGTCTGGGAAGGGGACCCCGCCGGTGTTTGCGCGGGACACGCGCCACCGATGTTAGCTTCGATCTTGATGCCTTGCGGCCGGCTTGGCTGAACATCGTGGCCTCCCATTAAGCGAGTTCGCTAATTCGAGTGCCCCCCGCCCAACATCTTAGGCCTCAGACCCTGCCAGACACAGGGACCTTTGGAAAAACTTGTGCGGCCGTCCGGCGCACTAGCAGCGGCCGCCTCAGACGAGGCTGTCTTCCTTTACCGGGGCCGGTACAGGGGCCGGCCGATCTTCCGGCGTGCGGGCGGTGGCGTGGGCGGCCGTCGCGGCGTGCACAGCGTGGGCGGCATGGACATGGTGACCGAACGGGTTGAACCGGCTGAAACCGAGTTCGGCAAAGGCGTAGGCGGTCTCGGCGTGCTCGGACCGGTCGACTCCGGCAAGTTCGTCCTCGTGGCTGACCCGGAATCCAAGCGTCTTGTGGATGGCGAGGCCGATCACCGCGGTCCCGAGTCCGGACACCGCCACCGTGATGAGGACCGCCACGGTCTGCGCGATCACCTGGTGCAGGCCGCCGCCGTAGAACAGGCCGCCGCCCGCGCCGTTTACCGGGAGGGCGATGAAGCCCAGCGCGAGGGTGCCGATGAGGCCGCCGCCGAGGTGCACGCCGACGACGTCGAGCGAGTCATCGAAGCCGAACTTGACCTTCAGGTCCACGAACACCGCGCAGGCTGCACCGGCGACAAAGCCCAGGCCGAGCGCGGCGAGCGGGCTGATGTTGGCGCACGACGGCGTGATGGCCACCAGGCCGGCGACGGCGCCGGATGCGGAGCCCAGGGAGGTGGGGTGGCCGTGCCGGATCTTTTCCGTGACCAGCCAGCTGATCATGGCCGCGGCGGGGGCCGCCAGGGTGTTCACCCAGATCAGCCCGGCCTGCTGCACGGTGGTGGCTGCGCCGGCGTTGAAGCCGAACCAGCCGAACCAGAGGATGCCAGCGCCCAGCATGATGAAGGGGATGTTGTGGGGGCGGTGGCCGGGGTCCTTGCCGAAGCCGTGCCGGTTGCCCAGGATCAGGACCAGCACCAATGCCGCGGTTCCGGACGCGATTTCCACCACGGTTCCCCCGGCGAAGTCGATGACCTGGCCGAAGACGGCGCTGACGGCACCGCCGGCACTCATGAGGCCGCCGCCCCAGACCATGAAGGCCAGCGGGCAGTAGACGAGGGTGATCCAGATGGGGACGAAGAGCGCCCAGGAGGTGAACTTGGTGCGGTCCGCGATGGCGCCGCTGATGAGGGCCACGGTGATGATGGCGAAGGTGGCGCTGTATCCGGCCTTGATCAAGTCCGGCGAACCGATGATGTTGCTCAGGCCGAAGTTGGCGAACGGGTTGCCGAACACACCGAGGACACCCTTGCCGGTGCTCATCGAGTAACCCCAGAGGACCCAGACGACGCCGACGATCCCGATGGAGATGAAGCTCATCATCATCATGTTGAGCGAGGCCTTGGCCCGGGTCATGCCGCCGTAGAAGAGGCCCAATGCCGGGGTCATCAGCAGAACGAGCGCTGCCGACACAATCATCCAGACGCTTCCAGCAGTGAGTTCCACCGGCGGGTCCCTCCTCGTAAGTCTGTCGTACCGGGACACGTTGCCGCCGGCCCCTCGATCCGGATTTAATCCTCGCGGAGGCATGTTTCCGGCAATGGGGCGCAAAGTTGCGGGCAGGTTACAGGAATGGCGGTGGCGTGAAGATCGCGTGACCGCCATGTTTCAGGAATGTAAACGCAGCCTCTTGGCCGGGTCGCTGCTGTCTGCTCCGCCGGCGCCGGCGGGGCGGAATGGCGGGGCTGTGGGGGACGTCCCGTGGCTGAGGGCTGTGAGATGTCGTCCGCGGCGGATTTTTGGCGGCGCGGGGCCTCAGCGGGAGGGACTGGGAGACGGGCTGGGCGTCTTGGCTTTGGAATCAGGCGGGGCGGGGAAAGCGGCAGCCGGGTAGAGTCCGGCCGCGTCCATCATGTAATTCGCCCACTGCGGGCCGGCCAGCATGTAGCCGTCGATTGCCTTGTAGAACTTGCCGTTGATGGTGATGTTCCGGCCCGCCCGCTTCTGGCCTTCCAGTGTGTCGCCGAAGTAGGACGCGGTGGCGAGTCCGGTGGTGTAGCCGACAACCCACGTGGAGCCGTTGGTGTTGGACGTCCCGGTCTTGGCCGCCACGGGGAACCGGCTCTGGACCTTGGGATTGATGTACACGCCGGAGCCGCGTTTCAGTACGTCCTGCAGCACGGCGTTGACACCCCGGGCGACCTCGGGCTTGATGGTGTTCCGGCAGTCGCTGGTCTGGGCCGGAAGCTTCTTTCCGGCGGCATCCCTCACCTCCAGGATGGCGATCGGCGCGCAGTACCTGCCGTCGTTGGCGAACGTGGCGAATCCGCTGATCAGGTTGAGCGGCGAAACGCCGATGGCGCCGAGCAGATTGCCGAGCTGGTGCATGTTGATCGGAGCGTTGTCCAGGCCGCTGTGAAGTCCCGCCGCGTTGACCATCTTCTGGATGCCGCAAAAGTCCAGCTGTGCCGCGGTGGCGAAGGTTGCCGTGTTGATGGAGTTGTACAGGCCGTAGTTGATGGGCATGGGGCGGTAGTAGCCGGGATCGTTGTTCTGGAGGTCGTCATCCGCGCCGAGCCCGGCGATCCTCTGCGGCGTGCTGTAGCCGCCGAGAACCCTGCCGCAGCTGTCCCTCCACCGGAATCCCACCGGGTATGACCTCCGGGACGCGTCCACGACCGCGGTGGGGGACTTGCCTTCATTGAGCCACTCGGCGAAGGTGAAGGGCTTCATTGTGGACCCCGGCTGGAAACCTCCGGCGCCGTTGAGGTCGTTGCCTTGGGCATCCTTGGAATCGACGTTGAAGTTCAACTGGGTGTCGAACTTCCCGTCCTCGGGAATGAACACCGTATTTTGGGCCATGGCCAGGATCTTGCCGGTGCCGGGCTGGATGGAGACCAGGGACGCGCCCCATTTGTCCGGGTTGGCCCCGGCGGTCGCGTCCACTTGCGTCTGGGCGGCCGCCTGCAGCCGGCTGTCCAGTGTGGTGGTGATGGTCAGGCCGCCCCGGTACAGCTTCGCCTGCCGGGTGGCGGCGTCCACGCCGTAGGCCGGGTTGTTGAGGATCAGATGCGAAATATAGTCGCAGAAATACGGGGCCATGTCTGCGGCCGCACAGCCCTGCTTCCCGGGGGTGACGGACAGTCCCACGCCGGTGGCGGCGGCGGCGTCGTGCTCCGCGGGGGTGATCTTTCCCAGGCGCAGCATGCTGTCCAGAACTTGGTTGCGCCGCCCGAGGGAGGCCTCCGGATGCGCAACGGGATCGTAGTAGCTGGGGCTGTTGACCAGCCCCGCGAGCAGCGCGGCCTGCGGCAGCGTCAGGTCCTTGGCCGAGGTGCTGTAAAAGTGCCGCGCCGCCGCTTCAATGCCGTAGGCGTCCCGGTTGAAGAAGACGATGTTGAGATAGCCCTCCAGGATCTGGTCCTTGGTGTACCTCTTCTCCAGTTCCACGGCGAGCTTCATTTCCCGCAGCTTGTCGCCCAGGTCCTTTTGTGCGCTCAGGAACATCGCATCGCCGTTGTCCTGGGACAACTTCGCCTCGTTGAGCACGTTGGAGACGTACTGCTGGGTCAGGGTGGACGCACCCTGCCGGCCGCCGTTGCTGGTCAGGTTGTGTGCCAGCGCCCGCATGATTCCGCGGAGGTCCACCCCGGAATGCTCGTAGAAGCGGTTGTCCTCGATGGAGACGATGGCGTCCCTGATGAACGGGGACATTTGATCGAGTGGGACCTTCACCCGGTTCTCCGTGTAGAACGTGGCGATGGGGCGCCCGTCCGAGGTCAGCACCTTGGTGGAGAGCGGCGGCGTTTCAACCGCGAAGTCGGAAGGGAGGCTGTTGAAGAATGAGATCGAGCCGCTGACGGAAGCTCCCGCTGCGGCAACGCCGGGAATCACCAGGCCGGCAGCCAGGACTCCGCAGAGAGCGCTCACCGCCAAGAAGCCGGCGAGCCAGCCCATGGTTGAGGCCAAACGGACGAGTAATCGGTTCTTCGGCGCCATTCTGGTCCAGCTATCAGGCTCAAGATTTTTGCCCAGAATACGCCGGATGGGGACCTTCAGCCAGAGCATAAGGGGACCTTCCTGAAGAGTCCGCCGGCGCCGCCCGGCCTGGGTGCCGGGCGGCGCCGGCACGGCCGCGGGCAGCCGGAATGAAATGGATTGATTGAATGTTCAATGAATATGGACTTTGGTATCTTCACTTTTGGCGAACTTTCCCGCAACACCCGCACCGGCACCGCGCTGTCCCCGAAGCAGCGGCTGAAGGAGATCATCGAACTCGCCAAGCTGGCCGATCAGGCGGGCCTCGCATTCCTGGGGCTGGGGGAGCACCACCGGCGCGACTTCGCCCTCTCGGCCCCGGAAATCGTGCTGGCCGCGATTGCCCGGGAAACATCCAATCTCCGGCTGGGCACGGCCGTCACAGTGCTCTCCACCCAAGACCCGGTGCGGCTCTTTGAACAGTTCGCCACCCTGGACCTGATCTCGGACGGCCGGGCGGAGATCATTGCAGGCCGTGGTGCGTTCGTGGAGTCCTATCCGCTCTTCGGCCACAAGCTCGAGGACTACGACGCCCTGTTCGACGAGAAGCTGCGCCTGCTGCTGGAACTGCGGGACAACGCCCGGGACAACACCACAGTGCAGTGGTCCGGAACACTGACGCAGAGCATCCCGGGTATGGACATCGCTCCGCGTCCGGTGCAGGAGAAGCTGCCTGTCTGGGTGGGCGTCGGCGGCACCCCGGCGAGCTTTTCCCGCGCGGGCCGGCTGGGGCTGCCCTTGTTCATCGCCCTCCTGTCCGGGCCCGCCCGCTTCCGCCACCTCGTTGAGCTCTACCGCGAGAGTGCCGCCGCGGCGGGGCACGATGCCGGCGCACTGCCGGTGGGGGCCGGCGGCCACTTCTATACGGCACCGACGTCACAGCAGGCGCGCGACACGTTCTACCCCTACTACCGGGCCTACTTCGAACAAAATATGCCACGCCCGGTGGACCACTTCCCCCGTTCCACTTTCGATGCGTGGACCGAGCCGGGCGGCGGACTGCTGGTCGGCAGTCCGCAGCAGGTCACCGAGAAGCTCCTGGAGATCCACCAGACTCTGGGGAACACCCGATACTTGGCCCAGATCGGGCTGGGCGGCCTGCCGTTTGCCGAGACGGCACGGTCCATTGAGCTGCTCGCGACGGAGATCATGCCCGCCGTCAACCGGGAAGTCTCCGCCGGCCTGGCGGCCAGCCGATCCGGCGAAACGCTGGCCTGACGGCCGGCAGACGACGGCCGGTCACCGCCGTCGACTGTTGCCGTCGTCCGCCGGCCGTGCTGCGACGCTGTGTCAGGGCTGGTCCAGCGGGATTTCAAGGCACCGGGCGGACGCGTTCCAGGTGGTTCGCGTGCCCAGATGCTGGCACAGCCGCTGCATCCGGGCGGCAATATCGGCCGCCGACCCCCGGGCCAGGCGGGCCTGAAATCCGGCGATGACGGTGGGGTGCAGCCGCAGCGTGCGGGGCTTGTTGGCCTCGGTGCCGAGTACGAAGAGGAACGACTGGTCATTGCGCTCGACGGGGTCCACGGCGTAATCGTCAACGAAATCCCCGGCGCTGTAGATGATCGGACGGTTCCGGTGGATCCCCACGCCCCGGAAGACATGCGGGGAGTGGCCAAACACGACGTCGGCGCCGGCATCTATGAGGTCGCGCGCGAGGTCCTGATGCCGCGCCGGGGCGTCCGAGCCCCAATTGCCTCCCCAGTGGGCCGACACAATGAGGAGCTGGACGCGGGCCTTGGTCCGCCGGACCAGGTCCAGGAGCGCGGCTCCGCGCTCGCCGCCGTCGTCCACGGGAACGTAATAGACCCCGGGGGCCGCGGCGCCGGCTTCCCAGTCGGGCTGGTTGTCCGTGAAGGCGATGAAGCCGACGGCGGTGCCGCCCACCCGCCGCACGGCCGGGCGCCGGGCCGTGTCCAGGTCCGGGCCGGCCCCGGCGTGCAGGATTCCGGCGCCGTCAAGTGCCGGGAGCATTTCCCGGAACGCGTCCGCGCCGAAATCCAGGACGTGGTTGTTGGCGAGGGAGACGACGTCGATCCCGGCCGCGACCAGGCTGTCCACGTTTTTCAGGTCCGAGCGGAAGTGGAAGATCTTCCCGGGCTCCGGCTCGCCGCCGGACGCCAGGACACATTCGAGGTTGGCGACGCGGACGTCGGCCTCCCGGAGGATCTCCAGCGTGTCGCCCCAGGGATAGGCAGGATTGGCCGTGGCCAGATGGCGGTTCACCAGCCGGCCCAGCATGACGTCTCCCAGCAGCGCGATCTGCATGGCGATCGGCCCGTCAGCTCATGCCCCGAGGGCTAGCTCTGGTAGCCCTCGACCTCGCTGGCCGGCCGCACCTCCGCCTCGTCCGGGTTCTCGCCGTAGTCCTTTTTTGCCCGCCGCTGGCGCAGCAGATCCCAGCACTGGTCAAGCTGTTCTTCCAGCTGCTGCAGCCGGAGAACATCCGGAGCCCCGGGCGGGGCTGAGTCTTCGCGGAGGCTGTGTTCTTCCTCCACCAGGGCCTTGATCCGTTCCAGGATGTCTTGGTTGTCCACAGTGTCCTCTTCTCGTCCGACGGCGGCAGGGCCCGGGACCTCCGGGGTCCCTGGCCAGATCCCTTTCCAGCCTACGGAGGCGGAGCGGCCGTGAACAGAGGCTCCCGCCGGCGCCGGCGCCGGCACCACGCACCTGCGTCCGGTGCGCGCGCAAGCCGGCGGCTCAGCCGAGGAGTTCGTCCGGGTAGCACCAACGCCAGTCCTCGTCCGGCTCAATGCTGCGCATCACGGGGTGGCCGGTGGCCTGGAAGTGCTTGTACGCATGGGTTCCCGGGGAGGAATCGCAGCAGGCCACGTTGCCGCAGTGCACGCACATCCGCAGGTGCACCGGCGTGGTGCCGTCCCGCTCGCACGCGGCGCAGACGGGATCCGGCGGGACAACCGGGTCCGGGGCGGATTCCAGGTGGGAACAGACCCCGCCGGGCCGGGCAATCCCTTCGCCGCCTCCTCCTCCAGTGCTGTCCGGTTCCTCCAGGGAGGCGTCCAGCATGGACTCCTCGACATCCAGTCGGTCAAGGACGTCAGCCAGGACCTCGTGGGCGTAGGCGCCGCCGCGCCGCAGTTCCAGGACCTTGGCGCGCTCGGCATCGAGCATCGCCAGCCGCAGCTGGGCGTAGCGCTGGCTGGGGGTGGCGGCTTCCGCGGAGGGACGGCCCAGCCGCTCCCACGCGGCCAGCCCGCGCTCCTGCGTGCGCCGTTTCAGCATCGCCACGACTTCCGGGGGATCGGAGTCTGAGCGCAGTTCCTGCAGCCGCTGCACGCCCGCCGCCGTGGCCAGCTGCATGAGCGAGGCCTGGTTGAGCGCGTCTTCGCGCGGATCCGGTCCCTTCACGCGCAGGACCCGGACCAGGGCCGGGAGTGTGAAGCCCTGCAGGGTGAGGGTGCCGCCCACCACCACGAGGGCCATCAGGATCAGGACGGACCGGTGCTCCAGCCCTGCCGGCAGGACCAGGACGGCGGCAAGCGTCACCACGCCGCGCATGCCGGCCCAGGAGACGATCGCGGCAAATTGCCAGGGTGGCGCGGGATCATTGCGCCGGACGGCAGGAATGAGCCGGGGCAGGTACGTTGCGGGAAAAACCCAGATCGGGCGCAGGACCAGTACGGCCAGCAGCACCACGGCGCAGCCGAGCCAGATCCGGTTCGGCCCCAGCGAGTCATCCTGGACGCCTTCGATAATGGTCCGGACCTGCAGCCCTATCAGGAGGAAGACGGAATTCTCCAGCAGGAACTGGACCGTATGCCAGTTGCTGCGTTGGCTCAGCCGGGCCGCCCCGTTCGGCATGGACGGGGCCTTGGTCCCCATGATCAGCCCCGTGACGACGACGGCCAGGACGCCGGAAGCGTGGATCGCCTCGGCCGGGAGATAGGCCACGAGCGGCGCGACCAGGGAAGTGGAGGTGTTGATGGACACGTTGCGGATCCGTTTGCGGAGCGCGGTGAGCACGAAGGCCGCGGCAATGCCCACCACCAGGCCCCCGCCGGCTGCAAGGAGGAAGCCCCCGGCGATGGCCGCGGCCGAGACCGTGCCGGCGATGGCGGCGATGGCGGCGCGCAGGCAGACCAGCGCCGTGGCGTCGTTGACCAGGGATTCGCCCTCCAGGATGGTCACAATCCTGCGGGGCATGCCCACCTTGCGTGCAATGGCCGTCGCTGCCACGGCGTCCGGCGGTGCGACGACGGCGCCCAGGGCCATCGCCGCCGCCAGGGGAATCTCGGGAAACAGCCAGAAGACCACAAAACCGATGCTGACGGTGCCGAAGATGACGTAGCCCACCGAGAGCAGGCCGATGGCGCGGCGGTTGGACCTGAAATCGAACAGCGAGGTCTGCAGGGCCGCCGCATACAGCAGCGGCGGCAGCAGCCCGACCAGCACGAGCTCCGGATTCAGCTCGATCGTCGGGACGAACGGGAGGAAGGAGCACACGACGCCGGCCAGTACCAGCAGCAGCGGGACGGAGACGTTGATCTTGCGGCCCAGCGCGCTGCCGGCGCAGACAATGGCGACCAGGGCCAGCAGCCCGTAAGCGACTTCCATTGGCCCATTCTGTCAGCTTGCCGCCGCCCGCCGGAGGGTTCTCCCGCATCGCATAATCAGCTTGCTTATTACTTTGCTGCTTCCTAGAGTTGAAACCGCAAGCCCAATGATTCCTGCGCGGGCGCCGGTCGCGGCCCAGGGCCGCCCGGATCCGCGCCCCGGTATGAGGAGGACACATGTCAGAGCACAACATTGCGGGCAAGAAGGTCGCGTTCCTGCTGACGGACGGGGTGGAGCAGGTGGAGCTGACCAGCCCGTGGAATGCCGTGAAGGAAGCCGGCGGAGTGCCCACCCTGGTCTCACCCAAGACCGGAAAGCTGCAGGGCTATGACGGCACCGAGAAGGGCCAGACGTTTGCCGTGGACCTCGCCGTCGGGCAGGCCGATGCCGCCGACTTCGACGCCCTCGTGATCCCCGGCGGCGTGGTCAACGCGGATCACCTCCGCGTCGACAAAGACGCCCAGGCGTTCACCCGGGCGTTCTTCGAACAGCACAAGCCGGTGGCCTCCATCTGCCACGGCCCGTGGCTGCTGATCGATGCCGGCGTGGTCAGCGGCAGGAACGTGACCTCGTACCACACGCTGCAGACGGACCTGAAGAACGCCGGCGCGAACTGGAGCGACCAGGAAGTCGTGGTGGACCAGGGTCTCGTGACGAGCCGCAACCCGCACGACCTCCCGGCCTTCAACGCCAAACTCCTGGAAGAAATCGCCGAAGGCGAGCACGCCGGCCAGACGGCCTAGTGGACAACGGCTAGAACTGGGAGCCATTCCGGCCCGCCACAGCGGCCGACGGCGGTGAGCACCGCCGTCGGCCGCTGTTCTTTTGTTGTCTGCCGGCAGCCTACCCACCCCGCCGGTTTTGAGGCAGGATATGCCGTGTAACGTGCACCGCCGCTTCGGCCGTCCCGGCCTGCGCCCCAGCAGCAAGGAGTCCCGCATGACCACGCTCAATCCCTACCTCGGCTTCCGCGACAACGCCAAGGACGCCATGACGTTCTACCAGTCGGTGTTCGGTGGCGAGCTGACCATGAGCACCTTCGCCGAGTACCACGCCAGCGAGGACCCGGCGGAGCAGGACAAAATCATGCACGGCCAGCTCCGGACCGACGGCGGCCTGGTGCTCATGGGGGCAGACACCCCCAACAGCATGGACTACACCCCGGGCAACAACTTCTCCGTTTCACTGAGCGGATCCGACGAAGCCGAGCTCCGCGGCTACTTCGAGAAGCTGGCCGACGGGGGCACCATCGCCATGCCGCTGGGGAGAGCGCCCTGGGGCGACATCTTCGGCATGTGCAAGGACAAATTCGGCGTGGACTGGCTGGTGAATGTCGGTCCCGAGGCCACCTGAGCCGGACCGGCGCCCCGCGGCGGGGCTCAGGGAACGCGCAGCCCCAAAAGACGGTGCCGGTTCACGGCGCAAGGCGCCTCCGCCCGGCCTGCAGATAGAGCTATCCTGAAGGCGGCCAGGACAGTGCAGATTCGAGTCCATCCTCCTGGCCGAGAGAGGCATGCCATGACCGAGAAGCTGCACCTCAGCCCGGACGATGAATTCCCCGAGGACCTCAGCAAAGTCGAGGACAAGGATCTCCAGGTCCTCGACAGCCAGGTCCAGCGCCAGCTCGACTACGAGTACGTGGCGGAGGGAGAGCCGAATCCGGAGACTGAATTCCGTCATTATGACCTCGATGAGGAGTTCGAAGAGCGGGACAAGCGGGAGACCTGAAGAGCCGGAACCGGCCCCGGCAGGTCCGGCCTTTCGCATGGCGTCCGTAATCTAGTCAGCATGCTTACTACACTGGGGTGACCATTCTGCAGAGAAACGAGCACCCATGACCCCGGCAGCCGCCCCGCTTTCCCTCCCGTACCCCCTTGGGGTCACCCTGCGCCAAGACGGCGCCAACGTCGCCGTCTATTCCCGGACTGCGGACTCCGTGGAATTCTGCACCTTCGACGCCGACGGCCACGAGACCCGGACAACTCTTCCGGAGCGGACGGGGCACGTCTTCCACGGCACCGTCCCCGGCGTCACCGTGGGTACCCGCTACGGCCTGCGGGTCGACGGCGCCTGGAACCCCGCCGCCGGCCTGCGCCACAACGTCAACAAACTGCTGCTGGATCCGCACGCCACCGCAATTGAGGGCGGCTATGACTGGGGCCAGGCGGTTTTCGCCCATGACCTGAACAACCCGGCCGAGTTCGACTCCACAGACTCCGCCCCGGCTGTTCCGCGCTGCGTGGTGACAGACCCGTCCTTCGACTGGGACGAGGGCACCCCCGATGTCGCGCCGCGGATTCCGCTGGCCGACACCGTGGTCTATGAAGTCCATGTCAAGGGCTTCACCCGGCAGCACCCCGAGGTCCCGGAAGAAATCCGCGGCACTTATGCCGGCCTGGCGCACCCGGCCGCCATCAAGCACCTCACCGACCTCGGCGTCACCGCCGTCGAACTGCTGCCGGTGCACCAGTTTGTCCAGGACAGCCATCTGGAAGAAAAGGGCCTACGGAACTACTGGGGCTACAACAGCATCGGCTTCTTCGCCCCGCACGGGGACTACAGCGCCGCCGGCGACGGCGGAGGGCAGGTCGCCGAGTTCAAGGCGATGGTCAAGGCCCTCCACGCGGCCGGCCTCGAGGTGATTCTGGACGTGGTCTACAACCACACCGCCGAGGGCAACCACATGGGCCCGATGCTGTCCTTCAAGGGCATCGACAACGAGGCCTATTACCGGCTGGTCGAAGGCGAGGAATCCGCCTACTTCGACACGACGGGCACCGGCAACAGCCTCAACGTGGGGCACCCGGCGGCGCTGGGCCTCATCATGGATTCGCTGCGCTATTGGGTGACAGAGATGCACGTGGACGGATTCCGCTTCGACCTCGCCACCACGCTGACCCGCCAGGACGGCAGTGCCGATCTCCACAGCGCCTTCCTCACCCTGATCCAACAGGATCCGGTACTCGCCCCGGTGAAAATGATCGCCGAACCGTGGGACACCGCCGGCTACCAGGTGGGCGGGTTCCCCGCCGACTGGTCTGAATGGAACGGCAAGTTCCGCGATGACGCCCGTGACTTCTGGCACGGCGGCGACAACGTCCTGGGCGACTTCGCCCAGCGCTTCCTCGGCAGCCCCGACGTCTACGAGGGCAGCCGCCGGGCCCCGGTGTCCAGCGTCAACTTCATCACCGCCCACGACGGATTCACCCTCGCGGACCTGACGGCATACGACGAGAAACACAACGAAGCCAACGGAGAAGACAACAACGACGGCGAGAGCGATAACCGCTCGGCCAACCACGGCGTCGAAGGACCCACCGACGACGCCGGGGTCAACGAACTGCGTGACCGGCAGCGCCGGAACTTCCTCGCGACGCTGCTCCTGTCCGCCGGCGTGCCGATGATTCTCGGCGGCGACGAGATGGGCCGGAGCCAGGGCGGCAACAACAACGCCTACTGTCAGGACGACGAGATCTCCTGGTTCGACTGGAACAAGGTCGACGACGGGCTGCTGCGGTTCACCACGGAGCTGATTGCCCTCCGCCGCGAGAACCCGGCGCTCCGTCCGGCCTGGTTCCGACACGCACCCGAGGCAGGCAGCGCCGACACCGTCCGGGTCCTCCGCGCCGACGCCGAGGGATTCACTGCTGAGGATTGGACAGCCGATCACCGCGCCATCGCCTTCGTGCTTGAGCACGATGGCGCCGATTCCTTCGCCGTGCTGCTCAACGCTGCCGAAAACGGCGTCGAATTCACCGTCCCGGCCGCTCCCGCGCAGGAATGGGAACTCGTGCTGTCCACCGATCCGGAGCAGCAGGTCGAATCGCCCGTGAGCACGTTGATCGTCCGCGACCGGTCCGTTACCGTCCTGCGGTCACGCACGGCATGACCGACCCGGTCCGTGTGGAAGTCCACGCGGCGGGCCATACGGGCCACGTTTTCGCGACGCGGGAAGCCGCGTTGCGGAGGCGGGGCGGCGCGGCCGCGCCCGCCGTCGTGCTCCTCCACGGGATCGGCGCCTCACACCGCTACCTGCGCCGCCTGCACCGGCTTCTTGCCGGCTCTATGGACACCTATTCCATTGACCTGCCGGGTTTCGGCGCCACGCCCAGACCGGAACATACGCTCTCCATCGCCGAGCACGCCCGCTACGTCGTGGGCGCCATGGAACAGTTGGGCGTGACCGAGTTTGTGCTCGTGGGGCACTCGATGGGAACACAGTTCGCCACCGAGGCAGCGCTCCAGGAGCCCGGGCGGGTCTCGCACCTGGTGCTGATGGGGCCGGTGGTGGACCCCGAGCGCGGCACCGTAGCGCAGCAGGCCCTGGCGCTGGGCCGGGACTGCCTGTTCTACGAAAGCCCTTCCTCCAACGCCCTCGTCTTCACCGACTACCTGCGGTGCGGGCCCTCCTGGTACGTCAAAACACTGCGGGTCATGATGGAGTACCCCATGGTTCAGAAAATCACCGGCATCACCGCGCCGGTCCTCGTGGTGCGCGGAGCCAACGACCCCGTGGCGGACGCGGACTGGAGCCGCCGGCTGGCCGGACTCGCACACCTCGGGCAACTGCTGGAAGTCCAGGGCACGGGGCACGTGGTGCAGCACAACCGGGCCGTCGAGGTGCGCGACGCGATTCTGGCTTTCACGGGCATGCGCGCGCCGGCAGGTGAGACGCTGCCGGGCCCGGCGTGAACGGCCCGGGAGATACGCGCCGGCGGTGAGGCCTCGAAGCCGGGGTTAAACCTCGAAGTGCGTCCGGGTGGGGCCCTGGCCCAGTGCCTCGACGACGCCGGCCGCGAGGGCGTGGAGCTTGATGTTCCGGGCGCTGGATGCCGACTTCAGGAGCTCGAACGCTTCGTCCTGGCTACAGCGGTTCTGCGCCATGATGATGCCGACCGCGACGTCGATCCCGGTCCGCGTCTCCAGGGTGGCCTTGAGGTTGGCCGCGGTATCGCTGCTGTGAGCGAATCGCACCGCGAGACGCAGAGCCATGGACGTCTGGTGGACGAAGTCGCGGGCCAGTTCCGTGGCGCGGTGATCGAACCGGCCAAGCCGGTGCGAATACAGGTTCAAGGCGGCGCGGGTCTCGCCTTCCAACAGGAACGGCAGCGCCAGAATGGACCGGAAGCCGTGCCCGCGGACCGTCGCGGCGTACTGGGGCCAGCGGCCGTCCCGTTCCAGGTCTGCAATGTGGACGGCTTCCTGCTCCCGGGACGCCGTCATGCAGGGGCCGTCGCCGTAGGCGTACTGGATTTCGTCCATGGCCTGCGCGGCGGGGCTGCTGCTGGCGACGGTTGCCGCTTTCCGGTGCCGCAGGAGCGTGATGCCGCAGAGGATCTCGTCCCCGGGCTCTGAGAGGCTGCGCGCGGACACACGGGCGAGTTCGCTGAGGAACTCCTCCACGTCCGAACTGCTGAGCACCAGTTCATGCAGGTGCTGGTTTATTGAATTTGCGGTTGACTCGCTGACCACTTCTCTGTTGTGCCGTTTCCCTCAGGTCAAGACGACCCGGCGGTGCTTCCCACCGCGGCAAGTGGCGGATACGGCAGCGGCCGGCCGGATCGAAGAACAATCCAACGGCTTGCTGCAAAACCGTACCGGGAGATTATATACATCCGGATACGCGGGGCTCCAGACGGCGCCCGCGGGGCCACAGACTGCTGAACCGTTTCGCTTGGGCACGTAGGCTTTGCCTTAAGTGAATTGTCGTGAACGGATGCCGCATGCCAGAGCTCGACGTCAAGGAGTCGCACTCCCTTCCGCTGGCGATTTCCCGTGCCGGGGGCCAGCCCGTGGCTGCCGTGCTGGGAGAGCTGGGCTCGGGTGAGACCGGACTGACCGCCGCCGAAGCGGACAGGCGCCTCGCGGAGCTGGGGCCCAACGCGGTGCGGACCCACATGGCCAGCGCGTGGTCGGTGCTGGGCCGGCAGCTGGCCAGCCCCATCCTGATCCTGCTGCTCATCACCGCAGGGCTTTCGCTGTTCCTCGGGGACGCCACGAATGCGATCGTGATCGGCGTGATCCTGCTGGTCAGCGTCGGGCTCGGATTTAGTAACGAATTCCGGGCCGAACGCGCTGCGGAGGCATTGCATTCGCGCGTCACGCACCGCTCCGTCGTCGTCCGCGACGGGACCGCCCGCGAGGTCGAGGTCACCGCCCTGGTGCCCGGCGACGTCGTCCATCTGGGGATCGGCGCGATCATTCCGGCTGACATGCGGGTGCTGACCGCGAAAGACCTGCTGTGCGATGAAAGCATCCTGACCGGCGAATCGCTGCCGGTCGGCAAGGACCCCGCCCCGGTCGCCGGCGCAGTGGCGCTGGGTGACCTGACGTCGTGCCTGTTAATGGGGACCGTGATCCAGTCCGGCTCCTGCACCGGGGTGGTGGTCGCCACCGGCGGGCGGGCAGAGTTCGGCCGGATCGCACTGGGACTGGGCGAACGGCAGCCCCAGACCGAGTTCCAGCTGGGCCTCAAACGCTTCTCCTTCCTGCTGCTGCAGGTGGCCATCGGGCTGACCTCGCTGATCTTTGTCGCGAACCTGCTTCTGCACCGCCCGGTGATCGAATCGCTGCTGTTCTCGCTGGCGATCGCGGTCGGCATCACCCCGCAGCTGCTGCCGGCCGTGGTCAGCACCAGCCTGGCCACGGGTACCCGGCAACTGGCCCGGCGGAAGGTGCTGGTGAAGCGGCTGGTCTGCATCGAGGACCTCGGCGACATGGACATCCTGGTCACGGACAAGACCGGGACTCTGACAGAGGGCCGGATCAGCTTCACGGCCGCGCTGCCCGCCCGCCCGGGCATCGCCCCCGCTGACCTGCTCACGCTGGGGCTGCTGGCGACCGAGGCCGACTACGCAGAATCCCAGGCCTCCCCGGTGGGCCTGAACTCGCTGGACGCCGCCCTCTGGGCATCACCGGAGGCCGCAGCGTTCCAGCCCGCCCGCTACAAACGCCTGGACGTGATCGACTTCGACCACCTGAGGCGCCGGACCAGCGTGCTGGTCAGCGACGACGGCGGCCCCGCCCGCCTCATCACCAAGGGCTCGCCGGAGGACGTCCTCGCCTTGTGCGCGGACACCCCGGCGGACGTTCAGGCGTTGCTGAACGAGCAGTTCGACGCCGGATCCCGGGTGGTGGCCGTCGCGAGCCGCCCCGCGGACGGACTGGAGGACCTGACCCCGGCCGACGAGAAAGACCTGGTCCTGGCCGGGTTCCTCATCTTCCTGGACAGGCCCAAAGCCAACGCCCGGGCTTCCCTCGACCAGCTCGAGGCGCTGGGCATCTCGGTCAAGATCGCCACCGGTGACAACGCCAGGGTCGCCGAAAAGGTCTGCGATGAACTCGGCGTCCTCTCGGGCGGAACGCTCAGCGGTGCCGCGGTGGAGGCCATGTCCGACGACGAGCTGGCCGCCGCCGCGCGCGAGGCGAGCATCTTTGCCCGCGTTTCGCCCGAGCAGAAGGCCCGGATCATCCGGCTGCTGCGCAAGAGCGGCGGCGCCGTGGGGTTCATGGGCGACGGCGTCAACGACGCCCTGGCGCTGCACGCCGCGGACATCGGGATTTCCGTCGACAGCGCCACCGACGTGGCCAAGGACGCCGCCGACGTCGTGCTGCTCGACAAGGACCTGGGGGTCCTGGCCGAAGGCGTCATGGAAGGCCGGCGGATCTTCGCCAACACCATCAAGTACGTCCTGATGGGCACCTCCAGCAACTTCGGCAACATGTTCAGCGCGGCCACGGCCTCGGTGCTGTTGAGCTTCCTGCCCATGCTGCCGGGCCAGATCCTGCTGAACAACCTGCTCTACGACGCCGGCCAGCTGGCCATCCCGGGCGACCGGGTGGACAAGGAACAACTGCTGGCCCCGTCGCACTGGGACATTGGCTTCATCCGGCGCTTCATGTTCTTGTTCGGCCCCATCAGCTCCATCTTCGACTTCGCGACGTTCGCGCTGATGCTCTTCGTCTTCGACGCGGTTCCCGGCGAATTCCGCGCCGGATGGTTCATCGAATCAATCGTCACGCAGACGCTGATCATCTTCGTCATCCGGACCCGGCGCGTGCCTTTCTTCCGGAGCCGGCCGTCGGTGGGCCTGGTGAGCGCGTCCCTGGGCGTGGTGGCCCTCGGGGTGTACCTGCCGTTCTCGCCGTTGGCCGGGGTGCTGGGCTTCGATCCGCTGCCGACGCCGTTCTTCCTCGCCTTGCTCGGGATGGGCGCGGTGTACCTGGTGCTGGTTGAACTGGCCAAAGTCTGGTTCTACGCCCGGGCCGCGCAGCAGCCTCTCCCGCCCCGTCCCGTCCGGCTCCGCGGCCGGACCCACCGCATCGCCCGGCGGGCCGCACGCTTCAGCATCCCGGAGGCCCGGCCGCTGCTCGTCAACCGTGGCCCGGGCTGGCGGCGCCGGCGCAAAATCGGGCACAAAGGCCCTCACCGGGTGACAGCCTCGGGCGGATAGTTGGAGGGAGCGGCCACCTGGCCCATTTCCGGCTCGCCGGGCCCGCAGGGACACCAGTTTCAGCGGTCCAGGACTGATGGGGCCGATGGCCGACATTTCGACTGGAAAGCCATAACCCATGACCATTTTTCAAGACAGGGTCGACGCCGGGAGGCAGCTCGGCCGGCGTCTGGCGGAACTGCGTGGCCAGGACATCGTGGTCCTGGGACTCCCGCGCGGCGGCGTCCCCGTCGCCTTCGAGGTTGCCGCCGCCCTGGACGCCCCCCTGGACGTGATCGTGGTGCGAAAGCTTGGACTTCCGTACCAGCCGGAGCTCGCCATGGGCGCGATCGGTGAAGGCGGAGCCAAGGTCCTGGACGAACAGGTCCTGGCCCATGCGCGGGTCAGCGCTAACGAACTCCAGGCAGTTGAAGACCGCGAACGCGCCGTGCTGGAAAACCGGGTGGTCCTGTTCCGGAAGGGCCGGACCCGGCAGGACCTGACCGGACGCATCGCGGTGATCGTCGACGACGGGATCGCCACCGGCTCCACCGCCCGTGTGGCCTGCCGGATCGCCCGCAAACAGGGGGCGGCGCGGGTGATCCTTGCCGTTCCGGTTGCCCCGGCGGATACCCTCGCCAGCCTCACCGAGCCGGATGAGGTGGTCTGCCTGGCAACGCCGCGCCAGTTCACGGCGGTCGGCTACCACTACCGGGACTTCTCTCCCACCGACGACGACGAGGTGGTGCGCCTGCTCGATCTTGCGGCCAAACGCCTGGAATCCGCGCCGCCGCCGTCCCGTACGCCGTACTTCACCCACGCGGACAGCGCCGCCGACGTCGAAGAGGAAGTGGAGATCCCGTCCCGCGGGGTGCGGCTTCAGGCCCAACTCCACCTTCCGGTGCCGGCCCGGGCCGTGGTGCTGTTCGCCCATGGCAGCGGCAGCAGCCGCCACAGCCCCCGGAACCGTTACGTGGCCGGGGTCCTGCAACAGGCCGGGCTCGGCACACTGCTGCTGGACCTGCTGACGCCCGCGGAAGAGCGCAACCGCGCCAACGTCTTTGACATCGAACTCCTGGCCCGCAGGCTCTCCTCGGCCACCGACTGGCTTGCCACCCGGGCAGATACGGCCTCCTGCGCCGTGGGTTACTTCGGTGCCAGCACGGGCGCCGGGGCCGCGCTGTGGGCGGCGTCGGAGCCCTCGGCACGGATCGCGGCCGTTGTGTCGCGCGGCGGCCGGCCCGACCTCGCCGGCCCGCGGCTCTCCGCCGTGACCGCGCCGACGCTCCTGATCGTGGGGAGCCTGGACCATGAGGTCCTGGAGCTCAACCGCAAGGCCAAGGCCATGATGCGGTGCCCCAACCAGCTTGCCGTCGTGCAGGGGGCGACGCACTTGTTTGAAGAACCGGGCACGCTGGCCGCGGCGGCCATCCTGGCCCGGGACTGGTTTGTCGACTACCTGCTCCCTCCGGACGGCACCGGACCGCGTGCCGGCGCCGCGGGCGTTTGATGAACACAGATGCTTGAAGAACACGGGCGTTTGATGAACGCAGATGCTTGATGAACACAGGCGCTGGAAAACACAGCAGCTTGAAGAATCAGACGCCGTGCGCCTTGCCGTGACCCCCGCCGCGGGCCTTGCCGTAACGCCCGCCGCGCGCGTTGGCCCGGCTTTCGGCCCTGGCGCGGATGCCGAGGAGCATCCGCCGCTCCATGACGAACTGCACCGGCTCCAGCAACGGGCGGAGCACCAGCCCCGAGGCCAGGGGCGAATAGTCGTACCGGGTGCGCGACACGAGCCGGCTGGCATGGGGGCCCGCAGGCCGCAGTACGAACGTCCACCCCGCCTCCAGCCAGGGCCCGGCGGGAGGCACACTGGCCGGTGACACCCGCCCGGTCCGCAGATCGATGGTTCCGCCAAGGCCCAGCACTGCCCGGGACTGGAGAAGCCTGACCGGCAGGCCGCCGTCGCGGGAAAGCGGAATGATGTCACCGATCTCCAGATGCTGCAGTTCCGGCAGAATCCTGTCCGCGCTGTGGATGCCCAGGCCCGCGGCGTTCTCGAGCCAGTCGTAGGAGTACATGCCGCCGCGGCCCGCGCCCAACTGGACAAGCCACGGCCAGACGTCTGATACCGGGGCCGCGATGGTGACGGCCCGGGTACTTTGCATGCGCGGCGCGGGCACGATCTCGTCCCCGGGCAACGGCCCGGCGGCCTCCTGGGTGGTGGCTCCCCAGCGGAGGAGCCTCGGCCGGACGGCCAGGACATACGCGGCACCCGCCGCCGCCGCAGCAAGCGCCGCGAGCGGTCCGCGGATCCGGGGCGGAATGTGCGGGCCGCTCAGGCTAGGGACCTCAGCCGGCGCTGCGGCAGCACGGGCGGTCCTGCGGGGTGCCGGTGCGGGGCCGGCGAGGTTCATCCCGTGGTCCGGTCCCTCAGGTCGTCCGCGCTCTGGCCGACCACCAGCACCGGGCAGTGGGCATGGGCCACGCAGGCCCCGCTCACCGAGCCCATGACCTGATGGAGGAAGCCGCCCTTCCCGCGCCTGCCCACCACGAGCAGCTGGGCGTTCTTGCTCTCGTCGATAAGCGCCTTGGCCGGCGCCCCGAACTTGACCGAGCGCGTCAGTCCTTCCGGGCGGGCGTCCCCGAAGGCCCGTTCCAGCGCCTGGTCCACGAGGCGTTTGGCGGTCTCTTCCAGCTGCGCGGTGGTAGGCGTGCTCTCCTCCGGCAAGTGGGACGCCAGGAAGAAGTCGGAGGTGCCCAGGCACGTGATGACCTCCAACGGGACGTTCAGACTCGTGGACATGCGCCCGGCGAGGCGGAGCGCCGTCGTCGAAAACTCGGATCCGTCCACGCCCACGACAATGCGCTGATCACCGTTCATGGCCCCCAGCCTGCCCCCTGCCTCCGGGACTGCCTAGGGCCGAAAGTCACGCGGGGCTGGGCAGAGCACCCGGCTCCCCTTAGGGTGGAACGGTGACTGCCGGCGCCGGACCTGGGGCCGGAGCCCGTGCCGGACCATGACGGTCTGCAGATCCTGCCACCCGAGGAGTTCCTGATGAGAGTTGCTGTTACCGGAGGAAGCGGAAAGCTGGGACGGAGCGTCGTCCGGCGGCTGAGGGAGGACGGCCACGATGTGACCAACCTGGACCGGACGGGCGCGCGCAGCCCCGGGTTCACGGAGGTGGACCTGCGCAACTACGGCCAGGTGGTGGACGTGTTCCTGGGCTTAGAGGACCGCCACACCGGCTTTGACGCCGTGGTGCACCTGGCCGCGATTCCCGCCCCGGGGCATGCCCCCGATGCCGCCACGTTCGAGAACAACATGCAGTCCACCTACAACGTGTTCCAGGCCGCCCGCCGTGCCGGGATCAAGAAAATTGTCTACGCCTCCAGCGAGACGGTACTGGGGCTGCCGTTCGACATCGACCCTCCCTACATTCCGGTGGACGAGGAATACCCGGCCCGGCCGGAAAGCACCTACTCCCTGGTCAAGCACCTCGAGGAGCAGATGGCCATCCAGTTGACCCGCTGGGACCCGGAACTGAGCATCACGGGCCTGCGGTTCTCCAATGTGATGGACCCGGAGGACTACGAGGAGTTCCCCTCCTTTGACCACGACGCGACCCTGCGCAAATGGAACCTCTGGGGCTACATCGACGGCCGCGACGGCGCCCAGGCCGTGGCCCGCGCCCTGGCGCACGGCAAGCCCGGCTTCGAGGCCTTCATCATCGCCAACGAAGACACCGTGATGAGCCGTTCCAGCGCCAGCCTGGCCGCCGAGGTCTTCCCCGACGTCAAAGTGGTCAAGGAGCTTGGCGAGCACGAAACCATGCTCTCGATCGACAAAGCCAAACGCCTCCTCGGCTACACGCCCGAGCACACCTGGCGGACCTACCACTCGAACCGGACCACCCCGACCGAAGACTGAAACGCCCGCGGCTGAAGAAGCCGGGACCAATCCACCCACCCCTAAGGAGTTCCATGCACTACCGCACCCTGGGCAACAGCGGCGCCGTCGTCTCCACCTATGCGCTGGGCACCATGACCTTTGGTGCCGAAGCCACCGAGGAGCAGTCCCGCGCCATCCTGGATGACTACTTCGCGGCGGGCGGCAACTTCATCGACACCGCGGATGTCTATACCGCGGGGGTGTCGGAGGAAATCATCGGCCGCTGGCTGGCCGACCGGGCAGACGCCCGGGACAGGGCCGTCGTGGCCACGAAGGGCCGCTTTCCGATGGGCCAGGCCCCCAACGACGTCGGGACCTCCCGCCGCCACCTGGTCCGGGCGCTGGATGACTCGCTGCGCCGGCTGGGCGTGGAGCAGATCGACCTCTATCAGCTGCATGCATGGGACCCGATCACTCCCCTGGAGGAGACCCTCCGGTTCCTGCAGGACGCCGTCACCAGCGGCAAGATCGCGTACTACGGCTTCTCCAATTTCCTGGGCTGGCAGCTGACCAAGGCCGTCCACGTAGCGAAGGCCCAGGGCTGGAGTGCCCCCGTGACGCTGCAGCCGCAGTACAGCCTGCTGGTCCGCGAGATCGAATCGGAGATCGTTCCGGCCTCGCTCGACGCCGGGATCGGGCTGCTGCCATGGTCGCCTTTGGGCGGCGGCTGGCTGTCCGGCAAATACAAGCGCGACCAGCCGCCCGCCGGGGCCACCCGCCTCGGCGAAAATCCGAAACGGGGGATGGAGGCGTGGGAGGCCCGCAACGCCGACCCGCGCACCTGGGACGTGATTGCTGAAGTCCAGGAAACCGCCGGCCGGCATGGCGTGAGCCCGTCCCAGGTGGCCCTGGCCTGGCTGGCGGACCGGCCGGCCGTCACCTCGGTGATCCTGGGCGCCCGGACCGTCGAGCAGCTCGCGGACAACCTGGCGGCGGCGGACCTCCGGCTCACCGCGGGGGAAACAGAGCGGCTGACCGAGGTCAGCCGGCCGCGCGTCGGCGTCTATCCGTACGGGCCGATGGCCCAGGAGCAGCGCAGCCGGAAGCTCGAGGGCGGTCGCTAAAGAACAAACGCGGGGTCATTTCCCGCCTATCCGACCGTCGCGGATGGGCTGGAAGGATCCCCGCGGTGTGTCCCCGGCGCCGCACCGGGCGCGCCGTCTCGGTGGCCGGCCCAGATGTCGCCCATTTCCTCGGTGGACTGCTCCACAATCCGCTTCATCGCTGCATGGGCGGCGCTGGCCTCCCCGCGCTGGATCGCGTTGGCCACGTCCGCATGGAGCTGTAGAGCCTCATGGTGGGGCAAATGCGGCATGAGGCCGTGTTCGGTGCGCCCGGTCAGGACTTCGGTCACGAGGTTGTGCAGCTGCGAGAACATGACGTTCCCGGACGCGCGGAGGACGGCGGCATGGAACTCGATATCCAGCCTGAGGAATTCGTCCTGGTTCCCGCGCTGGCCCGCTGCCCACAACCGGGCGGCTTGGGACACAAGGTCGCTTCCGGTGTCCCACGAGGCCCGTTCGGCGGCGAGCCGGGCTGCCTGTGGCTCGACCGCGCCGCGGAGTTCGTTCAAGGCGCGCAACTGCTCCAGTCTCTTGGAAGAAGCCAGCCGCCAGCGGATGACCTGGGGGTCGTAGGCGTTCCATGACTCCTCGGGCTGCACAACGGTGCCCAGCCGCCGTCGTGATTCCAGCATGCCCTTGGACGAGAGCACCCGCGTGGCCTCCCGGACCACAGATCGGGAGACGCTGTACTGGGTCTCAAGCTCGTCCAGGCGCAGAATCGAATGCGGCGTCAGGGTCCCCTCGGCGATCGCGAGCCCTAGATTCTGGACCAGCGATGAATGCAGGTCAGGCGAGGACTCCGCCTTTGGAGTTTTCATGAATAAATCATACTGGCGGGGCGCAAGGGCTTGTTTAAATATGCTTTATTTCTCTAAGATCGCTTCCAGAGCAGATGTAAAGAGGCATTTGCAGCCGGCTGGACAGTGACGCCCAGCCCTTAATGAACTAGGGGAGTCGTAATGAAGCGACGTTCGATCATGCAGTACGCGGCTGTGGCCGCGGCACTGTCTCTGGGCCTCACCGCCTGTGGCGGAGCCAGCGGCAGCAGCGATGCCAAAGCGGCCGGAACCGTCCGGGTCACCCTCGCTAACCACGTCTGGACCGAAGGCATCAAGGCAGCCATTCCGGAGTTTGAGAAGTCCACGGGCCTCAAGGTTGAACTTACTCAGCTCGGCGAAGACCAGCTCTCGGACCAGTACAACGTCAAGCTCAACGCCGGCAGCGACGAGATCGACGTCATGATGTACCGCCCGCTGCAGGAGGGCAAGGCATTCGCCAAGAACGGCTACCTCGCTGACCTCACCAGCAAGGTATCCCAGGACGCCAACTGGGACTGGAAGGACTACCAGGACGGCCCGGTCAAGGCCAGCACCGTTGACGGCAAGGTCGTAGGCGTCCCGATTATCACCGAGCGCGAAGTCCTCTATTACCGCAAGGACCTGCTGAAGGCCGCAGGGCTTGAGGTTCCCAAGACCATGGATGAGCTCCAGGCGGCCGCCAAGAAGATCTCGGAGACGTCCCCCGACACGGCAGGCTTCGTGGCCCGTACCGGCAAGTCCGCCGCCGTGACCCAGTTCTCGAGCTTCCTCTACAGCTTCGGCGG
Source organism: Arthrobacter sp. ok909 (assembly GCF_900104405.1). Classification (NCBI taxonomy): domain Bacteria; kingdom Bacillati; phylum Actinomycetota; class Actinomycetes; order Micrococcales; family Micrococcaceae; genus Arthrobacter; species Arthrobacter sp. ok909. The sequence continues at coordinate 5,986 of NZ_FNJS01000014.1, read as the reverse complement.
CGACTTCACCGACGACGCCGGCAAGTCCGCCGTCGGCAGCGATGCCGCCAAAAAGGCCTATGCGTTCTATGGCGGCTTGATCAAGGATTTCGGACCGAAAAACGTCAGCACTGACATGAGTTGGCCCGAGGCGATGGCGATCTTCACGCAGGGTAAGGCGGCCTTCTACACCGAGGCAGATTCGCTGTACAAGAACGCCACCGACCCGGCCAAGTCCAAAGTTTCGGACACCGTAGGCTTTGCCGCGCTGCCCGCCGGCCCCGCAGGTTCCAAGCCGTACAACATCCCGTCGTGGGGCCTGGCCGTCAACAAGGCCTCGAGCAACCAGGAAAATGCCTGGAAGTTCATCCAGTGGGCTACCAGCAAGGACCGTACCCTGGCGGCACAGAAGGCCGGAGTTCCCGGGCCCCGCGCGTCGGTTTGGGCTGATCCTGAAGGAACGTCCACGTACCCGAAGGATCTGGCCGAGGCCATCTCCGCCAGCGCCAAGAACGGCGTGGGACACGACCGCCCGGAGGTCATCACCGTCGGCAAGGCCCGCGAAATCGTCGGCGGACCGATTGTTTCCTCGATCACCGGGGCCGATGTCCCCGCCGCGGCCGATACGGCCAATGGCGACTTCCAGAAGTTCCTGGACAGCGAAAAGAAGTAACACGCCGGGCGCATCACGTGGTGATCGCCCTCCGCAGTCCCCGGCGGAACGGCGGCTGGCTGCCGTTCCGCCGGGGCCATCTCTTCACTTCACCCCCAACTCCTTAGGTGAACCATGTCTGTATTGACCCCTCCCCGCAGTGCGAAGTCGGAGCCGCGGTCCGGCCGCAGCGCGCTCCGCACGCCCGGCCCGCGGGAGAACTTCTCCGCCTGGGCCAACCGGCACCGCAAATGGCTCTTCGCCGCGCCGGCCATGATCTTCGTGGGCGTCCTGATCGTCTTCCCCCTAGCCTGGACCCTGTACCTGAGCCTCACCGATTCACAGGGGTCCGTCCGGGCCGCGTCCGAGTTCGTCGGTCTGCAGAACTACCTCACGGTCCTGTCCGACGTCGAACGGTTCTGGCCCGCCGTCGGCCGAACGCTTTCCTTCACCGGGGTCGCGCTGGCCTGCGAGGTTGTTCTGGGCATGGGCATCGCCCTGCTGCTGTGGCGGCCCTTCCGCGGCGAAAAATGGGTGCGCGTCGCCATCCTGCTGCCGCTCGTCGCCACCCCGGTGGCCGTCGGCATGATGTGGCGGCTGATCTTCGACCCCAACATCGGCTTTGTCAACCAGCTCCTCGGCATGATCGGCATTCCGCCGCAGCCGTGGCTCTCCGGCCAGGACACCGCACTGGGCACCACGATCTTCATGGACATCTGGCAGTGGACCCCCATGGTGGTGCTCATCCTTCTCGCCGGCCTGACCTCGCTCTCCGAGGAGCCTGACGAGGCGGCTCGGATGGACGGCGCCAACGCCTTCCAGCGATTCTTCTTCATCACCCTGCCGCTCATGATGCCGACCGTCATCGTCGCCATCCTGCTGCGCGGCATCGATGCCCTGAAGACTTTCGACATCCTCTACGCCACCAAGGGCAAGGGCGGCGGATCCTTCCACGAGGTGGAGACGCTCAACGTCTACGCCTACGGCCTGAGCTTCGACTACAACCAGTACGGACTCTCATCCGCGGTGCTGATCCTGTTCTTCATGATCATCATCGGCACCATGTGGCTGCTGACCATGCGCAAGAAAGCGGTAAGCAAATGACCGTACTGCACGAAAACACCGAATCCCAGACCGCCGCCGCCGGGTACGCTCCGGCCCCGCGCCGCCGCAAGCCGCTGTCCACCCGGGCCTACAAGGTGTTCCGCGTCGTTGCGCTGGTCGCGGTGGTGCTGTTCCTGATCGCCCCGCTGTTCTGGATGCTTCTGGCGTCCTTCAAGACCAACGTGGACATCTACGACACGGCAAAGTCGTTCGTCTTTACCCCCACGGGCGAGAACTACGCCAACGTGCTGCAGCGGAACAACTACTTCATCTTCATCTTCAACAGCTTCTGGGTGGCGTTCGTCTCCACCGCACTGTCGCTGGTCCTCGGCGTCCCCGCGGCCTACGCGATGAGTCGCTTCACCATGCACCGCTCGGCCCTCGTGGTCCTGATGGCCCGCGTCATCCCGGGCGTCTCGCTGCTGGTCCCCTGGTACTATGTCTTCTCCAACCTGAAGATGGTGGGCGGCTTCGAGGTCCTGATCCTCAGCCACATGTTCGTCGCGCTGCCTCTGATCGTCTACATCATGATGAGCTACTTCGATTCGCTGCCGCTGGAGCTCGAGGAATCGGCCCAGGTGGACGGGCTCACCCCGATCGGGGCGTTCCGCCGCATCACGCTGCCGCTGTCCGTCTCGGGCATCGCCACCGCCGGCATCCTGTCCTTCATCTTCTCGTGGAACAACTTCATGTTCGCCCTGGTGCTCTCCGGGTCCAAGACCAAGACCCTGCCGGTGGCGATCTTCGACTTCGTCTCCTACGCCAGCATCGACTGGGGCGGACTGATGGCGGCCGCCACCGTGGTCACCATCCCGATCATGATCATTGCGCTCTTCACGCAGAAGTACATCGTCTCCGGCCTCACCGCCGGTGCGACCAAGGGCTAGGCAGCAGATGACACGCATCAGCAGGATTGAAACCTTCCTCGTCGCGCCGCGCTGGCTCTTCGTCCGGATCGAGACCGACAGCGGGATCGTCGGCTGGGGCGAGGCCAGCTGCGAGGGCCGCAGCGAAACGGTTCGCACCGCCGTCGACCAGCTCTCCGAGCTGCTGATCGGCAACGATGCGCTGCGGATCGAGGACCACTGGCAGGTCATGACCAAGGGGTCGTTCTACCGCGGCGGACCCATTCTGGCCAGCGCCGTCTCCGGTCTGGACCAGGCTCTGTGGGACGTCGCGGGCAAGCACTTCAACACCCCCGTGCACCAGCTCCTGGGCGGCCACGTCCGGGACCGGATCCGGATGTACGGCTGGGTGGGCGGGGACGAGCCCAACGAGGTGGCGGACCAGATCAGCGCCCAGCTGGAGGTCGGGCTCACCGCGGTGAAGATGAACGCCAGCGGCCGGATGAGCCCGGTCGCCTCGGTGGCGGAACTTGACGGCGTCGTCCGCCGGGTCGCCGCCGCCCGCGAGGTCCTCGGGGACCACCGCGACGTCGCCGTCGACTTCCACGGCCGCTTCAGCCTGGCCAACGCGCGCCGCGTCGCGCCGCTGCTGGAACCGTACCGGCCGTTCTTCCTCGAGGAACCCGTGGTTCCGGAAAACACGCACCTGCTGCGGGAGTTCACCTCCTCGACCACGACGCCGGTCTCCACCGGAGAACGGCTCTACAGCCGCCAGGAATTCCTGCCCGCACTGCAGGCAGGCATCGCAGTGGCCCAGCCGGACCTCTCGCACGCCGGCGGCATCACCGAGGTCCGCAAGATCGCCTCGCTCGCCGAAATCTACGAGGTCCAGTTGGCGCCGCACTGTCCGCTGGGACCACTGGCGCTGGCCGCCTGCCTGCAGGTCGGCTTCGCCACGCCCAACTTCCTGATCCAGGAACAAAGCATCGGCATCCACTACAACCAGGGCGCCGAAGTCCTGGATTACGTGGTGGACAAGACGCCGCTGAAATTCGTCGACGGATACATCGAGCGGCTTACCGGCCCGGGCCTGGGCATCGAGATCGACGAGGCCGTAGTCCGCGCCGCGGACAAGCGCGGCCATGCCTGGCGCGGACCCGTATGGCGCCACCCCGACGGCGCCTTCGCAGAATGGTGAATCACATGACTTCTGAGCTGACCCCGGAACACCTGTTGGCCGGAATCCGCGAGACCCGCCTTGTGGCGATCGTGCGGGGCACTGACGGCGCCGCGGCCGCCAAGGCCGCCCTCGCGGCGATGGAGGAGGGCTTCCGCTACGTCGAAATCGCTCTGACCACCCCCGACGCCCTTGCCGCGATCCGCACGGTCCGCGCAGCGGCTCCCGGCGGCTGCTTCGTCGGGGCAGGCACCGTCCTCACAGCCGCAGACGTGGACGACGTGGCCCGCGCGGGCGGCCAGTTCATGGTGACCCCCTCGCTGGCCACCTCCGTTCAGGAATCTGCGCGCCTCGGCATCCCCGTCCTCGCGGGGGCGCTGACCCCCAGCGAGGCCTACGAAGCGATGAACCGCGGCGCCACCGCGGTGAAGCTCTTCCCGGCGTCCATCGGCGGACCCGGCTACCTCAAAGCGCTCCGTGACCCCTTCCCGGGCATCCCGTTCATCGCGGTAGGCGGCGTCGGCCTGGACGAGGCAGCCGGGTACTGGGGCGCCGGCGCGATCGCCGTCGGGCTCGGCAGCCCGCTGTTCGGCGACGCCGGCTCGGGCGGCGACCTTGCCCCGATGCGCGAGCGTGCCCGCGCCTTCGTCGGCCTGGCGGCCGGTTTCGGCCGCCAGGCCGACGCGGAGCGCCTGCGGTGAACGTTGACCTGCTCACCCTGGGCGAATCGATGGTCTCGCTGCGGTCGGCGGGACCGCTGTCCGCTGGCGGCAGCCTGGGTATGCACGTGGCCGGAGCGGAGTCCAACGTCGCCGTCGGCGTCGCCCGGCTGGGCCACAGCGTGGCCTGGGCCGGCGTGGTGGGCGCGGACCCGCACGGTGAATACATCCTGAGGCAGTTACGGAGCGAAGGGATCGCTGTGCAGCACCGTGAGCACGCCAGCCGCAGCACTGGGGTGATGTTCCTCGAGCAGCGCACCGCCGACGTCACTCGAGCCTTCTACTACCGCGCCGGGTCCGCCGGATCGAGCCTGGGCCGGGACGACGTCGACCGGGCCTTCCGGAACGGGGCCCGGGTCGTGCACCTTACCGGGATCACCGCAGCCCTTAGCCAGGAGGCGCAGCGGGCGGTGGAGTATGCTGCCGCCCGGGCCGCCGGCGAAGGCCTGGAGGTCTCTCTCGACGTGAACTACCGCAGCAAGCTCTGGTCCCGGGACGAGGCGCGGGCCGTCCTCACCCCGCTGGCCCGGCATGCGACCATCCTGATCGCCTCTGACGACGAACTCGGGCTGGTTTCCGCAGACCCGGGGGATGCCAGCACCGCAGACGGCGCCGAATCGGCCGTGGCTGCCGAGCTTCTATACCGGGGGGTCCGGGAGGTCGTGGTCAAGCGGGGCGCGTCTGGCGCTGGCGTCCACACCGCCGCAGGGCGGTGGGAATCGCCCGCCGTACCCGTCACCAGCATTGACACCGTGGGCGCCGGTGATGCCTTCACCGCCGGTTACCTCTCCGCCCTGCTCGACGGCGAGGACGTGGCCGGCCGCCTGCACCGCGGCGCGCTCGCGGGAGCTTTTGCCGTCAGTACTGCCGGTGATTGGGAAGGCCTGCCCCGTCGGGACGAGCTGGTGCTTCTGGGGGCCACGCCCAGTGGAACCACCCTACGCTAGAGCCCTCCGTCTTCATCACCCGCGCGCCATCCACCGAACCACGACCACCGCAGAAAGCCTGGACCTGTTGTGAAAATCATTGCCGCTGAAGTCTTCGTGACCAGCCCCTCCCGGAACTTCGTGACCTTGCGGATCACCACGGAGGACGGCGTGACCGGCATCGGCGACGCGACGCTCAACGGCCGCGAGCTTGCCGTGGCCGCGTACCTGAAGGAGCACGTCGCGCAGCTGCTGATCGGCAAGGATCCGCACCGGATCGAGGACACCTGGCAGTTCCTGTACCGGAGTTCCTACTGGCGCCGCGGGCCGGTCACCATGGCCGCGATCGCCGCCGTCGACATGGCCTTGTGGGACATCAAGGGCAAGCTGGCCGGGATGCCGGTCTACCAGCTCCTGGGCGGGGCGTCCCGGAACGGGCTGCGTGCCTACGGCCACGCCTCCGGTGCGGACATCCCCTCGCTCTTCGACTCGGTCCGGGAGCACCTGGAGCTCGGGTACAAGTCCATCCGGATCCAGACCGCCATCCCCGGCATCAAGGCCGTCTACGGGGTCGCCGCGCAGGC
>NZ_FNJS01000061.1:0-10077 GCF_900104405.1 Arthrobacter sp. ok909 | reverse complement strand
GTGGTCGAGGGCGTCATTGAACTCTGTCGTCCCGCACATGATCAGCAGCCTCCTGTCCCTCATGGAGCCACCGTAACTGCCCATGATCTGGATGCCATAGCCTTAGCTTGCCTGCAGGTGTCCAGCTTTCGGGCGCCTCGTTCTTGCTGAAAGCTCGAACGCTAACCAGCGGGAATAAGGTCGATTCGGAGTTCTTCTGGTGAGAGGTCGCTGACAGCGACATCGGACGCGACCGTGACGATGAGCTCGTTCCAACCTTCGTGAGCGGGATGAACTACTTCACCATCGGCGTCCCCGGCTGAAATTCTGCCACTGGCTATCATTAGCCTTCCTCGGAACACCTCGCGCCTATCCATCGAGGGAGGCTCCGGCCGGGTCAGAAGGCGAACGAGCACTTGAGCCTCGGCCCAGTCGAATTCGCCCTCGAACGAGTCAATGTCCTGTGCATGACGGATCAGCGCGACAATGCCATGTTCGTTCGACGAAACAGCCTTCTTGGGATCCACGTCCGGAATCTGGCCTCCAGACTCGGCATCGGCGATGATGACGATTCCCCAATGAAACGGCCGTCGGATGCAAGTGGTCGCGAGTGGCTGCATAGCCAGAAGGCTACCCCCGTCTCGCGATATTCGGTTCAAGGTATGCCGCGCCGCGATTGGTGTCCAAGCGGCAGTTCCGTGGTGACGTGCCCGGTAAGGATCCCCTTCCAGGACGACATCCGCCAGCCAGCCTACGTGCGCTCTACCGAGGAGCAGGGTTCACGAGCTCGTAGTGTTCGACCAGAGGACACGGCTCGTAGAACCTGTGCAGCAGCTCCCGCCACTGCTGATACTGCGGGCCATTGGACTACGCAGTCCCGCCCCGGAGCGGTCCGTTATCGTCTGGGCTGCTGATCGGGTCCGCGTGCCGGAGCAGGACACGCCACGTACCGTCTTCCTTTCGGAAGACCGTCGTGACCCGAAGGGTGAACGGACTTGCTTCCGCCCGCCCCGAAACCATGGCCTTCCAGTGTTCGACTTCGTGGATGATGGCTGTGTCAGCCGACTCCAGGCGGTACAGGCTTTCGAATGACCTGCACTCCCCGCCACGGAAGTGCGCTACTGCGAAATCCGTTCGCTCTTCGACATCAGCCCAGCCCTGGACAGCAGGGCCGAACGGATTTGCGAGGACGATGTCGTTACCGTGGGAGTACAAACGTTTGAGGTGCTCGGCGTCGCCTCTGGCGAAGGTGTCCAATGCGTCGTGGTATTGGGCGAGGACGGTGTCGAAGTCCACGGCATGCCTCCTGCAGGGATCCTGGGGAACGCCTCAAGTCTAAGCCTGTGGAGCATGGATGAGGCGGCGGGAACTTAGCGGGGGCGAGGACCAACTCGCGGAAGATTCTGCTAAGTCATTTGTCGGTTGGCGTCCGGTAACGATCGTTCGCAAGACATTCCAGGGCATGTTCAGCGCGTCACCGAACTCGCCAACGCGTCCGGGGCGCCCCGGACCGTGGTCAGCCAGCACCTGGCCAAACTCGGGCTCGGCGGCCTCGTGGACACCCGCAAGGACGGCCGGCACGTCATCTATTCTCTCCACGACGGGCATCTGGTCCGGCTCATCCGCGAAACCATCAACCACGCCGACCACCGGATTACCGGGGAACCAGCCCACGACTGACGTCTGTCCCCATGCCGGTAAAACTCGCAGCCGCCATCGAAAGCACTGACCACTGAGCTGGACCCGCCAAATAGCGCTGACAAAACAACGCCAGATACCGCTGCGATTCACACTCGTGGACGGTGAGAAAGCGTTGGCGGCGGACCGGTGTTCCCGGACCGCCGCCAACGCTGTCAATCAATCAGTTCAAATATTGTCTGGATCAGTTGCTGGAAACGGATTCCCGTGCCTGCTGCCAGGCGGCCCATCCGGCGTAGCTGCCGTCGAGTTCGACGACGTCGTACCCGGCGCGGCGCAGCGCGCTGGCCGCGACGGAGTTGCGGACGCCGCTCTGGCAGTAGGACACGATGGTGCCGTCGGCGGGGAGCTGGTCCAGGTTCCACATCACGCGGCCGCCGCTGAGCTGGTGGGAGCCGGGGATGTGTCCGGCGGCGTGCTCGGTGCGGTTGCGGACGTCCAGGACCATCGCGGCGTCGAAGCCGTCCAGTTCTTCAGGCTGGATCAGCTGCGGGGTGCTGGCGGGCAGTCCGTCGAGGGTGGTGACGTAGCCGGCGACGTTGTCGATGCCGACCCGGACGAGGTGGTCCCACATCTGTTGCGCGGCGGCCTGGGTGGGGGCCAGGAGCACGAGGGGGTTGGTGTCGGTTTCGGGGTTGACCACCCAGGCGCCGAAGCTGGCCGTGGACTTCCCGGCCGGGATGTTCAGGGACCGGGCGACGGTGCCTTCGTGGACCTCGGCGTTGGAGCGGGTGTCCACAAACGTGACGGTGTCGCCGGCGAGGTCGGCCACGACGTCGGCGGTGGCGAGTTCGGTCAGGGGAGTACGTTCGCCCATGACGGCCGGGCCCTCACGGTTTTCGCGCTTCATCCGGCCGAAGTAGGCGTGGGCGTCGGGCTGGCCGTCGAGGAGTTCGGCGACGAAGCCGTCCTCGTCGTTGGCGGCCAGGTAGGGGCCCCACCAGGAGTAGAGCCGTTCGTAGCCGACCGTGGAGGAGGGAATGGCGCCCAAGGCCTTGCCGCACGCGCTGCCGGCGCCGTGGCCGGGGTGGACCTGGACGTGGTCCGGCAGGGTCAGGAACTTATCGCGCAGGCTCGCGAAGAGCTGGCGGGCGCCGGCGAAGCGGGTGTCGACGCCGCCGGCGGCCTCGTCCAGCAGGTCCGGTCGTCCGAGGTCGCCGGAGAAGACGAAGTCACCGGAGAGCAGGTAGCCGGGGGTGTCGGCGAACGCGCCGTCGGTGATCAGGAAGGACAGGTGCTCCGGGGTGTGGCCCGGGGTGTGCAGGGCCTTGACGGTGATGTTGCCGAGGGTGATCGAGTCGTTGTCGTTCAGCCGCTCGGCCTCGAACCCGTACTGCCAGTCGGCGCCGCCCTCGCCGGAAACGTACGCGGTGGCGCCGGTTGCGGCGGCCAGTTCACGGGTGCCGGAGAGGAAGTCTGCGTGGATGTGGGTTTCGGTGACGGCCACGATCTTCATCCCGTTGGCCGCTGCGAGGTTGCGGTAGACGTCGATATCGCGGCGGGGGTCAACGACGACCGCTTCACCCTTGGCCTGGCAGCCGATGAAGTAGCTGGCCTGGGCGAGGTCTTCGTCGTAAATGCGCTCGATAAGCATGATGCTCTCTTTCGTGGGGCGGTGGGGGAGTTTCCGGGAGGGGATCCTCCAGCGGTCTACTCACAACAATAATACCCCCGGGGGTATCTTGCAAACCCGTCCGCAACGGACTGGCTGCTGACTTCCCGCCGCTAGCCGTTATACCCTCCGGGGTATAGAATTGGCAAAGTACCCACCCATCTTTGGAGCCCGCCATGGAACTTGATTCGACAGAACTCACCCCGATCATCAACCGGCTCAAGCGGGCCCAGGGACAGCTCGCCGGCGTTACGCGCATGCTCGAGGAGGGGAAGGACTGCAAGGACATCGTCACCCAGCTCGCCGCTGTCTCGAAGGCTTTGGACCGGGCCGGGTTCGCGATCATCGCCAGCGGGCTCGAGCAGTGCCTCGTCCGCGGGGATTCGAGCATGGACACCAAGGACCTGGAGAAACTCTTCCTCTCTCTCGCCTGAGACCACCGACTATCCATGCAGGAGCAGCCATGAGCTATACGCATACCGTTACGGTCCCGCTGAACTGGGAGGAATCGGTGCAGCGCACACGCGATGCCCTCGCCGGGCAGGGATTCGGCATTCTCTCGGAAATCAACGTCCGCGCCACCTTCGAGGCCAAGCTCGGCGCCGCTGCCGCCGAGGACCTCGGTGACTATATGATCCTGGGCGCCTGCAACCCGGCCCTGGCCAGCCGGGCCCTCTCCGCGGAACCGGACATGGGCGCCCTGCTGCCCTGCAACGTCGTCGTCCGCCGGGGCAGGGATGCCGCCAAGACAACCATCCAGGCGATCGACCCGCAGACCATGGTCAAGCTCAGCGACAGCCAGGCCGTCCGGGACGTCGCCAACGACGCCGACACACGGCTCCGTGCCGCCCTTGACACGCTTCGCGGCGCCGGCGCAGTTTAATGCTGAAATCCTGGCAGTGTGAAATTCAGTCGCCCTGAGTTTCTACCAGCTCAGAGGCGGGATGCTAGCGTGGCGTTGATGGGAGGCGCGCCGCGCAGGCAACGCCGGCGGCGATCTGGGCCGCACTCAGTGCCCGCGTGATGCCGGGATGGTCCGCGAACCAGCGCATGTACGCGCGCCAAGGCTTGGGGCCCAGATCCCACCGGGTTGAGTGCTGGACCGGAAACAAGACGCCGAGGACACCGTCGCCGATGGCAAACATGGCCACGGATTCCGCAACGACTACACGCATGAGAAACCCCCAGGAGTGGGGCAGCAGGTGACCCAACGGGCACCCGGGGCGGCGTCAGGCATAAATGCCACGCCATTGATCCTCGCCGGTTGGGTTCTTGGCGCCAAGGGCTTAAGGTCCCGGTCGCGCAGGATTCCCACCGGATGCAGACGGCACACTGACGTTCGTGGGGTTAGTACCGGCGCGCGGGACTCCCGCTCCCGGGAACTTCGCGCGGCTTCAGGACGCTCCTGGGTGGTCCGGAAGCCGAAGCGTCAATTGCCTGGCGTGGAAGTCGAAATGCAATGTGGGGTAGGCATAGACGGCGTTGAGCGTCATCCGCGGCTTGAAGAACGGGTCCCACCTGTCGGGGAACGCCATGGAGCGCATGAGTGATCTGGGACTCTCGTGTTCGAGTCGGCGGCTCAGGGCAGCGATAGTTCTGTCCAGCTTTCTGCCCATCCTTTCCCTGTTGTAGAACAGCGCGGCGGCGCGGGATCCCCAGTAGTTCACGGCGTCGAACGGGCGCGTTCCGGCGTTCAGGACGGCGGCGAATGCCTTGCCCACCGGCGGTGGGAGGCGGCTGACAACGTGCACCAGCGGAAGCAGAACGCGGACGACCATGTAGCCGAAGACCATGTGGAAGAGCAGTTCTTCATTGGTCCACCTCGTGCCGTCGCTCGCGCGGCGAAGATCCGCAGCCGTTGCGCCCGCCAGCCAGGCGCGGAGCTCGCGGCGGGCACGGCCATACCCGGCCAGGATCTCTTCCTTCGATGGCTCCATGCCGGGCCCTTCGCGGTCTCAGGTCCACTACCGGCCGCAGCCTTGTGGCCGGGCTGCCTTCATTATGCCCGGGCGCCAAGAGGGCCAGGGCGTGGGAATCGCTGGGATGGCGCCGTTGTCAGGTTATGGGCCGGAGTCGATGCCACGGAGTGCGTTGCGCAAGGACTCGACGGAGGGGAGTCCCGCCGCGCTGTGCCCGGTGCGGTACAGGCGGCAGCTCAGGACCGGTGCGGATTCCGCTGGAAACAGGTCGCGTCCTTCCGCGATGAAGGACGGGGAGCCGCGGACCTGGAGTTCCTTCGGCTCGCGCTCGGAGGCTACCTCATGGACGGTCAGGGATTCCGCGTCCCTCCCGTCTGCGGCCAGAACCTCACGGAACAGCTTCAATGCCGGGCCGCTGTTCGGGCAGCCCGGGAAGGTGCGCAGTTCGAAGTCCATGGCTCAGGCGTCCCTACGGTCGAGACCTAGCTGGCGGGGTCGTATTGGAATGCGCGCACCTCCTGCGCGCAACGGCAGGCGGCCGCGATCTTCGCGGCCCACTCCAAGGCCGCATCGTACGAGGGCAGCTCCAGCACTGAGTAGCCGCCTTCGAGCTGCGTCGTCTGCGGGTAGGTGCCCTCGCGCACGGTCCCATCGCCGTCGACCATGACCGGCGGGATGCTCTCATCGATGCCGCCGCCGAACACCCAGACCCCGGCGTCCTTCGCCTCCTGAACGACCGCGTGCGCCGCATCCGACACGGCCTGCAGGTCTTCGTCAGGGAAGACCATGGCGGCACTCGGAAACGAGATCAGATACTTGGTCATCGCGTCTACTCCTTCTTCGCGGCACGGGGGATCGCATTCATCCTCACCGATGCCATCATGCCGCGCAAGATCTCGGCGGGCCCGCGGATGCCGGTGCCCGCTCACGGAAGCGACTTGATGCCCGGATCGCCCTCAGTCGTGATGACGTGGTCCGAACCGCGCATGCGCACCGCGACGAGGATCCCGGAAAGTGCGGTGAGGGCGCCGACGACGGCAACTGCTGCCGGGATGCCGAAGGCGTCCGCGAGGATGCCGGCCAGGAGGGCGCCGACGGCGAAACCGCCGTCGCGCCAGAGCCGGTAGATGCCCACCGAGCGTGCCCGCCATTCCGGGTGCGCGACGTCGCCGATGGCCGCCAGCAGGGTGGGGTAGACCATGGCGGTTCCCAGGCCCAGGAGGATGGCAGCGGCAAGCCAGATCCCGAAACCGGTTCCGAAGGCGACCATGCCTAGCGCTACGGCCTGGACAAGCATGCCCCCGACGATCAGCCATTTCCGCCCGTATCGGTCCGACATCGCTCCGGTGACGAGTTGGGCGGCTCCCCAGACGGCGGGATATACGGCAGCGAGGATACCGATCTTTTCGATGCTCAGCCCCGCTGCGGCGAAAAGGAGCGGGAACAGGCCCCAGGCGAGGCCGTCGTTGAGGTTGTTGACCATGCCCGCCTGGCTGACCGAGGACAGGGACTTGTCCCGGAAACTGGTGAGGGTAAAGATCTCCCGGTTGCTCAGTTCCCCGTGGGCGCCGGCGTGGGCCGCCATGTGGCTGGCGGCCTCAAGCCTGGCGTGGCCGCGGGTTTCTTTCACTGCAAACACGGACAGGCCCAGGCCCAGCGCGATGTAGGCGGCGCCGAGCAGGAACGGTCCGGGCCGCAGCCCGTAGCTCGCGGCGATGTAGCCGGTAGCCAGCGCGGTGCCGGCGACGCCGAGGTAGCCGGCGGCCTCGTTCAGGCCCATGGCCAGGCCGCGGCGGGACGGGCCGACGAGGTCCATTTTCATGACGACGGTGGTGGACCAGGTCAGGCCCTGGCTGATGCCGAGGATCACGTTGGCAGCGACGATCCACCCCCAGGACGGTCCGAGGATCAGCAGCAGCGGCACGGGCACGGCGATCAGCCAGCCGGCGATCAGGACGGGCTTTCGGCCGTAGCGGTCCGAGAGGGTTCCTGCGAAGTAGTTGGTGCCGGCCTTGGCGAGTCCGAAGGCCAGGATGTAGGTCAGGGCGGAGGTGTAGAGGTCCAGGTGGAAGACCTGGTCCGCCAGCAGCGGCAGGACTGTGCGTTCCTGGCCGAGGGTGCCGCCGACGAGCGCGTTGACGGCGACCAGGAGCATGAACTGGGCCAGGTTCTGGCGCAGGCCCAGAGTGAGCGCGGGCCCGGCGGCGGTGCCGGTCTTTCGACCGGTGTCGGGGTTGCTCATTTGGCAGCTGCCAGGTCGGGCAGGCAGGTCGGATTTGCCGGTGCCCCGTCCAAGAAGGGAAACAACGTCAAGGCGCTCACGACTCGCAGTCCTTCCACGCCGGCTGAAACCGGCGGTACGGTGGTATTCCAGATAAACATGGAATAGTATTTATTCCAGTATTACATGGATTTCTGGAGGAGATTGTGGGCGACAGGTTCAAGAAGGCGGAGCTCTTTGCGGAGTTCGCCCGCGTGGGCAAGGCCCTCGGCAACGGCAAGCGGTTGGAGTTGCTGGACCTGCTCACGCAGGGGGAGCGCAGCGTGGAAACCCTGGCCGCCGCCGCTGGACTGGGGCTCAGCACGGCCTCCGCTCACTTGCAGGCCTTGCGCCAGGCCGGACTGGTAACCACCCGGCGGGACGGCAACCGAATCCACTACGACATCGCCGGTCCCGACGTCCTTCAGCTCTACAACCTGCTCCGTTGCGTCGGGCAGGAGCACGTGGCGGACGTCGAGCCCAAGCGCGTCGCCTACCTGGGGCTGGAAGGTACAAGGTCTGATGAAGAGGAAGTCACCCGCGACGAGCTCCTATCCCGCGCCCGGGCGGGCACCGTGACGGTCCTGGATGTTCGCCCTGTCGAGGAGTATCACGCCGCGCACATCCCCGGAGCCGTGTCCATCCCGCTCGACCAGCTCCACGACAGGCTCGCTGAACTGCCCGAGGACAGGGAGATCGTCGCCTACTGCCGCGGCGTGTACTGCGTCTTGGCGTACGAAGCGGTGGACCTGCTGCGCTCTGCCGGCCGGAGCGCCCAGCGACTCAATGAAGGAATGCTTGAGTGGCGCCTCGGCGGCCTGCCCGTGGAAGCCGCCGCTTAGACAACTCAACGCCCTGTCGCCCCGATGGTGGCCGAAACGTCGTTCACAGGGGCCAGGAACGGGGAAACACGGCACAAGATGGAGGTCTTCGCATGATGTATGGATGGAACGGCGGCTGGGGAGTCGGGGCGTGGGTGCTGATGGCCCTGATGATGCTGATCTTCTGGGGCGGGGTGGTTACTGTCGTGATCTTAATGCTTCGCCGCGGACAGGCTTCGGAAGCTCCCGGCGCCTCCGGCGCGCCGCACGACGAGGCCGAACGAATCCTCAACGAGAGATTTGCCCGCGGGGAAATCGACGAAACTGAACTCGCCGCGCGCCGCGCGGCTCTCAGGCGGAAGCAATGACGCTCCCTTCCCGGCGCAGCCAGCTGCTGATCGGAATCCTCGCCACGCTGGCACTTACGGCGCTTTCCATCGCCGCCGTCGCGGTCCTGGCCCTGCCGCGTCCAGGCCTCGGCTTCGCCAATGACGCCGGCTGCCCGGTGCCCGGTCTGGCCGGAACCGTCGTCACCGTCGCCGCGACCGACATGGGCGGCCCAATGATGGGTGGACCCGGAAGGAGGGGAGGCATGCGGCTGACCGCCGACCGAGCGACCGTCCCGCACGGCTACGTGACTTTCCTGGTCACCAACGCAGGACGCTACACGCACGAGATGGTGATCCTGCCGCTGCCCGGCACGCAGCTTGCCGGAACCCGTCCCGTCGGAGGTGACGGGAGGATCGACGAGGCAGGCAGTCTGGGCGAGGCCTCATCCACTTGTGCCGAAGGCGCCGGGCAGGGCATTCTGCCCCACAGTTCCGGCTGGGTCACTGTGGACCTGCCGCCGGGGCGCTATGAACTGGTCTGCAACTTCGCCGGCCACTACGCCGCCGGCATGTACACCCAGCTCACTGTCAGCTAACTTACCTCAGGCAACGACGAGACTCAGACTACGCGTACCTTTCCCGCAGCCCATTTCCAGTCGGCGGGTTCGTCCATCGTCGGTGGCCGTGCCGCGTCCATCAGGAGGGCTTCAGTATTCGCGCGCGGTCCTGAGCAGCGGGCCGAACCCCCGCACGGTTCCGCGGGCGTTAGGCCGCCTGGTCAAGTGTTCGGCAACCAGAGTGGAAACGAATGGCGTGAACTATTTCCGCAGCACGGCGTCCGGGGTCTGCGGTGTGGTGATTGGGTCTGCGTGGCGATGCACGAGGGCCCAAGCGTCGCCTT
This sequence comes from Arthrobacter sp. ok909, assembly GCF_900104405.1. Classification (NCBI taxonomy): domain Bacteria; kingdom Bacillati; phylum Actinomycetota; class Actinomycetes; order Micrococcales; family Micrococcaceae; genus Arthrobacter; species Arthrobacter sp. ok909. Next base: position 558 of record NZ_FNJS01000061.1, on the reverse strand, counting down.
CGGGGCGATAGAGGCTCGTCACCCGCAGATCAAACACCGAAATTTGGTCTCCGCCTCCAACCTTCGCCTGCCAGTGTTCTAGGTCCAGGAAGCAGGCGAGATTGGAAGTGACGTGTTTGGTGAGCGTTTCAATGGCCGTGACGCGTCCCTCTTGGAAACGTGCCGCTGCTGAATCAAGGGCCTCTGATACTCGTTCCCAGCCCACCACCGGAGGGCCCCAAGGATTAGCGAGGGAAACGTCCATGCTGTGGGAGAAAATGTCCTTGGCGGGTTCCGGATCGCCCTTGGCAAACGCATTCACTGCTTGATGAAAGTGGGCGATGACCTCGTCAAGCTGCATTGTGTCCACCTCGCTCATAGTGGTCTCTGGACTATGCGCAGTTTAGCGGCTCCGTGCCTACCCGTCACCGGCTGCACGTCAAGCGAGGGAGGGCCTGATCGTTCAGGTGGATTGGTACAGGGCGTCTTCCGGGATGGGGTCGTCGAGGGGTGCCGGCCAGCCGGGGTCGTCGGTGTTTGCGGCGGGGAATGGGTGCCCGGCCGTGAAGTGGTGCCAGT
>NZ_FNJS01000037.1:0-46829 GCF_900104405.1 Arthrobacter sp. ok909 | reverse complement strand
CGCGAACGACGCGCCGTCAAACGCGCCGCCGAGACCGAAGCCACCGCGGACCAGGCCACACCAAGCTCCGAGCTGGAGAATCTCTAAGCCTTCGCGCATTAGGCTGGAAGCATGTCGTCACACCCCGGGCCGGAGTCGCCGTCCGAACGTTACCGCGCCAGCGTCGAGCGGGCTGCCGAAGCCAAGACCTACCTGGGCGGTTTCATCCGCTCCCTGGAATTCGAACTCGATGAGTTCCAGCGCGAGGCATGTCTGTCCCTGCAGGCCGGCCGCGGCGTGCTGGTGGCCGCCCCCACCGGGGCCGGGAAGACCATCGTGGGCGAGTTCGCCATCTACCTGGCCCTCCAGCGCGGGCTCAAGGCTTTCTACACCACGCCCATCAAAGCCCTGAGCAACCAGAAGTACTCCGAACTGGCCGCCAAGTACGGTGCCGCCCAGGTGGGCCTCCTCACCGGCGATACGAGCATCAACGGCGACGCACCCGTGGTGGTCATGACCACCGAAGTGCTCCGCAACATGCTCTACGCGGATTCGGACACGTTGGATGACCTTGGTTTCGTAGTCATGGACGAGGTCCACTACCTGGCCGACCGCTTCCGCGGCGCCGTGTGGGAGGAAGTCATCATCCACCTGCCCAGCGAGGTCCAGGTGGCCTCCCTGAGTGCCACGGTCTCCAACGCCGAGGAGTTCGGCGCGTGGCTAGATACCGTGCGCGGACAGACCGACGTGATCGTCTCCGAGCACCGCCCGGTGCCCTTGTGGCAGCACGTCATGGTGGGCCGGAAGATCGTGGACCTGTTTGCCGGCGATACCAGCTTCGACGAGATCGCACCGGCCGGTGAGAGCGCTGGCAGTGAGGCGGCTGCCACTGCTGTGACAGCCACCGCGGTCACAGCAGAGGTGCGGGCCCGGGCCGGTTTCGAGGTCAACCCGGAACTGCTCTCCATGGCACGGGCAGAGAGCCAGATGAATTTCCGCGGCCGCTTCGGCCACGGCGGCAGGAACCAGCGCCGCCAGCAACGCGGCCAGCGGGACGAACCCCAGGGCGGCCAGCGGAGCCCGGTGCGGAAGGCCAGCCGGCCCCAGGTCATCGCCAGCCTGGACCGGCAGGACCTCCTGCCGGCCATCACGTTCATCTTCTCTCGCGCCGGCTGCGACGCGGCCGTGGCGCAGTGCGTCTCCGCCGGGCTCTGGCTGACCAATGAGCGCGAGCAGCAGATCATCGCCCAGCGTGTTGACGAAGCCGCCCAGGACATCCCCTCGGATGATCTCGATGTGCTCGGCTTCTGGAGCTGGCGGGACGGCCTGCTCCGCGGACTCGCCGCGCACCATGCCGGCATGCTGCCGACGTTCAAGGAGGTCGTGGAGAAGCTGTTCGTCGACGGCCTGGTCAAGGCCGTCTTCGCCACCGAAACGCTCGCGCTGGGCGTCAACATGCCGGCCCGCTGCGTCGTGCTGGAGAAGCTGGACAAGTTCAACGGCGAGGCGCACGTCAACATCACGGCGGGGGAGTACACCCAGCTGACGGGCCGTGCCGGCCGCCGGGGCATCGACGTCGAGGGCCACGCCGTGGTGCTGTGGCAGCCCGGCACCGATCCGGCCGCCGTCGCCGGTCTCGCCTCACGCCGGACGTACCCGCTCAACTCAAGCTTCCGGCCCACCTACAACATGTCCATCAACCTCCTGGCGCAGTTTGGCCGGCCCCGCGCCCGGGAAATCCTCGAATCGTCCTTTGCGCAGTTCCAGGCGGACCGGTCGGTGGTGGGACTGGCCCGGCAGGTCCGGAGCCGGGAGGAGTCCCTCGCGGGGTTCAGCAAGTCCATGACCTGCCACCTGGGCGACTTCACCGAGTACGCCCGGTTACGGCGCGCGCTGGCCGATGCCGAGAAGATGGCGTCCAGGAGCAGCTCCCGGGCGGTGAAGTCACTCACGGAGGACTCCCTGAGCCGCTTGCTTCCGGGCGACGTGGTGGATGTTCCCTCCGGAAAGTCGCCGGGTCTCGCGGTGGTGCTCAGCTCCGACCACGAATCCAGGGAGCCCCGCCCCGCCGTCATGACGCTGGACAACCAGCTCCGCCGGATCGGCCTGCAGGACGTCGAGGGTCCGTTGTCGCCCATCACGCGGATCAGAATTCCCAAGTCCTTCAACGCCAAGGTCCCCAAGTCGCGCCGCGACCTGGCGTCCTCGGTGCGCAACGCCATCCGCGAGCACCGTCCGCCGGCGCCCCCGCGCCGCGACGAGGACTTCGGCCGGTCTGCGGCCGCGCCCAACCAGGAGAAACGGATCGCCGAGTTGCGCAGGGAGCTCCGCGCCCACCCGTGCCACGGCTGCAGCGAACGCGAGGATCATGCACGCTGGTCCGAGCGCTGGTGGAAGCTCCGCCAGGAGACGGACGGGCTGATTCGTCAGATCCAGGGCCGGACCAACACCATCGCCAAGACATTCGACCGCGTGTGCGGCGTCCTGACGAGCTACGGCTACCTGGAAACCTCCGACACCGGCGTGCTGTCGATCAGCCCGGACGGTCAGCGGCTGCGGCGGATCTACGGCGAAAAGGACCTGCTGATCTCGCAATCGCTGCGGATGGGTGCGTTCAACGACCTCGACGCCGCCGAAATCGCCGCCCTGGCCAGTGTGCTCGTCTACCAGGCCAAACGCGAGGACCGCGGCCTGCGGCCCAAGATGCCGAGCATCTCGTTGGAATCCGCCGTCGATACCGTGGTGCGCGAGTGGTCCGCCCTCGAGGACGTGGAGGAAGCCAACAAGCTGCCGCTCACCGGGGAGCCCGAACTCGGGCTCGTCTGGCCGATCTTCAAATGGGCCAAGGGCCGCCACCTCCAGGACGTGCTCAGCGGCACCGACCTGGCCGCAGGCGACTTTGTCCGCTGGGTCAAACAGGTCATTGACCTTTTGGACCAGCTCGCCGACATCCCGACCCTCGACCCCCGGATTGCGCGGCTCTGCGCGGAGGCGATCAAGCTCATCAAACGCGGCGTCGTCGCCTATTCCTCAGTGGCCTAGGCTGCTAGGCAGTACCGGCCCGCTCGCTGGCCCGCTACCGCGGCCTGCCAAGACTTTTAAACCCGCCGGCGCCACGCCGGCCACCGTTACAAGGAGTTACCGACCCATGACCGATTCGCCGGCTGCCGCAGCCCGCAAAGTCACGCTGTACCGCAACGGCTCCGTCTACACGGCGGCCGACCCTTTCGCGACCGCGATGCTGGTCGACGGCGATACCGTCGCTTGGGTCGGTTCCGAACAGGCTGCCACCTCCATTGCGGACTCTTCGATGGAGGTGATCGATCTGCAGGGCGCGCTGCTGGCCCCCGGATTCGTCGACTCCCACGTCCACCTGACGGAAACCGGTATCGCGCTCGATTCGCTGCAGCTGGCGGGCGTGCGCTCCGCCGCTGAACTGCTCGACGCCGTCTCCGCCTCCAGCGCCTCCGCTTCCAGCGCGGGCGGTACCGTGCTGGGCCACGGGTGGGACGAGACCACTTGGACCAACCCCGCGCTGCCCAGCCGGGAGGAAATCGAACGCGCCGCCGGCGGCCGCAAGGCCTACCTTGCCCGTGTGGATGCCCACTCGGCCCTGGTGTCCAGCTCCATGGCGGCGTCGGCGGGGCTGGAAGGGCTCGACGGCTTCGCCGCCGACAGCCAGGTCAAGCGCGACGCCCACACCGCGGCCCGCCGGGTGGCCCGCCAGCTGCCGGCGGATACCCTGCGCGGCTATCAGCGGCGCGCCCTTGCCGAGGCGGCCGCGAACGGATACGTGGCCCTCGCGGAGATGGCCGCTCCCCACATCGGGACGGTTGAGGACCTGCGGGTAGCCGCGGGCTGGAACAGCGCCTCCGGCGCAGTGGACAATGCCACTCATCCGGTGCCGGAAATCCTGCCTTATTGGGGCGAGCTGGCGGCCTCCGAGAATCATGCCCGGTCCATCCTGGACGGGCTGGGCGTCCCGGTTCTCGGCCTTGCCGGCGACCTCAACATCGACGGCTCAATCGGCTCACGGACCGCGTCCCTGCGTGCCGACTACGCCGATGCGCCGGGGCGCGGCAACCAGTACCTCTCCGTGGCCGAGGCGGCCGCCCACCTTGCGGCGTGCTCGCTCCTGGGCGTTCAGGCAGGCTTCCACGTGATCGGTGACGCCGGCCTGGACGCAGCCCTGGATGCCCTGGACCTGGCCGCTGCCGAGGTGGGCGAACAGCGCGTCCGCGCCGCGGGACACCGATTCGAGCACGTCGAGCTCGCGGATCCCGCGGCAATCATCCGGCTGGCCGGCTACTCCGTCACCGTCAGCGCCCAGCCGGTCTTCGACGCGCTGTGGGGCGGCGGGAACAGCCTGTACCAGCAGCGCCTCGGCGACCGCCGGCTGGGCATGAACGCTTTTGCCAGCCTCTACGCGGCCGGCGTGCCGATCTGCTTCGGCAGCGACACCCCCGTCACGCCGCTACGGCCGTGGTCCAGCGTGCGGGCGTGCCTGGAGCACACCAACCCGGCAGAGCGGATCTCGGCCCGCGCCGCGTTCCTCGGCCACACCCGGGCTGGATGGCGGGCAGCCCGCTACCGCAACCCCATGGCCGGGCAGCTGGTGCCCGGAGCTCCGGCCAGCTTCGCTGTCTGGGAGGTCGAGGAACTCATGGTCCAGGTTGCCGACGGCCGGGTGCAGTCCTGGAGCACCGACCCGCGGGCCCGTACGCCACTCCTGCCGGCACTGGACACCGGCACGGACCCCGTCTGCCTCCAGACGGTGCGCGACGGCCAGGAACTCTACGCCAGCGGAGCACTCGGCGCCTGACCGTACGGGCGACGCAAACAGCCGGCGGCCCAGAAACATTGACCCGCGGACCCGTGCCCTGAACTGGGACGATGGACAAAACGGCAGGTCACGGCTCGGTTGACAGATCGGGGTGCCGCCGTAGCATTGAGGGTCAACGGAGGGTTGCGTACGGCGCAGGCTCCGGTAGTCCCCGGTCCATTCCAGGTTGCCGCACCCGCGGGAGCTTTACTGGTCATGACCACGGGCACCCCGAGGGGGCGGGTCTACTTCGCAGCAGAAAACGGTTCCGGCGCCGAAATTTTCAGGCCCGCCGGTACTGGCCCGAAGCGGGTGGACCTGCCCGGGGCCGCCATGCGGCCCGTCACGTGCGTGCGACTCCCTATAATGGGAAGTTGCGCCTGGAAGTCTTCGACGATTCTCTGCCGGCGCACCGACCGCTCCCTTCAAGGAAAGGCCTCGCTGTGCGTGTCCTCACCATCATCCCCACCTATAACGAGCTGGAATCGTTGCCCAAGACCCTCGGTCGCCTGCGCACAGCCGTGCCCGCCTCCGATGTGCTGGTTGTCGACGACAACAGCCCGGACGGCACAGGACAGCTGGCGGACCGCATGGCCGCCGACGACAGCCAGATCCACGTCCTGCACCGGGCCGGCAAGGCCGGGCTCGGCGCCGCGTACATCGCAGGCTTCAAGTGGGGCCTGGACGCCGGCTACGACATCCTCGTGGAGATGGACGCCGACGGCTCGCACCAGCCCGAGCAGCTGCCGCAGCTGATCGAGGCCGTGGAGCAGGGCGCGGACCTCGCCATGGGCTCACGCTGGGTTCCCGGCGGCAGCGTCGTCAACTGGCCGCTCTACCGGCAGGCCATCAGCCGGGTCGGCAGCACGTACGCCCGGATCATGCTGGGCGTCAAGATCAAGGACGTCACCGGCGGCTTCCGTGCCTTCCGCCGGACGACGCTCGAGAAGCTGAACCTGGATGCGGTGGACTCGGTCGGCTACGGCTTCCAGGTGGACCTGGCCTGGCGCGTGGCCAAGCTCGGCCTGACGATCGTGGAACGCCCCATCACCTTTGTTGAGCGTGAACTCGGTGCATCGAAGATGAGCGGCAACATCGTCATCGAAGCCATGATCAACGTCACGAAGTGGGGCCTGACGGCCCGCTGGAACAAGCTCAGGGGCAAGAAGGACGCCTAGCGGCCGGGAGACGGCGCCGTCCCGGAAGCAGACCGCCCACGAAAAGGACCGGGCCCGCATCACTAGTGATGCGAGCCCGGTCCTTTTTAGCCGGTGGTATCAGCTGGCCGTCTAGGCGGACCGGCGTTCGCCGCGGCGTTCGCGCAGGATCGTGAGACGGTCTTCGAGGATCTGCTCAAGCTCGGGGAGGCTACGGCGTTCCAGCAGCATGTCCCAGTGCGTGCGCACTGCCTTTTCGTTGCTGTTGACGGGGCGTTCGCCGTCCACCAGCAAGGCCTCCTTGCCCGTCTTCGAAACCCAAACCGGGGGGATTTCGGCTTCCGAGGAGAACGTCACAAACACCTGCTCGCCGTCCTCGCAACGGTATTCAACCCGCTGGCGCGGAGCCGGTTCGACGCCGGATTCGGTCTCCATGCTCTGTGCGCCAAGGCGCATACCCCGCAGGCTGCGATCGCTCATCTTTTCTCCCTCTATTCGGTTCGCAGGGTCCAGCCCTGCGTTATCCGGGGACCGTCAGGCGCCGGACTTCTGGTTGCACTGTGCTGTACCGCGAGTGACCCGCTGACCGGGCCGGATGACAGTCACCAGTGACAAAAACTGTTTGGCACGTCATTGGAATCAACGCTGTACGAAGCGTTTTTGTTCCGGACGGCTGAACCGGCCGGACAAATACTCAAGTATACGGCAGTGGGGCACACGAGGTAAAGCGAGTAGCCGGGCGGCGCGGACCGCGTAAGGAGTACCCGCCTGGTCCTGCCTTAATCGGCGGGCCCCCACGGCCGGGCCTGAACGACCGGGCCATGGGGGCCTGCGGGGACTGCCTGGAACCGTGATGCGGGCGGTGCCCGAGGATCCGGAAGGTGCCGGGCGCCTAGGCCCGGCTTCCCGGGGTGTCGACTCCGCCGGGCGCGGCCAGCGGATCGGGATCCGTCGCCGTCGCCGTCGCCGTCGCGGGAGCCGGGACCGGTGCCGGGCCGGTACCCAGGACGCTCCCGATCCCCTTGAGTGCGTCGCCGACCTCGCTGGGAATGATCCACAGCTTGTTCGACGAGCCCTCGGCGATCTTCGGGAGGGTCTGGAGGTACTGGTAGGCCAGCAGCTTCGGGTCCGGGTTGCCCTTATGGATGGCGTCGAAGACCTTCTGGATGGCCTGCGCCTCGCCATCGGCCCGCAGGATCGCCGCCTTGGCGTCGCCTTCGGCCTTCAGGATGGAGGACTGGCGCTGACCTTCGGCGGTGAGGATGGCCGATTGTTTAGTTCCTTCCGCGGTCAGGATGGCGGCGCGGCGGTCGCGTTCGGCCCGCATCTGCTTCTCCATCGAGTCCTGGATCGAGTGGGGCGGATCGATGGCTTTGAGCTCCACCCGGGAGACGCGGATGCCCCATCGTCCCGTCGCCTCGTCGAGCACTCCGCGGAGCTGGCCGTTGATCTGGTCGCGCGACGTCAGCGCTTCCTCCAGGTTGAGCCCGCCGACCACGTTGCGCAGTGTTGTGGTGGTGAGCTGTTCCACGGCCTGGATGTAGTTGGCGATCTCATAGGTGGCGGCCCGGGCATCGGTGACCTGGAAGTACACCACGGTGTCGATCGAAACCACCAGGTTGTCCTCGGTAATGACGGGCTGCGGCGGGAAGGAAACCACCTGCTCGCGGAGGTCCAACAGCGGCAGCAGGCGGTCCACGAACGGAATGAGCAGGGTGAGGCCGGGATTCAAGGTGCGTTGGTATTTGCCCAGGCGTTCAACGACGCCGGCCCGGGCTTGCGGAATGATCCGGACCGACCGGACCAGCACAATAATTACGAACGCAATCAGTACCAGCAGCACAATTGCGATTGCGATATCCATACATCACCTATTCCCCAGTTGTTTGATTTTGGTGTCGCTGTGGCAGATCCGCGGCGGTGCGGCCCGCTGCCGGTGCCGGCAGGATGTCCTGCCGACGCTTTATTGGATGGCAGATTCCGGCTGGGGGGCCACGATCGCCGTGGCACCGTCGATGGCGCTGACCACGGCCTGCTGGCCGGGGGAGAGCACCCCGGATTCGGACCGGGCGCTCCAGACATCCCCGCCAATCTTGACGAGGCCGCCGGTCTCGCTCACTGCCTCCATGACGAGGGCGGATTCGCCGATAAGTCTTTCGATGTTGCTGCGCTGGTCCGCCGGGCCCTTGTGGAGATGCTTGAGGGCCACCGGCCGGACAAAGCCGATCATCAGCAGGGACACAACGCAGAAGACGATGATCTGCAGCCACAGATCGGCGCCGGCGAAGTCCGCCACCAGTCCGGCGAGGGCACCTCCGCCGAGCATGATGAAGAACAGGTCCAGGGTGAGCATCTCGACCACGGCAAACAGGAGGAACAGCGTGAGCCACAGCGCCCACCAGTTCTCGACCAGCCATACAGACATCAATTCCCCCTTGAGTTCCGGGAGCTGAAGGCACAGCTCCTCAGTAACTGTCTTTCCATCCTAAACTGAAGGGCAACGGCTGAACCCGGGCGCCGAAAATTGATGGACAACGTGGCCAAGTCGTTACGTGCCGGGCTGATTCGCCGCGTCGGGGAAGGTTAAGCGGAGCGGACGAGGCGCGGGCGTACCGCGGCGTCACGCCGGGTCAGCTCCCGGGAACCGGTTCGAAGACGCTGATCCGGAATCGGGCCGAGACGGCGGTGCGCGGCGGAAGTCGGGCCTCAAGCGCCGCGAGGGCGGCCCGGTCCAGATGGTGTCCGGCCGGACCCATCAGGGCAAGGTTGGTGACGTCGCGCGGGCTCAGGGACAGCGCCAGGTCCAGATCCCGGGCCCCGACGGGAGCGAAGTGCGTGCCCAGGGATGCCGCGAGCCGCTCGTCCTTGGCCGGTTCGATCCCCAGCATCCCGGTCTGTCCGGCGATCTCGGCCAGGTGGCCGGGCCGGGGCGTGACCACCACGAGGCGGCCGCCGGGCCGGAGCACCCGGGCGAACTCCGGCGCGTTGCGCGGCGCAAAGACCACCGTAACGACGTCGACGGCGTTGTCCACAACCGGAAGCGGCTGCCAGACATCCCCGGCCACGTTGAGGGCTTCCGGGTTCATCCTGGCGGCGCGGCGCAGCGCGAACTTGGAAATGTCCAGGCCGATGGCCGCGGCCGAAACACTACCCGCCGGAGGGCGCTCGGCGTCCGCCCCCTCAGATTCGGCCCTGTCCGGCTCAAACCTGCCCGGTTCAAACCTGCCCGGTTCAAACCTGTCCAGTAGTGTCCTGAGGTAGTGGCCTGTGCCCGTTCCGGCATCCAGCACCGTGGGCCGCCCGCCCGGTGAAGCTGCGAGCGCCGGCAAGGCCACCTCGGCAAGGGCATCGGCCAGCGGCTGATAGTGCCCTGCGGAGAGGAAGTCGAAGCGGGCCGCGACCATGTCTGCGCTGTCCGCCTCAAATACCGTCCCCTTGCCGACCAGAAAGTTGAAGTACCCCTGCTTGGCGGCATCGAAGCTGTGGCCGGCGCCGCACTGCAGGGTCGTGGCGCCGGCGTCGCTGGGCCGGAGGCTGGTCCTGCACACCGGACACAGCAGGGGGAAGTCGGGGGCGGGAGGCATACCTTCATCCTAAGCGCGGATTCCGGGGGCGCTGCGCGGAATCAGCCCTGCGGAATCAGCCCTGCGGAATCAGCCCTGCGGAATCAGCGTTGGGGGATCGGGGGTAGACCGGAGGCAGCGCCGCTGGGATCGCCGCGTCAGCTGATCCGCTCAGCCAAGGCCACGACAATTCCCTCCGGACCCCGCACGTAGGCCATGCGCCAGACGTCCTCATACTGGCCGATGCCACCGACCAGCCCGTACCCCTCCCCGGCCAGCCGATCGACGTGCCCCTGAAGATCATCGACCTCGAACGCAACACTGCGCAGCCCGAGTTCGTTGGCCATGGCGGCGGGCGATCCCGGCTCGGAGTCGGGCCGGACGAAGCTGGAAAGCTCCACCCCTGTACCTCCGTCAGGCGTTCGCAACATCACGATCTCTGTACGGGAATCAGGGATCGCTATGACCGTGTCGATGAACTCGCCCTCCACGAACGTCCGGCCCTCAATCTCGAGACCAAGTCCAACGAAGAACGCTGTCACCTTGTCGAGGTCCTGGACCGTGACGCCGACGTGGTCGAACCGCATGATGCGCGACATGAGCAAAGCCTCCAAGTGTTCGTTCCAAACCGCCCAAGACCGAGCCTACGGTGGAATCACGACGCGAGAAACACTCTCGAAATGGGAGCCGATCGAAGGGATAAGACGTGCCGGCGGTATGGGCGGGACAAGCGACATGTTCCCAGGCCGCGCCGCACCGGACCGGCGTGAGGTATTTCACAGCCTGCGCGCCTGGGGTTAGGCTCGCAAGCGTGAAATCTGAACATCTACTGCTGCTCAATTCCGTTTCCGCCCCTGCCGTGCATCCGGACGGCTCACGTGCCGTGGTGTCCGTGATCCGCCCGGACTTCGATGCCGACACTTACGTGGGCCAGTTGTGGACGGTCCCGCTTGGCTCGGACCTTCCGGGGGAGGACCCCCTCGATCCGGACCGGCGGCCCCGACGCCTGACCCGCGGTTTCCGTGACACGGCGCCGGATTTTTCCCCGGACGGCCTGGCCCTTGCGTTCCTGCGGGCGGCCGCGGGCGGGAAGCCGCAGCTCCATGTCGTGGAAGCGGCCGGCGGCGAACCCCTGCAACTCACGGCCGCACCGCTGGGTGTCAGCTCGTTTGTTTGGTCACCCGATTCCGGGAGCATCGTCTTCAGTGCCAGGACCCCTGAGGAGGGCCGGTACGGCAGCGTCGACGGCGTCGGTGCAGGCAGCGAGGACGCCCGGCTCATCACCGACTTCAAGTACCGGATGAACGGCCTTGGCTACACCGCCGACAAGCCCCTGCAGCTGTTCCTCGTGGACGTGCCGCCGCTTGACGCTGAACCGAAGGTCGCCCCGGCCGGACGCGCGTTGAAGGCCCTCGGCGCCGCGGCCGGTCCGCATGAGCCCGCCGCCAGCCTGCTGCCGGCCGCCCGACAACTCACCAGCGGGGCCGCCGATCACGACGGCGCAACCTTCAGCGCCGACGGCGGCACGATCTTCTTCACTGCGGCCCTCCACGAAGGGCGCGACACCGACCTCGTCAGCGGCATTTACTCGATCCCCGCCGCCGGAGGGGAGCCGGAGGCCATCAGGCCGGCCGGGGCCGGGCGGCAGAGCGTCAGTGCCGTCCGCCAGTCAGCAGATGGGCAGTGGCTCTTCTTCCTGGCCCAGGATCTGGGACGCTCAGGACACGACTTTGTCGCCAGGAACACCGCCTTGTTTGCCATGCCGGCCACAGGCGGCCATGCCACTGCGCTCAGCGATGTGGAGACCCTGGACCTGTCCGGCGGCAGCCGGATCGAACTGCGCGGCGCCGCGGGCGCCTTGGTGCTGAACAACGCGCGGGGAACCGTGGAACTGCACGAGTTCCTCGCCACTGGCGGCCATACCGTGCGCCTGGACGGCAACCGGGTAGTCACCGGCGCCGTCGACGGCGGAGGCTCCCTCGTGGTGAGCTTCAGCGACTCCACCACGGCCGGCGACGTTGCCGTGCTCGACGGCGGGCAGCTGCGGCGGCTGACGGATTTCTCCGCGCCGCTGCGGAGCGTTGCGGACATCAGCGAGCCGCAGGAACTCACGATGCCCTCGGCCGACGGCTACCCGGTCCATGGCTGGCTCGTGAAACCTGCGGGCCGCGGTCCGCACCCGGTGCTGCTGAACATTCATGGCGGCCCGTTTGCCCAGTTCAGCGTGGCCTTGTTCGACGAAGCGCAGGTCTATGCCGGGGCCGGCTACGCCGTGCTCATGTGCAACCCGCGGGGCTCGGCCGGCTACGGGCAGGCCCACGGACGGTCCATCAAGGAGAGGATGGGCACCGAGGACATGCAGGACGTTCTGGCCTTCCTGGACGGGGCCGTGGAGAAGTTCGACGAACTGGACGCTGCCAATGTGGGCATCATGGGCGGATCCTATGGCGGCTACCTGACGGCCTGGACCATCAGCCACGACCACCGCTTCCGGGCAGCCATCGTGGAACGCGGCTTCCTGGATCCGGTGAGCTTCACCGGGTCCTCGGACATCGGCTGGTTCTTCGGCGGCGAATACGCGGGCCGTACGGCGGAGCAGATGGCCGCCCAGAGTCCCATGGCGCGAGTGGACAACGTGCGGACGCCGACGCTGGTGATCCACAGCGAGGACGACCTCCGCTGCCCCGTGGAGCAGGGCCAGCGTTACTTCACGGCCCTCAAGCAGCAGGGGGTTGAGACCGGATTCCTGGTCTTCCCGGGCGAGAACCACGAGCTATCGCGCTCCGGCACCCCGCACCACCGCAAGCAGCGCTTCGACGAAATCCTCAAGTGGTGGGCCCGCTACCTGCCGTCCGGGAAGAATCCGGCACCGCAGCCCTAGTCCTCAGCCGGGCCCGGCAGGAAACCGAGTTCCTGCCGGGCCCGGCTGATGTCCGGCTGGGCCCAGCGGGCGGAGTATTCCGCATTGTTGCTGATGGAGCGCAGCTCGGCCCTGTCGAGGTACAGGATGCCGTGCAGGTGGTCGGTTTCGTGCTGGACAATCCGGGCCTGCCAGCCAGTGAAAGTGCGCTGCAGCTGTGTGCCGTCCGGCCCTGTGAAGTCGAGCTGGACGGACTCCGGCCGCAGCACGGCAGCCTGCAGGCCGCCGACGGAGAGGCACCCCTCGTAGAACGCCACGGTCGTCCTGCCAAGTGACTGATAGCGCGGGTTCAGCATGGCAAAGAACGGCAGCGGTTCCCGCCCGCGGACGGCAGCCACCTCGGGATCGACGGCAAACTGGTCCTCCAGGACGGCGATCTGCAGGGGGATCCCGAGTTGGGGTGCTGCCAGGCCAACGCCCGGTGCCTTATGCATCACGCTGCGCATGAGGTCGATGAGGTGACCGAGTTCGGCGTCGGTCACCTGGCCTTCGAACGGCGCGGCCACGTGCCGGAGGACCGGATGCCCGGCCTGGACGATCGGCGGCAGGATGCCCGCGGTCAAGATCTCCTGGATGGTCTCCTGGATCCGGGCGGCGCTGTAGTCGGTGGGCCTGGCATCAATGGACATGCCCTCAGACTACTGGCGGCCGCAAGCAGTTGTAACAAATTCGTAGATCTGTCCCCGAAGTTTGTCGCCGGCAGCGATCTTTAGGACGCCCTCCCGGCCCGCCACCGTGATGCGCAGCGGCAGGAGTGTGCCCACTTTGTCTTCGGCCACGGCATGGGGATCGCAGCGGGCGGGCCGGATTCCAAGCCGCAGTTCCGTCGCCGCCCCGCCGACGCGAACTGTCACCGCCCGCGGCCACGGAGCAACCGGCGACTCCGCCAGCAGGGTGGTTTCCTCAATCCGTTCTATCGCCAGCTCACCCGCGTCAGCACTGCCGGTGCCCCCTGCCGTGGCGGCAGCGGCCGGTGTAACGAGCAGACGCACGACGGCGGTCCGCCCGTCCGCGGCGACCTCAAGGTCCGGAGCCAGTGCGAAAGCCGCCACCGCTGCAGCTTCGCGGGTCAGGCACATCTCAGCGTTGTTACGCGCCAGGACCCCGAACGGATCCTCGGCCGTGGTTGGGCCGGTGACCGGGTCTGTTGCAGCGCCTGCTGGCGGCGCCAGCCGGAGGGACACCTGCGCTGATCCTGTGGTTCGGGTCGTCCCGCTGGTTTCGTCCCCGGGCACCCCGTGGGATGCGCCGGTGCTGTTACATTCCGGCGCGGATAACGGTGCCGGCAGGCTCTTCGTCTGGCCGGGCGGCAGCACGATACCGCCGGCGGTCGCCGGCCAGGCGATCGGGGCCGCGAAGAGCGGCGTGCTCAGTTCAGCACCGAGGACCGTCCGAGGAGCGGCGGTGGTGTTCGTGAGTTGGATTTCGATGATCTGTTTGCTGTAGTTGTCGCGAAACTGGTTGATTTCAACGGTCACCGGCCCGGCGGCGGTGGCTGTCGCTGCGGCTGTTGGAGCGGAGGGCGTGCCGACGGACCGGGCCCCGGTGCCCGTGCTACAGGACGCTGCGGCACTCAGCACGGCCACGGCGGACGCCGCGCTGCACAGTGCGCTGCACAGTGTGCGGAACACTGTGCGGCGCCGCCGCGGCACGGAGAGGCCGTCCATATGCACAGTCTATTCCGCGACACTGAAACCCATGGGCCGGTCAGCCACGGGAGCTTCAATGCATGGTGAACCGGCGGGCGATCAACGAATTCACCGCCGGGACTGCGGCCATGCCGCCGATGGCCCGATTCCGGACTGCCAAGAGGCCGTCCGCGAGGGGCCGGCCCAGGGTCATGTTGATTTCCGCCCGGCGGGCAGCCTTGGCGGCCGCCTTCAGGCGGTCGTGTTCAAAAGTCCGCAGACGGTCCGCTACAGCGTGGCCGCGCGCCGCCGCCGTCATGATCGGCGCCAGGTCCGCGGCATCCAGCCAGCCCAGGTTCATGCCCTGCCCGCCGATGGGGCTCACCTCGTGGGCCGCATCCCCGATCATCACCACCCGGCCGGCCGCCATCCGGCGCACCAGGCGGGTGCGGACGCCAAAGCTGCTGAGCATGCTGTTGGTCCCGGGGTCGATCTCGAGTCCCGTCCGATCCCGCACGCACTGCATCAGCCACCGGGCATCGCCGGCGCGATCGTCGGCGGCCGGGCCACGGGCAGCGAGTTCACGGGCAATGAAGTCTGCGGGGCCCAGCCGGACCACCCAGCGGCGCAGCCGACCGGGCAGGGGAAACGACTCCACGATTCCCGCACCGGCGAGGAACAAAGCCGCGTCGGGACCAAACCCGGTCCCGTCCGCGAAGTCGCCCATGAGGTAGCTGTCCGGATGGTCCTTGGTGCGCAGGGCGATGCCCTGCACGGTCCGCACAGTGGACCGCACGCCGTCGGCGGCGATGACCAGCGGCGCCGTGTACCGGAGGGCGCCCCGCGGGGACGCGGCTTCCACCGTGACCCGGACGCCGTCGTCGGACAACCCGGTGACACGGACGGCGCGGTGCACAGCGCCGCCGTCGAGCTCGTTGACCCGCTGTTCCAGCAGCGCCTCGGTACGGCCCTGGGGCAGGGACAGGACGAACGGGAAGCGGTCCGAGACTCCGGCGAAGGACATCGTGGCCAGCGTCCTTCCGCGGGCCAGGGCGACTCCGCGGCGGATCTGGACGCCCTCGGCGACCAAGGCTTCCCCGACTCCTGCGCGGGATAGGGCCTCAAGGGCCGGCGGATGGATGCCGATGGCCCGCGAATGGGGTTCCGGGGCGCTCCGCTGCTCCAGGACCTGCACCTCCACCCCTTCCTGGAGCAGCAGGGCGGCCATGAAGAGTCCCACCGGGCCGGCGCCGATGATCAGCACATCAGCCACCGGCGGGTGGTCCTTCCGGGTGCCCGGCGCCGGCGGTGTCCAGCAGAAGGAGGTTGCGGAAGGGGGCGTGGCGGGCGACCGTCCAGCCCGGGGGAGCGGCGGCGGTCAGTTCCGCTGCGGTGAAGCTTCGCCGGATCGAGGTCAGCCCGTCCTGCCGGATGTAGGAGCCGGTGAACACCCAGGAGGCGGCGCCGAAGAGTGCGTAGGCGGCGGGGCTGCGGCGGATGTCGTTGTGGATCACCGTGCCGCGGGACAGCCTGGCGGATTCGGCCAGGAATCCCGGCAGTCCGTCCAGGTGGTGCAGTACGTGGTTGGACACCACGAAGTCATAGCTGCGGCCCTCTGCGACAAGCTCCGCGGCGGCCGCCTGGCGGAAGGTGATACCCGCAGACGCGTGCCGGTCCCTGGCGAACAGGCTTGCCCGCGGATCCGGGTCTATGGCCGTGATGTCGAGGCGCAGACCGTCCCGGCCGGCCCAACGCGACAGCAGGACCGGAACATCGCCCCCGCCGCAACCGATGTCCAGCAGGGTCATCGGGGTGTCCGGGGTCAGCCGCGGCCGCACCCGGTGCCGATAGATGCCGCGCCACCCGGCGACCGCACGGTTGACGAGCGCGAACTGGGCATAGGTGCGCTCCAGGCGGCCGGGATCGCAGCCGGGCAGGTCCATTTCCTCGACGGCGTCGGACGCGCGGTCCCGCAGAAGGACTGAACGGAGTCGGTCCGTCGTGAACTGCCGCGCGTTGGAGGGTTTCAGCGTGGCCGCTTTCAGGCCCGCGCTGAGACGGGCTGCGCCGGGTCTGCGCCAGCGGTCTCGGCGTCGGGAATTTCCGCGGCTGCGGCGGGCTGGCGCATCGGAAGCCGGGTGAAGAGCGCTGTTTCCACGGTCAGGCCCGGGCCGAAGGCCATGGAGCAGATCCGTTCCGCACCCGGCTGGACTGCAGGAACGTCTTTCCCGTCCCGGTCCTCGCCGGCGGCCGGCAGGTCAAGGATGTGCCTGATGACGAACAGGACGGTGGCACTGCTCATGTTGCCGAAGTTTCGCAGTGTTTCACGTGCGGGGACAAGTTGTTCGTCGCTGAGCTCCAGCCTGGACTGGACCTTGTCCAGGATGCTCCGGCCGCCGGGATGGATGGCCCAGTGTTGGATGTCGCCGTAGGGGAGTCCGTGCAGCGAGCGGTCCCGTGACAGGAGAGGTTCGAGGGCGCCGATGATGTGGTCGTCGATGATGTGGGGGACGTAGTTCCCGAGGACCATCTCGAAGCCTTCGTCGCCGATGTTCCAGGCCATGGATTCCTCCCCGACCGGCGTCAGGACGGTTTCGAAATGGTCCAGTTGCAGCAGGGCGGGTTCACCGGGGATGTCCCGGGCGGTGATGACGGCGGCAGCGGCGCCGTCGGCAAACAGTGCCGACCCCATGATGGTATCGGGGTCGTTGGAGGTCCGGACGTGGAGTGAGCACAGTTCGGCGCAGACCACCAGCACCACCGCCTCGGGATCTGCCTCGCAGAAGGACTTCGCCGCCCGCAGCGCCGGGAAGGCGGCGTAGCAGCCCATGAATCCCAGGTGGTACCGCTGAACGGCCGGGTTCAGGCCCAGGGCGCGGACGATCTTGTAGTCCGGCCCGGGATTGAAAAATCCGGTACAGGAAACGGTGATCAGGTGGGTTACGTCCAGCACATCGACCCCCGGACAGGCATCCAGGGCTTTCTGGGCGGCTTCAATGAAGAGCTTGGTGGCTTCCGTGGCGAAGATATCGTTCCGGACCTTGGTGCTGGGGCTGAGCAGCAGGCCCGTAGTGGGGTCGAAGAATTGCGGATCTTGCGCCCGGCTGTCGGTGGTGAGCTCCTTGACGGCCGTATGCCGGGTGTCGATGGCTGCGGAGTCAAAGCAGGTGTTGACGAGCCGGGATCCGAGCCGCGTCAGGCCCGGCTGGGCGGCGAACACGGCCCTAGCCTCGGGCTGGACCAGAATGGTTGGCGGGACAGCAGTTTCCAAAGACCTCAGGTAGACCGTCATGGTTCATTCTCAGGGAGCCCGGCGTCAAAGACAATGCATGGGACGGAGATTCGGGGGCGCCGGCGGCACTGGACAAGTCCGGCGGAGCGTAGCACGATCACACCTGTGATCAGCATGCCCGCCCCCGATCCGCAGCAAAGTGATCCACAGCCAACTGCTCCGCAGCCACGTGATCCACAGCCACCAGACGAGCAACGCCTGCGCGATCTCGCGCGGTTGCGCCGCGTCCGCGACCGGATGGACAGGGAATACGCGCAGCCACTGAACGTCGAGGCCCTTGCCCGCGGCGTGCACATGTCCGCCGGGCACCTCAGCCGCGAGTTCCGTCTGGCCTACGGTGAGTCCCCGTACAGCTACCTGATGACGCGCCGGATCGAGCGCGCCATGGCACTGCTGCGCCTCGGCGACCTCAGCGTCACTGAGGTCTGCTTCGCCGTCGGCTGCTCCT
The DNA here is from genome assembly GCF_900104405.1 of Arthrobacter sp. ok909. Classification (NCBI taxonomy): domain Bacteria; kingdom Bacillati; phylum Actinomycetota; class Actinomycetes; order Micrococcales; family Micrococcaceae; genus Arthrobacter; species Arthrobacter sp. ok909. The sequence continues at coordinate 29,020 of NZ_FNJS01000037.1, read as the reverse complement.
CGCTGGGTACCTTCAGCAGCCGCTTCACCGAGCTGGTCGGGGTGCCTCCCAGCGTCTTCCGGCGGGAGGCAACGCGCACGACGGCGGGCATGCCGTCCTGCGTGGCGAAACAGGTCACCCGACCGGTCAGGAATCGAGAAGCGCGGCCCCCGAGCCGCAGCTAGCATGAACGCCATGGACATCACCATTCACTCGAGTTTCCTCCCACACACCGATCCGGACGCCTCTCTGGCCTTCTATCGCGACACCCTCGGTTTCGAGGTCCGCAACGACGTCGGCTACGGCGGGATGCGCTGGCTTACGGTCGGCCCCGCCGGGCAACCGGGCACGTCAATCGTGCTGGAACCGCCGGCCGCGGACCCCGGCATCACCGACGACGAGCGCGGCACCATCGCCGAGATGATGGCCAAGGGCACCTACGCACGGGTCCTCCTGGCCACGACCGACGTGGACGGCACGTTCGAGCGGCTGCAGTCCAGCGGCGCCGAGGTCGTCCAGGAGCCCACCGACCAACCCTACGGGGTCCGTGACTGCGCCTTCCGCGATCCCGCGGGCAACCTGATCCGCATCCAGGAACCGCGCTGAGCCCTCCGCAGCCCCGCCCATGAAGCAGGGCCGCGGCTGCCTCCCGATGCTGGTTAGATAGAGCACAGCGACGCCGACAGGGACCGCGAAGGCGGTCCCGTAGAACAGATGGAGACACCATGTGCATGGCCACGGGGACGGACACGGAGGCGCCCGCGCAGCAGATTGCCGACACCCACGACATGATCCGTGTGCAGGGCGCCCGCGAGAACAACCTCAAGGATGTCAGCATCGAGATCCCGAAACGCCGCCTGACGGTGTTCACCGGCGTCTCCGGCTCGGGTAAGAGCTCCCTGGTATTCGGCACGATCGCCGCGGAGTCGCAGCGGATGATCAACGAGACCTACAGCGCCTTCGTGCAGGGCTTCATGCCGACGCTCCAACGGCCCGACGTCGACCTCCTGGAAGGCCTGACGACGGCGATCATCGTCGACCAGGAACGGATGGGCGCCAACCCGCGCTCCACCGTCGGCACCGCCACCGACGCCAACGCCATGCTCCGCATCCTCTTCAGCCGGCTCGGGCAGCCGCACATCGGTTCGCCCACCGCGTTCTCCTTCAACGTCCCGACGCGCAAGGCGAGCGGGGTGATGAGCACCGAGAAGGGCGGCAGGGTCGAGAGGAACGTGGTACGCGATGTGGTGTACCAGGGCGGCATGTGTCCGCGCTGCGAGGGCATGGGCTCGGTGACCGACTTCGACCTCACGGCGCTGTATGACGACACCAAGTCACTCAGTGAAGGTGCACTCACCATCCCCGGCTACAGCATGGACGGCTGGTACGGCCGCATCTTCAGCGGCTCCGGCTTCTTCGACATGGACAAGCCGATCAGCAAGTTCACCAAGAAGCAACTGGACGACCTCCTCTACAAGGAACCGACAAAGATCAAGGTCGAGGGCATCAACTTGACGTACGAGGGGCTGATCCCGAAGATCCAGAAGTCGATGCTATCCAAGGACATCGACGCGCTGCAGCCGCATGTGCGGGCGTTCGTGGAACGGGCGATCACGTTCACGACCTGCCCCGAATGCGGCGGCACCCGGCTCAGCAAGGAGGCGTTGTCCTCGAAGATCAAGGGGAAGAACATCGCAGACGCCTGCGCAATGCAGATCAGCGACCTCGCCGACTGGGCCCGCAGCCTTGACGCACCCTCCGTGGCCCCGCTGCTCGCCGGACTCCAGCACATCCTCGACTCATTCGCGGGGATCGGCCTGGGCTATCTCTCCCTTGACCGGCCGGCGGGCACCCTGTCCGGGGGAGAGGCACAGCGGACCAAGATGATCCGCCATCTTGGCTCCTCGCTGACCGACGTCACCTACGTCTTTGACGAGCCGTCGATCGGCCTGCATCCCCATGACATCGAGCGGATGAACAGGCTGCTGCTCCAACTTCGCGACAAGGGCAACACCGTGCTCGTCGTGGAGCACAAGCCGGAGATGATCGCGATCGCCGACCACGTCGTCGACCTCGGCCCCGGCGCCGGCACCGGGGGCGGCAGCGTGTGCTTCGAGGGCACGGTGGAGGGGCTGCGGGGGAGCGAGACCATCACCGGGCATCACATCGACGACCGGGCCAGCCTCAAGGACTTGGTGCGTTCGTCGTCGGGCACGCTGGAGATCCGCGGCGCGTCAATGCACAACCTCAAGGATGTGGACGTCGACATTCCGCTCGGGGTGCTCTGTGCCGTCACTGGCGTCGCCGGCTCCGGGAAGAGCTCGTTGATCCACGGCTCAATCGACGGCCGCGAGGGCGTAGTTGTGGTCGACCAGAGCGCGATCCGCGGCTCACGGCGGAGCAACCCGGCGACGTACACCGGGCTGCTGGACCCGATCCGCAAGGCGTTCGCGAAGGTCAACGGGGTGAAGCCGGCGCTCTTTAGCTCCAACTCCGAGGGCGCCTGCCCCGCGTGCAACGGCGCCGGCGTCATCTATACCGACCTGGGAGTCATGGCCACGGTCGAATCGGTTTGCGAGGAGTGCGACGGAAAGCGGTTCCTGGCGTCGGTGCTGGAGTACAGGCTGGGCGGCCGGAACATCGCCGAAGTCCTCGGGATGTCGGTGGCCGAGGCCTTGGACGTCTTCGATGACGGCGAGGCCAAAACACCCGCCGCGCACAAGATCCTGCGCCGGCTCGCCGACGTCGGCCTCGGCTACCTGACCCTCGGCCAGCCACTCACCACGCTGTCCGGCGGCGAACGGCAGCGGCTCAAGCTCGCCACCCAGATGGCCGAAAAGGGCGACGTCTACGTCCTCGACGAGCCGACCACCGGCCTGCACCTGGCCGACGTCGAGCAGCTGCTTGGTCTTTTGGACCGCCTCGTGGATTCGGGCAAATCGGTCATCGTCATCGAGCATCACCAGGCGGTCATGGCGCACGCCGACTGGATCATCGACCTTGGCCCCGGCGCAGGCCACGACGGCGGCAGACTGGTCTTTGAGGGCACACCCGCCGACCTCGTCGCCGGACGTTCCACGCTCACCGGCCAGCACCTCGCGGCTTACGTCGGCGCCTGACTACGGGTGGCTTGCCGGCCTGTCCGGAGCCGGCAAGCACCGCTGTCCCCGAAGGGCTTAGTCTCTGGTTTGTGCCCTGAGGTGTTGGCGCAGGCCGGGGATGGCGAAGTCGACTTTTCCGTGGCCGGCGGCTTCGATGAGGCCTGCTGCCAGCAGTCTTGAGCGGTAGTTCGCGACGAGATTTGTCCTGGCTCCGATGCGCCGTCCGATGTCCCCGGCCACGGAGGGTCCGTCGTCCTCTGCCATGGCGTGCAGGAAGTCCAGGTCCTTGGGGGAGACGGTGGCGAGTGCGGCTTCGATCACGGTACGGGCGTTGCGCCGGTTTGCCGCCGCAATACCGCGTTCGACTGACTCGGGAGTGAGTATTCCCTGGTTGATCTCCGCTTCCTTCCAGAGGAAGTATCCGACCAGTTGGATGAGGAACGGATACCCTCCCGTGGCTTCTGCTGCACGGCGGACCAGGGCGGGCGGGACCTCGAAGGATGCTTCGGCGAAGGTGTGGGCGAACGACTCTTCCACTTCCCGCACGGCGGCAGCGTGAAGGTCAATCTTGTCGGCCCGGCGGAGGAACGTGGCGACTCCCTCGTTGAGCAGGTCCGACACCGCGGCCGGCAGTCCGGCGAAGACCAATCCGATGGGGAGCCGGTCCTGGGTGAAGTGCTGGACACTGGCGGCCAGCTGGGCCAGTTCGCCGCGGTCGGCGGCGTGAATCTCGTCTACCGTGATGACCAGGCCGGTGCCGTGCTTGTCAAGAAGCGTAAGGAGGTCCTGGCCCAGGGTCCGCCACGCCACCTGGCGTTCGGGCGGGAGCTGCGTGGTGATGCTGAAACCTGCGGCGGCCACCGCAGTGATGCGCCGGACCACCGGGCCAGTGCCGAGCTCTTCGGCGAGCCGGCGCATGGATTCGCCAATGCGACCCATGAAACCCGCGGTGGCGGTCTCGGAAACCACGGCCCAGCCGTGTTCGCGGGCGATATCGTGGGCGGCGCCGATCATCACGGTCTTGCCGATTCCCCGGGCGCCGGTGAAGATCGTCAAGAGGCCGGGGGCGCCAGATCCCAGGCGCAGCCCATACTCGAACTCATCCAGCACACCGGCCCTTCCGAGGATTTCCGGCGGTGTGGCACCTGCCGATGGTCGGAAAGGGTTGTCCATCGACGGGCTCCTGTGAGTGTTTGTGTGTCTTGTGAGTTTGATTGAACGCTATGAGCATATGTGAGTTTTGTGAGTTTTCCCGCACCGTCACGCTTGGGCATCCATATCCTGGCTGGATTGGATCCAAGTTGCCGGTGGGCTTGTGTGCGTCACGTCAGGGCTGGGGTTCCGCTTAGCCACTTCCGGCTGATTATTAAACGCCGATAATCGACATTATGTAAAGTAGAACAGTGATTATTGCATCTGATGCAATATCGTTGGCCCCAACCCTCTCCCATCACGACAGAACCATTTCGACCGGTAAAACTGCCTCTGAACTGCGCAAATACTCCGACGACGGGTGGCGCGAGCCATTCTGCCGGAGACATCCGGACAGCCGCCCGGACACCTGTTCCCACAGAACATGAGCCTTTGACCCGCGGATTTGCAACGATCCTGCATTAATTGCATGATTCGTGCATCCAATGCAATGTCAGGGAGGGTTGCTGTGGCGGTTGATTCTGCCGGCCGGGTGCTGGAGTTCGGCGTTGTGCGTTTCCTGCATCCCGAGGATCAGGTGTTCGCCCAGATGCTCACCGGGTGGCGGAACCAGCAGCTGAGCCGGAACCTCCCCCTGGGCACCATCGAATCCAGGGAACGGCTAGTCACACGGTTCCAGGAATCCACCAACGAATACCCATGGCAGTGGACACCGGCCCACGTCGACGAGTTCTTCGGAGACCTGCGCAGCGAGAAGCACGCCGCCCAGTCCACGATCCGCAGCTATCAGGCAGCCCTGTGCGCTTTCTGCTCGTACGTGGCTTCCCCTGACTACGGGTGGGACAGGGTCTGCGAACAGTATTTCGGAGCGCATCCGTCGCAGGTCTGCTTCGACTGGAACACCGCCGCCCACGCCCAGGCCACTGAATCCTCCCCGGGCCGGCGCCCGTTCACCCGCCGCGAGCTGCAGGCCTTCTTTGACCGCGCCGACGACGAAGTCGACCGGATCGCATCGCTGGGCCGCAAGCGCTGGCTCCCGGCCTACCGTGACGCGGTCCTGTTCAAGGTCGCGTACTGTTGGGGGCTGCGCCGCAACGAGGTCCGGCACCTGCAGACCGTCGATTTCGCCAGAAACCCGCACGCCCGCGAGTTCGGCAAGTACGGGGTCCTGCAGGTCCGCTACGGGAAAGCCATGCGAGGCTCTCCCCCGAAGCGCCGCAGTGTCCTGACGGTGTTGGACTGGTCGGGCGAAATCATCGCTGACTGGCTGGAACACGGCCATGGACACATGACGGACGGCCTGGATTTCTTTCCGTCCGAACGCGGCACGCTCGTGTCAGAGACTGCGTTGAACCGCCGGTTCAACCGCTACTGCGGCGACCTGGGCCTCTCCCCCGGCCTGGACATCCACTCGCTGCGCCGTTCCTACATCACCCCCCTGATCGAGTCCGGCATGGATCCCCTGTTCGTCCAGCACCAGGCCGGCCACGAGCACGCCTCGACCACCGCCCTCTACACCTCGGTCTCCAGCGACTACCGGGTCAAGACGCTGCGCCGGGTCCTGGATTCCACCGTCCGGGACGCGCTGGCCGGAATGGGAGACTGATCCTCATGAAACGAGAGATCGACTACCGCTGGCGGCTTCCGGAACTGATGGCAGCCCGGGGACTGCACAACAGCACCGACCTCAGCCCTTTACTGCGGGAACGCGGTATTGAACTGTCGGCCTCACAGGTCTATCGCCTGGTCACCCAACGCCCGGAACGCATCTCTCTGATGATGGTCGCCGCCCTCTGCGACATCTTCGGCTGCGGACCCGAGGACCTGATCACCGTCACGGCGGCGGACGCGAAAGTCCGCAAGGTCGCCTCCGACGCCAACGTCGTCGATCTGAACAAGACGATCCGGCCCAAACGCGCCCGCGTGATCCGCGATGACAGCTGAGATCACCCCGCGGCCCATCAGGCGGGGCCGGCCCCGCACCACAGGAGCGTTCACCTGTGACAGGTGCTCGAGGGCGGCCGGACGGCACCGGGCCAGCTGGTCCGAAGGAAGGACCTGCGGGACCTGCTTCACAGCAGCCATGCGCACGCACGGCCCCTGCCCGGGCTGCGGCACGAACCGCATGCTCCCCGGACGATCCCCGGCCCACGGCAACGAACCTGTTTGTGTTGAACGCGCAGGCATCACGCAGGACTACCACTGCGGGCGTTGCGGCGCGGAGACTGAGCACTACCGCCAGGACACCTGCGCCCGCTGCTCGCTACGGGACGACCTGAGCGTGCTGCTGCGAGTTGACGAATCAGTCCCTGGCGCCGAAACGACGGCGGAGAAACTGCTCACGGCCCTGTGCGGAGCCCAACGACCAGAAAGCATCCTGACCTGGCTCCGCAGGGCCGGCGTCCGTGATCTGCTCGGGCGCCTTGCCACCGGCGAGATCCCTCTCAGCCACGAGGCGCTGGATAAGGAACCGAACAGCCTGCGGGCGGAGCACGTCCGCAGCCTGCTCACGCATCACGGTCTGCTCGCGGACCGCGACCATTACCTCGCCCTTTTCGAACGGTGGCTCATCAGCAAGCTCGAGGCCGTCGAGGGCCCTGAGGTCCGGCGGCCTGTCGAATCCTTTGCCCGCTGGCACCACCTTCGCCGCATTCGGAGCCTCTCGGTGGACGGGAGACCCACCCGCGGTCCCGTGCATAGCGCGAAGCAGGAAATCACCGAAACCATCAAATTCCTCACCTGGCTCAAAACCACCCACAGGCGGGCAGTTGAGTCGTGCGTCCAGACCGACGTCGATGCCTGGCTGGCCGACGGACCCACCACCAGGCACGCCATCCGGACCTTCTTCATCTGGGCGGTCAACAACCGGACCTGCACCAACATCACCATCGGCCACCGCCAAGCCAAAACCATGCCGTTGCTAGGTCAGGACCAGCGGCTCGCCATGCTCAAAGCCTGCCTCACCGACGACGTCGACACCCTGCCCTACCGGGTGGCCGCCACGTTCCTGCTGCTCTACGCCCAGCCCGTCGTGAACATCGCCGCGATGAAAAGCACCGATGTCATCATCACACCCGACGGCCTGCGCCTGTCCCTCGGCCAAGGCGACCCCGCACCCGTGCCGGAGCCGTTCGCGTCCTTGCTCATAGAACACCTGGCCTCGCGACCGAACATGCGCACCGACAACAGTTCCGAAAGCGAGTGGATGTTCCCCGGCTATCGCCACGGCCGGCACATCCACTCCAACACACTCATGGAGCGCCTCAGGGAACTGGGCATCAACCTTCTCGGCGCACGCAACGCAGCCCTCCGCGCACTCGTCACGGAAGCTCCTCCCCCGCTCGTGGCCGAAATGCTCGGCTACAGCTACCAAGTCACACAGAAACACGCGGCCTCAGCAGCTGAACCTTGGTCCCGATACCCAGGCAAGGCAGCGCTGATTATGGCAGTTTGAGTTGGGGCCGGTTCTGCAGTCTGAGTTGGGCCCACTTCGCGGCTCGCCGGTTGATGAATCGCAGTTTCAGTTGAGCCCACCCCACCGTTGATTCCCGCCCCCGAGTTTGAACAGCCCCACGGTCCCACGGCTTGTGTATGTCACGGCCCAGCCGCGTAGCGGCTGTCTCGCCATTGATAGCCACCCCCTCGGCAGTCCTTGCGGTGTTTGCGGCGACTTGCCATAGCTGACGAGACGATAGATCTCCGTCGATCAACTCAACGCTGGCAATGTTCGTACTCGAAGAGCACGAACATGGAACGCGACGAAGAGCAGGCGTCCTAGAAGTCGGACCGCAGCCATGGCTCCCCAACCGCATCACGCTCGGCTTCTTGATTCGGGCGAAGATCCAGCACCTCCGCCACCGACGGGTCGTAATCGATAACGTGTCCGATCCCGACGACACGGAAAGAGCTCGCGTCGTCTGGATGATCGCCACCGCAAAGTGCGCACCAATCACCGTCCGGGCGAGTCACATACAGCACCGGCCGGATCCGATCGAAGACGTGGATGCACACATAGGACTTCGTCTCGTATGGGAGTTGGGGCTGCGATGTCGGAATCGTCACGGGTATCCATTCCATTCGTCGAGGGTTTGCGCGCCCTTCTGACGGTTGCACGTTCGACAGAGGTCCCAGATGTTGTCGACGTCGCGGCCGCCACCGCGGGAGAACGGGAATATGTGGTCGAACTCCCGCGAGTTTGTTGCACCCGACGGCGGCGAGACGGCGGATGAGGGCGCTCGGAGTGAGCGGCACCCCCACGCGGGTACCGGGCCGTAGGACAACGCCCCCGACACAAGGTGGTCCCGAATCAGGCTGCTATTCAACGCCAAGCGGGCTCAAAACAGATTGACATTCTCAGCGCCACGTACCCTCCGTTTCCACCAGACAAAGTTGCCGCTGACATTGGACGGCGCCCGTTCATCCTTGGATGAGAATTGGCCTACTAAGAAACCGGTGATCATGGAAGCCACAACGAAGTAGGGAACGAGCCCAAGGGCTAACCCTCCAGCGGCGACCACTACAGCCACCCACAGAAGAACGCGCATGCCGCGACGAACAAACGGGCGGGATCTGCTCTCACCTTGGGTCGTCATGAACGAATACTACTGATGACGGCTCAAACGGCAATTGCCCAGGAAACTGAATGAGGAAGAATTTCCATATTTGCCTAAGGTCGCCGCCGCAAAACAACCCTTGCGAATGTGGACAATAGTTCCGAATCGAATACGCACGGTTACCAGTAGAAGTGATCCAATTGCAGATTTTGCAGATTAGGACCCGGTGATACGCACTCCCCGGTTTCGGCCACCTGCACGTCGAAGTCCGCGCCGTTACAGGGACCCGGGGCCGTCCGGCGGCGCGCCGGGCAACTGCCGGGCGTGTGAAGGTCAACGGGTTCGAGGTACCGTGCAGCCAGATAATTCCGCTGATTTCCGGGTTTTCCTTGACACGGATTCGCAGTTTATGCCCTCTGAACTGATTTCAGTGCCTTCTCGTTCCGAGACCGCCGTACAGGTGTGGGTGAACGATCTGAATGAGCCTGACGAGATTCTGGTGTTGGCCTACGCGGGTTGATGGGAAAGCCGAGGGGCAGGACAAGTCCGGCTGTCATTTGCAGGTCGATGACCGGCAACCGCGCATGGTGAGGAGGCGACGGAGGCTGTCCGGGCCTACCGCTGTGAGTCGCGGTCGATGCTGATCAGGCGCCCGTCGTCTGGCTTGTCACCATTCCGCCACAGGGGCATCGGGAAATCGGTCGAGGGTCCGCGCAGCAACGCGTAGCCGACGGCCGTTTCGCGCCACATCCCGTGATCGACCGGCTTCGCAATCACGTCGGCGTCGCCGTAGTCGACAGCAACTTCCTTAGGGACCACCCCGGTCCGGCCGTTGGCGGACGTCCATGACCCGCAGGGGTTCCAGAAGCCGAAGGATGCCAGGCCGTGGTCGCCGACGAAGGCCGGGTCGATGGCGTCGGACGTTGCCGTGCTGGATCTCGCACCCGAAAACGCCGCGGAGGGCCCCATTTCCTGAGGAAATCACCGCGGCGATCGCCTGCCTGGCGAGCCTTCTCGCCGGATCCACAACGGGCGTAGACCTGGCTGTCGACGGCGGCATGCAGGCCCTCACCGGGATCCTCCAAAGTGTGGGAAGTCAGTACTGAACGTCCGCGTCGGGAACGGGGTGCGAAGCGGAATGGTTGACACCCGCGAGGGCCCGGTGCCCGGAGAGGAGGTCAATCCGGTACGGCAGGTGCTATCAGTCTGTCTTGGACCCGCCGGAGAGGGCCTCGGTTCACGGCATCAACGTCCAGGAAGTCGGGATCGCAGGGCTCGTCGGCCCTGGTGACGTCGGCGACCCATTCCGACACTTCGGCGTGATGAGGGTGGGCAGGCAGGGTCGGCACGGACGTCCAGAATCTCCGCGTGTCCGGGGAAGCCCCCCTGTATCTTCCAGCGGGCCGCGGCGGGCGCGGGCGAGAAGCTGGTCCAGCGAGAAGACCTCCTCGGCCAGGTCGGCGGGTTCCTCGCACCACTCTGCAGGAAGCCACTGCGGCGGCTCGATGATTTCTCCGTCAACCGGCCGCAGACGCGCGAACGGATCGGCAGCCGTGAACCGGTGCAAATGCACATCTTCCCGGCCGAACGCCGTCTGCAGCACCTCGTGGACCCGCCCCAGTGTCAACGAACCAGCAACCTCCAGCAGCCGCCATATCTCGGGATCACACTCCGACAGGCGCACGCGGACCCCTAGACACGCGGACCTCCAGAATCGAGTCCACATCGTCCGTCATCTCAGGATTTTCCATAGGGGCATGCTGACCTGGACGTGCTGCCGGGCAGTCTCCTGCTGCCTGCCATTGATATAGATGTCCAGCCGGATGTCTGGGTGACTGGCGCCTCGGTCCAACTTTGAGTTGAGGCAAAGGGCTTCAAGAAGGGCGCGGCGTTCAATGTCGAGCAGCTTCCTCGGGAACTGCTGTGCCTGCAGGCGCATAGCGGCGACCTCGCCCCCTTGCTCCTGCTGATCCTGACCGCTCCCCCACCCATCAGGCTCGCCGGGAGTGGCCGCCACGACGTCGAGGCCGGTGTTGACGTGGGTCTTGAGTCCCTGTGCGCCCGCGCCGGAATGACAGCTGAAGACTATGAGGCTTTGCTCGCCTCAATTCCGTCCTCTGTCGCATGGATGACGTGGTCTGAGATCCACACCATTGTCATGCGACAGAAAAGCGCCTTGTCGGGTCTCCCCTACAGCATCGCCGAATCCCTCCACCGCACCGCTGACGGGGTGGCCCAAGATATAAGGTGGCACTCCATCGGCCCCGTATGCGACCCTTTCGAGTTCGTGGGTCAGCCCTAACGCTGACCCGTGGATGACTGGCAAGTCAGTCACTACCGGAGTCTGTAAGTCATTTCCCGCAGGCCGATAGCGGAGATTACGACAAGCTGGCGCCCCGGAAGGGCCTAGGTGTTCGGGCGCGGGAAGTCCCCGCCCGGCTTCATGGACCGGACGGTTTCAGGGTGGGGCCTTGGGCGGCGCAAGCGCCCTGACGGTCATATCCGGCTCCGGCCGGGAATCTTGCTGTCCTGCGCCGGAACGTATCAAGCGCCCAGCCCCGATCTCTTCAGCCCTCGTGTTCCCGGCGGGGCTCTCGGAAGATACTGCAGTTCGCCGTGGGAATTCGGGGGAAAATTCCGCACGCCGAGCTACGGGGACGTCGACCGGTTCAGGCCAACAGATAGCCTCCGGAGCCGGACCCGCCGAAGGACTGGCGACCTATGCCTACTTCTTGGATCGCTTGTCCTCGGATCTGTCGCGGTAATACAGGAAGGTGAGGAACGCCGCCATCAGGATGATCGCAACCACGAATATTGCTGCGATCAACAGCAGAACATCCCCAGAGACCTCGGGCGTGTCTAGCGCCGCCATTGGGTTCATATATTAATGCAACTCTGGACCCTCTCCAGGCACAAGCGGCTTCTGATTGGGGCTTTGCTTGCGTCCCAAGCGGCTCCTAGATAATCCCGTGCAACTTTGGCTGTTCGTCGCCCGGGCCATTGCCCACCGGCACCGTCATGACTCCGAGCGGGTCGCGGCCCTGTTGCTCCTCCTCGAGGTCGCCGCAGGAAAACGAACGTCCTGGGACGACTACCTTGACGCCGTCTCCTGCGGGCTCCGGCACCGGGACCGACCTTCCACCCGAAACCGTCCATGCACTCCTCCACGATCCCCGGGAGCGCTCCTAAACCTCGGCATAGTCAACGACCACGGCCGGCAGCTAAAAGCAAAGACCGTCACGCCGCAGGGGCAGGCCTTCGCCCGCGCGGCCCTTCACTCCTAAACGGCCGAAAATTTCCAGAGCCCTCCTGCCCGGGCATCGACTCTACGCCTACTGCGCCTCGAGGAAGATCCCGCGCTCCGGGGCTGCTGCGACCAGCCGTCCCCTGACGGGACCTGCTCGGGACCACCTTCAGGCCGCACCCAGGTGGTGCTCGCCGCCCGGAACTTGGACGTAAGCGCCCGTGCGCTCCCCCGAATGGTCTTGCGCCGGTCGCACGATTGCGCCCCACTAACGGATGGTGTTGTTATCCGGGTCACATTGCGTCTATCGTTGGCGGGGGCCACAGCGTGGTGGCCCCGGTTTAGAGCGGAGAACTCTGTGAACGAGAAACTGCGGGTGCTGGTCCGTGTGGACCTCGACGGCGCCAAGGCCCACGTCAGGGTCCAGGGCCACGTGACGGTTCAGAGCGTCCATGGCCTGTATGACGTGGTCAAGCGCGCCAGCTCACTCGCCTCCGGACTGGCGCTGGAACTGGATGTGACACGTGCACAAATTGAACCCGACGCCATGGGAGAGCTTCACGCGTGCTCAAAGTCGCATCACCTGCCGGTGCACGTCGACCCGCTTCAGCACGACTATCGGATCAGCATCCTGACGCCGAACCACGCGACGTCCACGGCCCCATCACGAGTCCTGGCAGCCTGACCTACCTAAGCAAGCCCCCTGCCTCTACTCACCACCCGGTTCCAGATCCGCGCCCTCGCCGCCTGGCAGGACAACACGACTGTGACTTCCTCAGGGAACAGCAACCTGAACCCCGCGGCTCCGCTGCATAGGGCAGGTCATCCTGGAAGCCACTCCTTGGGTCAGCCTGGGGACACCGCGTCCTGTGTTTAGTTTCCACGCGTCGACTGCACGCTGACAGCGGAGATTACCTCAGCTAGTACCCTTCGTGTTTCATCATGACCACTCCGTGGATTGGGCTCCGCACAACTAGGCAGGGATCCCCGTCGAGTGAACGCCGGCTTCACCGGCGCCACGGCCGCAAGACACGCAGAGCCGGAACGGGCCACCATGTCGTGCCCGCGCTCCCCAAAAGCTGTGGTCTTGACCCCATACTTCGCGCCAGCCCTCGAGATGCATCTATGAGCCCGAAGCAGTCGACACCCTCAGACCTCGCGTGGGTCTGTTGGATTGGCGTCCCTATCACCGGGCCCGGGTTCGGGCCATGTGGTCGGCCAGGAATTCGGCATCCGCGCCGACGCCCGAGAGGAGGCCCGACTTGAAGGTGTGCATCCAGTGCAGCCCGAGGAAGTACAGGCCAGGGACTGCGGTGACGCCGTGCTGTTGGACGGGCCGGCCGCGCTCGTCCAACAACGGGATCTTGACCCAGCCGAAATCGTAGGCTTAGCCGGTCGCGCAGATGATCGTACGGATGTCTTCCCTGGTGAGATTCAGCGAGTTGATCTCCTCCGCTGTGGGGAGAGGGGCGGGTTCCGCAGGCTCTTCGTTGACGAGATAGCCTTCGATTCCATTGCCGATGAATTGGCGCGCTGCCGATATGAAGTCGGTGTGGGCCTTGTCGGCCTCATCGAGGACCCTATTCGCGTTGGCTTGCACGGCGAGATTCCCGCCTGACGCGCCGACGACTCGGCCGATTACGTTGACGCCGTCTGCGGCGAGTTGCCGAACGTTGACGTCGTAGCCGCCCTCACGCCGGTGACGACCGTCGAAGGTGGGTATTGACGCGAGGGAAAGCTGTCGATTGTCTGCGCAAAGCGGCCTAATGCCTCCAGCCAAGAGTAGATGTCCTTGCCCCTGAAGCGTCTCGGTGCGCGCCGGTGCCGGCTCACTGACATGTACACGCCGCGCCCGGCGCGCAGCAGCTCGTCGGCGATCTGACAGCCCGAGGCGCCGCTGCCCACTACCAGCACGGCCTCCCGGCAACGCCGCCGGAGAGCGGTAATGCGTGGGGTCGAGCTGCAGTCGCGACGATGAGACCTCATGAGCCAGCCGGGGCACGCGGGGAAGCTGGAACGGGCCGGCTGCTATCACCACGCGTCGGGCGTGGATGGAACCGTCAGCGAGGAATGCGTCGAAGCCGTCACCCGTGCCGTGTTCAGCGAGGACACGGACTTCAGTGTTCTCGCGCACGGGAGCCCCCTGTGCTGCAGGACATTGCTCATCGCGAGCCCGGCCTGGCCGGCCCCCGATGACAACGACGTCGTGATGCTCCCCCATGGTCAGCTTCCCGGGGAGTGGTGACACATCCATTTTTGTCGGCCGCGGTGTGCAGTTAGGAGAGAGCGATCCCTAAACTCCCAGACTCCTGTGCCCGAAGTTAGCAGGAGGGCATTCATCCTCCTGAGCGCTCACCGACAAAAATTGAGCTTTCCGACATATTCGCGCTGGAGCTAGCCGGTCTTGAGCTCGATAACAATGTAGCCCGTTGTCCGCACCACAGCCTCATGGGTGCCGCTCCCCTGCCGGCGGCGACTGCAGTCAGCGCCTGACAGGGCGTCGCGAACCGGTGCTACGGGATTTCGGCGGACAGTCACGTTCTGCACCTACGCTAAAACCCTTGACTTTCGCAAATGTGATGAAGGACACTGATTTTGGGATCCCAAAAGGGGATCCCGTAGATGTATCCCAACCGAGTCCTCGAACGAGGCATTCGATCAGGATCCGGCTTTCGGTGGATGGATATTCTCCGCCCTCCCAGGCCAATCATCTTACTTTGGCCGTATGAGACAGCCGGTATGCGTCGCTAGCCTGGCCAGTTCGGCGAACCAGCAAAGGAACGCACTGTGGAAAGTTCAGCAAAGATCGATGACCGCCCGTTGCGGGAAACCGTGCGGGACGCGATCCGTAACCGGATCTTTGAGGGGGACTACGCACCAGGAGCCCGTCTGGTGGAGCGCGACCTTGCGGACGAGTTCAACGTTTCGAGGTTGCCGATCCGAGAGGCGCTCCGCATGCTGCGTCAGGAGGGCCTGGTCAGCGAGCGGGCGAACTCGCGGGGCATCGTTGTCAGTAGCCTGACGCCGGAACAAGTTGCCGATTTGTTCGATGTGCGGCTGGCGTTGGAGGTCCTGGCTAGCCAGCTGGCTGCGGTGAGGGCAACAGCGTCCGAACTCAACGATCTCAGTTCCCTGCTGGACCGGGCACAGAACAGTCTCGAGGTCGGATCGATTTTTGAGGCCCACGCGGCAAATAACCAGTTCCATGACGCGATTACAACCATTGCAAGAAATGAATTCCTCCGGGCGGCCCTGGAACCGCTGCAGGGGCGGATGCATTGGCTGTTCCGGCACGCGACCGACCTGCCGGAACTGATCAGGGAACATCGCAGCCTCTACGAGGCGATCGCCAGCGGCGACCCGGAACGTGCGGGCCGCGTCTCCCGCGACCACATCCAGAAGTACCGCAAAGACTACTATCTGACTCACTAACCTGAACCAAACCACCAGGGGACTGACTGCCTTACCTGGCAGGCCGAACCCTTCCTGAAGCGCACCCAAATTCGGGTCACCACGAAAAGCCAACCGTCGAATGAACAGGAGCCCAAATGGAGAATCATCCAGACCTTGTGATCTCTAACGCCATAGTCGTCAACGCGGACGGACGCCGCCACGCACACGTGGTCATCCAGGGCGGGAAAATAGTAGAGATTGTTGATGCCGATACCCTCGTTCCGGAAGCGGCGGCCACCGTCGACGCCGGCGGGCGCCTGCTGTTCCCCGGAGGCGTGGACGGGCACTGCCACGTGGCGCAGGTTACCGGCAGATTCCACACCCTCGATGACTTCGCCGTGACGTCCATTGCTGCGTTGTGGGGCGGAACAACTACGATCCTCGACTTCGGGATACCTAGGGACTCTGTGGAGACGCCGCTGGAGGCTGCGCGAAACAAGATCACGTTGGCCCGGGAATCCCGCTGCGACGTGGGGTTGCACGGATCGGTCGTTACGTGGGATGAGACAGTGCCTGCCCAGCTCGAACGTCTCGCGGAGATGGGAATCCGTTCCATAAAGATGTACGCGACGAATCGCGGGTCCACCATGGCGGACAACGACACGATCCTGCAGGTCATGAAGCAGATGGTCCGGCTCGACGGCCTCACCTACATCCACGCCGAGCACGATGCCATCATCACCGACTGCACCGAGACCCATGCTGCTGCCGGTGATATCGGCATCCGTCATCTCCCCCGGACCCGACCTGAACTGGCAGAGGAAGTCTCGGTAAAGGAATCCCTGGCGATGGCCGAGTACACGGGCGCTCCGGTGTACTTCGTTCATCAGTCCACCCCCGGGGCTGTAGATCTCGTGACCGATGCGCAGTTGAGGGGCCTCTCGGCCTATTCGGAGACCTGCCCCCACTACCTGGCCCTGGACGATTCCGTCTACGGCGAACAGTTTCCCGAGTGGTACGCATGCTGCCCGCCAATGCGCAGCCCCGAGACCGTGGCGGCGCTCAAGGACAGAATGCTCTCCGGCGCAGTCCACACCGTCTCATCCGACCACTCCTGCTATGACCTTTCGCAAAAGCTTGAGCGGAGCGATGACATTCGCCAGATGCCACACGGTCTCCCCGGCGTGGAAACCCGCATGCCTGTCACATTTACCGAGCTAGTCTCCCCCGACGGCCACGGAGCCGAGCGATTCGCCGAAGTCTTCGCGGCCGCCCCCTCCCGTATCAATGCCGTTCCAGGCAAGGGCATCATTGCACCCGGATACGATGCCGACCTCGTGCTTGTGGATCCCGCCGAGGTCCGGACCGTGTCCGGTGCCGGATTACACATGGGAACAGACTTCTCTCCCTTCGACGGCAAGAATCTCCGGGGATGGCCGCAGCTTGTGGTCTGCGCCGGGCGAATCGTCCTGGACGAGAACGGCTTCCACGACCCCGGACCCGTCGGACGCTTCATCGAGCGCCGAGGATTCCGCGAAGGACCAGGCCGCCCCGCAGAACTCGCGGACCACCACAGCCGGGCCTAACTTCGAAACCAGATCACGACCGAACCCGTCCCCGACCCTTCCCACCGATTACAAGAAATGTTTGACAAAGGAGTCATCATGGAAACAGATCACAAATCATTGGCCGCGCTTGACCCCACGGGCCGGCTCTATAACGAAGACCTCGCTCCCGCCACGGAACGAAAATGGACCTCGTACAGCTTCTTCGCGGTATGGATGTCCGCAATCCACAACATCGGCACGTACACCTTCGTTGCAGGCCTGTTTGTCATCGGGCTCACCGGCTGGCAGGTCCTGGCGGCCATTCTGATCGGCACCGCAATACTGTTCTTCGGCATGAACTGGGCAGGGAAGATGGGGCAGCGGACGGGCGTACCCTTTCCTGTCATGGCCAGAATCAGCTTCGGGATCTGGGGAGCCAACATTCCTGCCCTCATCCGCGCGGTTATCGCCATCTGCTGGTACGGCATCCAGACATATCTCGCATCCATGGCCGTCGTCGTGCTGCTCCTAAGGATAGATCCCGACCTCCAGCAATGGCAGAACCAAAGTTTCCTCGGGCTATCCCTCCTTGGCTGGGCCTGCTTCATTCTGCTGTGGATCCTGCAACTTCTGGTCATCACCCGCGGAATGGAGGCCGTCCGTCGCTTCCAGGACTGGGCCGGCCCCATCGTCTGGGCTGTCATGCTGGGGATGGCTGTCTGGCTTCTTGCTTTGGCCGGCTGGAACATCCCGATGGACCTGTCAATCAATCCGCTGGCTGGCGGAGACGTGGTCCGTGGCGTACTCACCGGAGCCTTCCTCCTTGTCGCGACCTACGCCACCATGTTGCTGAACTACTGCGACTTCACGCGCTTTGCCAAGTCCGAGCGGTCCGTGATCCGCGGAAATTTCTGGGGAATCCCGGTAAACTTCGCTGCCTTCGCTGCCATCAGCATCACTATGACAATTGGAACCGTCGTCGTCTTCGGTAAGGCCATCACCGACCCCGCTCTGATTCTGGCCAAAGTCCCCGATACCTTCGTCCTGGTCATCGGCGCAGTCATGTTCATCGTCGCCACAATCGGTGTGAACGTCGTCCTAAACTTCGTCTCCCCCGCCTACGACCTTGCCAATGTCTGGCCCAAGCACATCAACTTCCGCCGCGGCGGCATCATCAGCGCCGTACTGGCGCTCCTGGTCATGCCGTGGAACCTGTACTCAAATCCCGTTGTAGTCAACTACTTCCTCGGCGGTCTGGGGGCTTTCCTGGGCCCCCTGTTCGGGATCATGGCCGCTGACTACTTCCTGATCAACCGGGGAGTCATCAACCTCAGGGACCTTTACCGCTCGGATGAAACGGGCGAGTATTTCTTCCGGAAGGGATTCAACCCCAAAGCCATCGCCGTCTTCATCCCGACGGCTGCAATCGCCGCTGTCATGGCACTCGTCCCGGCGCTCAACGCGGTGGCCGCCTTTGCATGGCCCGTCGGGCTTGTCCTCGCCGGCGTTGCCTACTATCTGGCCATGGGAGTGGCTGTGAAACCAGACGCTATCCAGGTTAAGCCGGAAGCCCAGCTCGAGCCCGCCGAATGACGAGCTGAACCGCACCAAGCTACTTAACTGGAGTTGGGCTGGAGACCACTTTCGTGGTCTCCAGCCCAACGGCCACATGGGCGAACCCTGCAACAATTTCCTCAAGTACGGTGGCCGCAAGACCACCACGCTCCTCGGATTAGACTCCGAGAGCGGGAGCCAGCGTGCCGGCCGGCGCCCCGCAGGTCTTGCGGTAGAGGATCTGACCAGTTTCGGCCTGGCGGCGGCTTCCCGGCGTCGGGACCTAGTTCGTCTTATCCCTCGCACTCAATGCAGTACGAGTGGCCGTCCTTTTCGCGAGCAAGCTGGGACCGGTGCCGGACCAGGAAGCAGGAATAGCAGGTGAACTCATCCTGCGCCTGGGGAATCACCTGAACGATCAGCTCTTCGGCGACAAACTCGCCGCCCGGGGTCATCGCTTCATCCAGTGCGTCGGCCTCGTCCAACTCACGCGCAACGCTGCGGGCATCCGGTGCGTTCGCGGACTGCAGCGCCTCAAGGGACCGGTCCTGGGATTCCTTGACGTCGGATCGTACTTCGTCGTAATCAGTTGCCACTGGGGTCATTCTCTTCTCTGACGTTCTTACCTGACGGAACTGCAACGTATATAACGGCTCCGTTGTTCCCCAGTCGAGAGAACCGGTTGGCCGGCCGCAGGAAATGAGTCGCGAGCCGATGGCGTAGGGTCTTGCGTTACGAGCCAGGCGGTCGGTGCGGCCACAGCAGCACGGCCTGAAATGAATAGACCGTGCTGCCCGGCGGGCGTGCCGCCTGCCGTTCCCTCGGCGTCGTGCTGTCAGTTCGCCTCGGCGCCAACCCCTGACTCGACGGGCCCGCCGGCGAGCCGGAGCCAGGTATCCACCACGGTATCGGGGTTCAAGGAGACGGAATCGATACCTTCCGCCACCAGCCACTCGGCGAAGTCCATGTGGTCGCTGGGACCCTGGCCGCAGATGCCCACATATTTGCCGCGCGCCTTGCAGGCCTTGATGGCCATGCTCAGGAGCTTCTTGACGGCAGGGTCGCGTTCGTCGAAGCCGCCCGAAACAATCGCGGAATCCCGGTCCAGGCCCAGGGCCAGCTGGGTCATGTCATTGGAGCCGATGGAGAATCCGTCGAAGTAGTCCAGGAACTCGTCGGCGAGCAGCGCGTTGGACGGAATCTCACACATCATGATCACCTCGAGGCCGTTCTCACCGCGGGTGAGGCCGTTCTCCGCCAGCAGGTCAACGACGCCGCGGGCCTCGTCCAGGGTCCGCACGAACGGGATCATCAGCTTGACGTTGGTCAGCCCCATCTCGTTGCGGACAAAGGACAGGGCCTCGCACTCGAGGTCGAAGCAGTCCCGGAAGGACGGCTCCAGGTACCGTGAGGCGCCGCGGAAGCCGAGCATCGGGTTCTCTTCGTGCGGCTCGTAGGCGGGCCCGCCAATCAGGTTGGCGTACTCGTTGGACTTGAAGTCGGACATGCGAACAATCACGGGTTCCGGCGCGAAAGCCGCCGCGATGGTGGCCACGCCTTCGGCCAGGCGCTTGATGTAGTACTCGCGCGGGCTGTCGTACGCGGCGATCCGCTCACGGATTTCCGCGGCGACGTCCGCCGGCTGCTCGGCCAGGTTCAGCAGTGCCTTCGGGTGGATGCCGATCTGGCGGTTGATGATGAATTCGAGCCGGGCGAGGCCCACTCCGTGGTTGGGCAGCTGCGCGAAGGTGAACGCCTGTTCCGGGGTGCCGACGTTCATCATGACCTTGATGGGGGCCTCGGGCAGCTGGGTGATCTCGGTTTCCTCGACGCTGAAGTCCAGGAGCCCTTCGTAAATAACGCCAGTTTCACCGTCGGCGCAGGAGACGGTCACTTCGAGGCCGTCGGACAGGGCTTCTGTGGCGTCCCCGGTGCCGACGACGGCGGGAATCCCCAGTTCCCGGGCGATGATGGCCGCGTGGCACGTGCGGCCGCCGCGGTTGGTCACGATGGCGGAGGCACGCTTCATGATCGGTTCCCAGTCCGGGTCGGTCATGTCGGCGACGAGGACATCGCCGGTCTTGAAGGCGGCCATCTGGTCGATCGCGGTGAGAATGCGGACGCTGCCGGCACCGATGCGCTGGCCGATGGCGCGGCCCTCGGCCAGCACCCGGCTGGTTCCGTTGAGGCGGAAACGGCTCAGGCTTCCGGAGGCCCGGCGGGACTGCACGGTCTCCGGGCGGGCTTGCAGAATGTACAGGCCGCCGTCGATCCCGTCCTTGCCCCATTCGATGTCCATCGGGCGGCCGTAGTGGTTTTCGATGGCG
This sequence comes from Arthrobacter sp. ok909, assembly GCF_900104405.1. Lineage (NCBI taxonomy): Bacteria > Bacillati > Actinomycetota > Actinomycetes > Micrococcales > Micrococcaceae > Arthrobacter > Arthrobacter sp. ok909. The sequence continues at coordinate 8,170 of NZ_FNJS01000037.1, read as the reverse complement.
ACGGCGTGCCGGGCAAGCTGTTCGACGTCGGCGTCGCTGAGGCTGAAGCGGTTCCGCAATGACGTCTCAACCGGCACGAAGTCGATGGTGCGGCCGATTTCGCGGCTGGTCGTGTAGGTCATCTGGAGGGCCTTCTCGCCCAGTCCTCGTTTGAGGATGGCGGGGCGTCCGGCCTGCAGCGCGGGCTTGTAGACGTAGAACTCGTCGGGGTTGACCGCGCCTTGGACGACGGCCTCGCCGAGACCGTAGGAGGACGTGACGAACACGGCGTCCTGGAACCCGGACTCTGTGTCCATGGTGAACATGACGCCGGAGGCGCCGACGTCGGAGCGCACCATGCGCTGGATGCCGGCCGAGAGCGCCACCTCAGCGTGCTCGAATTTGTGGTGCACGCGGTAGGCGATCGCCCGGTCGTTGTAGAGGGAGGCGAACACATCCTTGATGGCGAGCAGGATGTTCTCGATCCCGCGGACGTTCAGGAACGTTTCCTGCTGCCCGGCGAAGGAGGCATCGGGAAGGTCTTCCGCGGTGGCGCTGGAACGGACCGCCCAGGACAGGTCCTCCGAGCCGCCGTGCTTGTCCACCAGTTGCTGGTAGGCGTTCCGGATCTGCACTTCAAAGTCCGGCAGGAAGGGCGTCTCGCGCATCAGGGCCCGGATCTCCTGCCCGGCGGAGGCCAGGGCCGTCACATCGTCAGTGTCCAGGCCGACCAGCCGATCGGCAATCTTCTGGTCCAGGCCGGAGTCTGCCAGGAAGTTGCGGTAGGCATCCGCGGTCGTGGCGAAGCCGTCGGGAACCTGGACCCCGGCCGAGGTCAGGTTCTGCACCATTTCGCCGAGGGAAGCGTTCTTTCCGCCCACCCGGTCCAGGTCCTTGAGTCCGAGTTCTGAGAACCACAGGATGTCCGTCGTCATAATTACTGCTCCTTTGCAGAAGATGGCATGCAGGTGCGGCGCCCCGCTCGCGGCGATGGCCGGTTGATGGGCGCAAGTCCTGTCCACACTGACAGGTCTGAGGCTCTCTTTCCATATGACGTCCGCCACACAAGGTTTGTGAAACTTTTCCCTAATGCTTGAGGTTCATCCGCTGCAGGATGGTGGCCGCCATTTCCTCCACGGAGACCGTGGCTGAATTCAGGTATGGAATCCTATGGGAGACGTACAACTGCTCGGCGCTGCGCAACTCGAACCCGCACTGCCGCAGCGACGCGTACGATGAGCCGCGGCGCCGTTCCGTGCGGATCTGGCTCAGGCGCAGGGGGTTGGAGGAGAGACCAAAACACTTCTCCACAAAAGGCCTCAGCGGCTTGGGGAGCCCTTCGCGTTGGAAGTCTTCATCCACCAGCGGGAAGTTCGCGGCGAAGATGCCGTGTTGCAGCGCCAGATACATGGTGGTGGGCGTTTTGCCGCATCGTGACGGGGCCACCAGAATAACCTGGGCCTTTTCGAGCGCACGCAGGCTCTGCCCGTCGTCGTGTTCCATGGCGTATTCGACGGCGGCCATCCGGGATTGATAGCGCTCCGCATTGCCCAGGCCATGCGCCCTGCCGGGTTCGCCGCTGGCCGGCGAACCGAGGGCCCGCTCCAGCTGCCCGACATGCGTGCCGATGAGATCCACGATGATCCCGTTGCACGTCGCCAGGACCTGGCGGATCTCGCTGCTGACCGCGGTGGAAAAGACGATCGGTTGGAGGCCGGCGACGGCCAGGCTGTCGATCGTGCCGACCACGGTCCTGGCCTGCTCAACGGTCGTGATGAAAGGGACCGTGATGCGGTCAAAGTTATTCGCGGGGAACTGGGTGAGCAGGGTGTTGCCGAGGGTTTCTGCGGTGATGCCGGTGCTGTCCGAAAGGAAGTAGACAGGCCGAAGATCGTCTTTGGTCATGAACGCATTCTCCCCCAGAGCGAACCCGGTCCGGTATCGGGCAGCCGGCGGGTCCCTTTCCGGCCTCCGGGTCCAGACGTAGACTGCTCGCGTACGACGCGCCAATGCCACCAACTGTCGGGGAGATGGACATGAGCTATGCAGGAACCGGGAACGAGAAGGCCGTCGCGGCAAGCGACCTGAGCCGGGCGCATGTCGGGCTAACCGTGAGCTTCCAGCCGGACGAATTTACCGTGGTCTTCGGCCGGATCGGCGCCATTGCGCGGAAGGAAGGCAGCGTGACCATCGCCCTGGAAGGCGTGGACGGCACGGGTGGCCTCCCGTCCCATTACAGCTTGTCTCCCGCCCAACAGGTCTACGTCCAGCCGGACATGCTCACCAATACGGAGTCGACCATCAAGGACTTGTTCGGCAAGGTGCAGGAGAACCTGCGGAGCCACAAGGGCGATCAGCGGCCCGACGCCGTCTAGGGGCCGTTCCCAGCGTATGCGGGCTGAAAATGGCCCTCTTACATTGACGACGAAGCCCGACTACCGCAACACAGGGCCATGGGGTGGAACTCCCCCCGCGTGACTGGTCCTGCTGCGGCGGCCCGGGCGAGGGTGAACTAGAGGCGACGGAAGAGAGTCATCGCGCTGGCGCGGCGGCGCAGGAATACCTGCCCCCTCTGAAGTTTGGCCGAGCGCTTATCCAGGGCTTTCTAACGGAGACAGTCCGCGCGGTGACCGCTGCCTATTGCTCCGCGGCGGCCATCGCTAAACTTAAATTGCGCCGCAGAAGACGCAGAGTTCGTTTCGGGAAAGGCACGATCATGACCGACAACAGCGGCTTTGAGAACACCCCGGATGAAGCGGGAACGAAAAAGAAGCCCGAAGAGCCAGACCTGCGGGGCCGTTACGTGGAAGGCAACTATGGCAAAGCCGGCGCGCAACCCGGCCGGCACGCGGAAGACGAGGAAGGCCAATATACCGAAGGGGATTACGGCGCGGCCGGTAGCGAGGGCGGCCTGCCCGAGCCCCTGGGCGACAAAGCCACGGAATCGGGACGGTATGTGGAGGCCGACTATGGCGACGCCGGGACTATCCGCGGCCGCACGGCAGAATCTGAAATAGGCCGGTATTCAGAGGGCGACTACGGAGCGGACGGCACCGTGGATGCCACCCGTAAACCCGGTAAGGATTCCGGGCCACGCACCCAGAAGTAGTCCAGCGGCCCGAGCATCGACTGCCCCGGTCGGCGGACACCGCTGTCGGCGTTCAGAGCTGACTCACGTCCGGGGCGCCTGCATTTAGCACCCATTGACCCGGTACACCTGCGGACCCGGAAAAATACGACTCAGGAGGCCCCGCATGACAATCAAGCTCAACACTGCGGCGCTGCGTCATGCCAAGCAGTTGATCAAGGACGCAAGGATCGCCCGGGATTCGAGGGACGACTGGAGCGAACATGCCCCCGATGCTGCCCAGGAAAACGCGTTCATCGACAAGCACGGCTACACGGAATACAGCACTTGGCATCTGGGCGAAGACAGCGAAAAGACGCCTGCTACAAAGGGACGCTACAGCTTTCCCTTCGGGGACTTCCGGCGGCTTCATCGGTGCGCGATTCTTGCCATCGAGAGCCGGGCCGCCCAGAACGACCACGACGACATCGCCACGGCAGCGAAGACCCTCCTCGAGGAACTCGATAAGGACTGAACCCGACCGGGCCAGGCGGGTCCTCTGCCTGGCCGTAGACCCGGCGGCGCCGGCGAGCGGCCCCCGGGGCCGCCGTCGACTCAGACCGTGGCCGTCGACTCAGACCATGTCAGACTGTGGGGCCGGGCTCTGCGAGCGGAAACTCCCGCTGGATCTCGGCGACCTTCGGATCGTTCTCGTCCGCACCGTAGTCCGAGCTGCGGGTGATGTCATTCCCGCCGGGGAGCTTCATTGCGTGGAAGAGCAGGGACAGTCCGGCGGCAACAATAAGGTTTATCGCAAATGCCACGACAGCGATGTAGACCTGTATGTCAGTGCCGGGGATGGCCGCGATGGAGCCGCCGAAATTGGCCTTCGTGACGGGGTTGACCACGTTGTAGGCCGCGATAGTGCCGTACGCAATTCCGGCTACCCAGCCGCCGAAAAGCGCCCAGCGATGGAACCAATGGGTGTAGAGCCCCGCCACGATCGCCGGGAAGGTCTGCAAGATCCAGATGCCGCCGAGGAGCTGCATGTTGATTGCTGCCGACTGGTCCATGGCAATGACGAAAATCAGGGCACCGAACTTCACCACAAGCGATGCGATCTTGGAGACGTGTGCTTCCTGCCGGGGAGTGGCCTCAGGCCGGATCAGATCCCGGTAGATGTTGCGGGTGAACAAGTTCGCCGCGGCGATTGACATGATTGCGGCGGGGACCAGGGCACCGATGGCGATGGCGGCCAGAGCGATGCCGGCGAACCAGGCCGGGAACTCATCCAAGAACAGCTGCGGGACAACGAGCTGCGGGTTGACGGCGCCATTCAAGTCGATGGGCTTGGTACCGGCATAGATCGCCACGTAGCCCAGCAGCGCCAGGAACCCCAGCATCAACGAGTACAACGGCAGCACCGCGGCATTCCTGCGAATCGTGTTCCTGCTCTTGGTCGCCAAGACCCCCGTGATCGAGTGCGGATACATAAACAGCGCCAGGGCCGAGCCCAGAGCCAGCGTCCAGTACGCGGAATAACTGGTAGCGCCCGGAATGAATATTCCAACTGGCTTGCCGGTCGCCGGGTTGACCGTGCCAAGTTTCGTCTCAGCAGCGCCGAAAATGGTGCCCCAGCCCCCGAACTTGGCCGGCAGGTAGATTACCGCCACGATCACTGCCAGATAAATCAGCAGATCCTTCACAACGGCGATCAGGGCCGGCGCCCGCAGACCCGACGTGTAGGTATAGGCGGCCAGGACAACAAACGCGATGATCAGCGGCAGGTCCGTTAGCAGCACGTTTTCCGCACTCCCCAGGCCCAGGACTGTGAGCACCGACTTGATGCCGACCAACTGCAGCGCGATGTAGGGCATCGTTGCGACAATGCCGGTGACGGCCACGGCCAGGGTCAGCGCCCTGCTGCCGTAGCGGCCGCCAATGAAGTCGGCCGGCGTGACGAACCCATGCCGGTGCGAGACGGACCACAACCGGCTCATCAGCAGGAACACGATCGGGTACAGCACGACCGTATAAGGCACCGCGAAGAAGCCGCTGACGGCTCCCGTGGCCCACATCGCAGCCGGAACGGCCACAAAAGTATAGGCCGTGTAGAGGTCGCCGCCGAGCAGGAACCAGGTCACCCAGGTTCCGAAGCCGCGGCCCCCGAGGCCCCACTCGTCCAGGCTGTGCAGCCCTGTCGTCTCTTCCCGACGCCACCGCGCAGCAACGAAACCCAGCGCCGCCACCAAGACGAAGAGAATGATCACAATGGTGAGTGCGACGACGTTAATTGGCCGGTCCGGGGCGGCCAGAGGGATGGTGGCCCCGCTCATCACTCCTCCCCCGCACTAGAGATGCCACGTACGGAATCGCGCCTGCGACGGTCCTCCTTGCTAACCAGCCAGTAGGAGATACCCACCAACGCCGCAGTGACCGGAATCCACATCATCTGATACCAGTAGAAGAAAGGCATACCTGCGAGGCGCGGCTCATCAAAGGAATACGCGGGCACCAACAACGGAATCACAATGGCGGCGCCCAACAGGATTCCGGCGATGGCGTAGGGACCGGATCTGGCTGGTCCGCGCGTTGGCACATCAGGACTGGACATGGACGCCTCCTCATCGAGACGGCCCCCGGAGCGGGAAGGCTTCCCGGGACGTGCCGGCGGCCTGTGGACCGCGTGTCGCGGCGGTCGTTACAAACAGGATAGACAGTCGATTTATTCTCGAACAGGGCAAATGCGACCCGCGCCCGACGGCGGATCGGATCGACAATCTCACGGGTTCCCCTCGCTCCCCCGCGGACCACAGCCACCCGCGGCTCTGCTGGTAGCAGGCCCGGATGAAGCAGGTAGCCCAGCGGGCCCTCCATGTGGCGCACTCACGTTTTCGCCTAAACAACGGCGAACAAGAAGGGCGGAGCCGGACTGACGAGTCGAAAAACTTCGTCAATCGCAGGGCATCAGGTATTGCGAACTACTAAGCATGCTGATTGAATCATGCTTACGGCCGCATTCCACGGCCAGTCCACGGAAAGGAAGTACAGTCATGGGGATTCTCGCTTTTCTCATTCTCGGGCTTATTGCAGGAGCCATCGCCAAGGCACTGCTTCCCGGCCGGCAGGGAGGCGGCTGGGTAGTCACGCTCGTGCTGGGCGTCGTGGGCGCGATCCTCGGCGGCTGGATCGGATCATTGATTTTCGGAGGAGGCCTCGGGAACTTCTTCGACCTGCGAACCTGGCTCCTCTCCATTCTGGGCGCCGTCATTGTGCTGCTCATCTTCGGAGCAGTAGCCGGTCGCAGAAGCAGGGCATAGGGGCCGCCACGCCGTCCAGGCGCTAGAATTGTGTTGACCCTCCAGTCCCCCAGCTTGGAGAGTCGGGAGCCTCCGCGCTTGAGTCCTTGACTCGCGCGGAGGCTTTCCTATTGGACCGATGCCGCGTGAGCGTGCACCGCCGCCGGGAAATCGCACCCGCCGCGCCGGTCCCGGCATGGCCTCCATCCGAATATCCGCCCAGCAGCGGTTGACGCGTAGGATTTTTCCTACATAAAATGTGCTGTGCCTGTCAGAACGAAAGACTCTCCTGCCGACCTGATCTTTGGTGCGCTGGCCAACCCGACCAGGCGGGACATTCTTTTCCTCTTGCTTGGTGGTCCTCGAACTGCCGGCGAAATTGCGGAGCAGTTCGACATGGCCCGGCCCAGCGTGTCTGAGCACATGAAGGTCCTCCTGGATCGGCGCCTCGTTTCCGAGCAACGCGATGGCCGCGCGACCCGTTACACCTTGACGCCCGGGCCCCTGGCAGACGTCGCCTCTTGGTTGTCTCCATTCGAGATGTTCTGGCGCGGCCGCCTGGAAGACCTGAACACCACTCTCGACAACCTCAAGGACCCCTGATGTCGGCCACATTGACCGCGATTGAACTCGACGAATTTCTCCCCCACCCGCCCTCGAAGGTGTGGCGTGCGCTCACAGAACCGGACCTGATCGCCACGTGGCTCATGGAGAACGACTTCCGGCCGGTGGTCGGCCACCGATACACGATGCGAGGAATACCGGTGCCTGCCGCAGGCTTCAGCGGCCTGGTCGCGAGCGAAGTGCTCGAAATCGATCCGGAAAGACTTCTGCGGATCTCCTGGCGGGATGCCAATGCCGGCAACAACCTGAGCAGTACCGTCACGTGGACGCTGGTCCCAGAAGGCAGCGGTACCCGCTTGTTCCTAGCGCATGAAGGATTTGACCCGGAGGAGCCCAGCCACGTGATCGCCCACCGGATTATGGGCGGCGGCTGGCGCGGACAAATACTCCCACGACTCTCGGAGACTCTGGCACAGGCCACCTGAGCGGGACCAACGTGATTGCTCTGGCCCCGCCACGAACGCTGCACTGCCTGAACTCGCGCACCCAAACCTGGCCCGACTTTCCCAGGGTGCAAGAGCCGCGTGCAACTTTGTCTCAGTAGAATCGGCTCGATTGTTGGAGAAGCGCAGCACCCTGACACCAGCTCTCAAACGGTTTTTGGTTGTTAAGTCAGCACCCGCTTCGAGGACAGGCCATGTCACTATTTTTGTCGGTGGCTCCTGAGATGCTGAGAGTGTGGAGAGCAGAGCAGCCTCGAGTGTGGACAACGGTGCGGAAAGCAGGGAAGCGGTGGAGGCCGTTGCCGCGTCTGTGGCTGTGCTGGCTGCCTTGCTCGGGTCCGGCGGCGACCGGTCTGATCCGCCCGGCACCGGTGCCCTCCGCGATACCAATGACTTGCGCAATGCTGGCGCCCAGCGGGATGCTAATCGGCTGCGGGATACGGGTGGCGTGTGTGGTGGTGATCCGTTGCGGGATCTGGCGGATGCGTTGTTGGACGGGTTGGCCGGGGTGGCCCGGTTGGAGGCCCGGACGGCGGCGTTGAAGGTTCAGCTGGCCGCCGACTACGCGCGGGCGGCCAGGTTCCTGGCCCCGCCGGCGGGATCCGTGCGGGACCGCGCCGGGCAGGAGATGGCGCTGGTGGCCGAGCTGGCCTGTGTCCTGACCGTGAGCGAACGCACCGCCGGGGCCTTCTTGTCCGAGGCCCGGGCCTTGACGACGGGGCTGCCGCTGACTCTGGCGGCGTTGCGGGCCGGGACGA